>CAZWDT010000042.1:0-25696 GCA_964632755.1 uncultured Methanotrichaceae archaeon
AGATCCTTAACAGCCTTTTTCAGCTTATCCACTGGTATTATGACGTTATTCGTTCCCCTGTATATTCCCCCATCCAGCCTAAACCCTTCAGATACTGAACCTGAGACTTGATTGCCAACCGTGCCAAAGACCGGATCGTAGGATCTACTTTTATCACCATATTGAAGCCGTACCCAGCTGTGTGATTGCACACCTTTACCGGCACTAAAGAAGATACGCTTGGCCGGAACATAGTTAGTACCATTATGTATCAGCACATTGCCACTGTAATTGCTGGATATCAGCCCTGCGTATTTATGATTCATTGTAGACAAATCTTTTGTTAATATAGGGTTATTTATAGATTTTTGTATCACTTTAGGATGGCCCGGCCAGGCTTGAAATACATTTTTGAGCATCTGAGCCAGATGATGGCAGTCCGTCGCAATATCAACTCCGGAACGTATAGTCAATGCCTTATTCACATCCTTGCCACCATGTGTCCCTTGATAGTGTAATGGGATATGCCCCCCTGTGAGAAAACCACTGAATATGAGATCAGCCTGGGTAAATGCCTCATTGGATGATATGGGAGGCTTCGACACAATGGCCCCAGCCCCTTGAAGGATGGAGAGAACAGGGGAGCTTCCAACCAAGTTTGCCCAGATGTTTTTGGAGCATTTGCGCTTCAAGACTCGTGTAAGTTGCGGTATTTGCATAAGTTTCAATATTTGATAATAATTGCTCAATCCGCCCAGGTAGTTTGATGCTATGTAGTCGGCCATTTCAGTGCTCATAGGATCAAGCTTGTCGTCGTTAGCTTGAAGCATACGTACCGTCAAAGGATCTGATCCAAAGGCGCCTCGATAGGAGAAGAAGCATCTCTTCCATTTGGCCGGATCACCTGCATACCTTTCGAGTTCGTATTTCATTAATTTTAAATAAAAAGTAAAATCCGTAATCCGTATTAACTCCGCAGCCTTCGCATTCACTGTGTTTATATTATTTTCTTTAATAGCCTTCTCCAGCGCGTTGACAGCCTTTCGCTTCTTTGAAAACCATAAGGTCCAGGGCTTTTTTACTCTGCGAACGACGGTTGAGGATCCCTGCTGGACCACATGGGTCAGCTCGTGGGCGATGAGTCGCTGCCCCGAGTTCGTTCTTGGATCCTGGCCGCTTCCTATGTAGATATCCTGCCCCCTCGTAAAGGCCCGGGCCCCCAGCTCTTCCGATAACCGGCCGCCTTCGGGATCGGAGTGCAGCCGCACACCGCTGAAATCGGCTCCGAACCTGGGCTCCATAAATCCCCTCACCTCGGTGGAGAGCGGCTGTCCTCCGCCTCGTCGCGCCTCCAGGCGAGATTCTATCGCCTGCGGGACTGCAAAGCCGCCACGCTCGCCCTTAAGCTGGATCTCCTCCTCTTCGAGCTCCTCTTCTGGCTTGATCTGGCGCGAGATGCGCGTGATCTGGCCTCCGATAGGCTTTCGCTGGAGATCATCTTCTGGCAGACCCTGGCTCTGGACCGTCTGGGGGTCAAGCATCCTCATCACCCTCTCTGCTACCCGGTCAGCTTCATGCTCGTATGAATCGCCTGCAGACCCCACGGTCATCTTCGTTTGAACCCTCTGCACAAAGCCGTTTCCTTTGGTCTGCTGCAGCCTCTGAACTGCTTCTGCCCTTTGCAGGGGAAGCATTGCTTGCAGGCTCGAAACCGTACCCTCTACCGAAGCCATCCCTGGATGCAATCCCTCGTCTGCCTCCCGGCGTACTGAAATCGGCTGGCTAGATACTCTTCCATCGTTGGAGGACCTCTTTCCCGGCCCCTTATACCCTCTCATCGATCTCTGAGCCTCCAATTCTATTAAGATAGTTGTTTGCAGCATTCATGTAAAGCGGCAACATCCGGACCTACATCTTTGGATAGTGTGTAGGAAGACTCTCCATCCTTTCCCCCTTTCTCCTCTCCTCTTCTTTGAGATAGCTCTCGAATTCCGCCAAACCAAGTCCCCTCATGGCTCTCCAGTAATCAGCTATCTCCTTTCGGGTATATCCTGTCTGCTCAGATGATGTAGTATAATGCTGCTCCTTTTCCGCCTCAGCATAACGGTACATGGGCGCGGCTTTTTTCATCATGGCCAACCATATGGGCCTGGCAGCTGGATCCTGAAGGATTCTTGGAACGTCAGGCCCAGGATTTGCAACCGGGAGAGGCGTCTCCAAATCCACACCGCTCATGGTGCTGATTACTTCAGCCAGTGAATGATATGTCTCTTCAGCTACCCGATCGTCCTGAGTAGTCCGCGTGTTGTCGCCATGGAACTTGCCCCCCACCATAAGATCCAATCCATTAGGCAGGGCATTGAGAGCATCGTGATAGGTCTTCGTAAAAGTGAGGCCCAATCTGGGCATCCTTGCGAATTGAGTGGCCTTCCAATCACCAACCGCCGTCAATGCATGAGGAACCTGGTGGCCGGAAGCATAAGTATCCATCAAGAAGTGACCCGAAAATGCCTCAGCCGCGATCGCTTCCTCGGCCTTGGCCCGAGCCAGCCCGACATTTCCAGCATTAGCCGCAGCCCTGGCCCCCCCAGCCAGACGAACTGCCTTATTATGCTGGGTCACATATTCCTTACTGGCCAGTGGATTGAAATGATTGACGTTCGTCGCGGCTATCCAGTACATAGATGAGATGTTCGCCAGATTCTCGGGTTCAAGGGTCCTCCATTTTCCTGCCAGAACCTCTGGTGTCTTCGAATAGTCACCGCCCAACATGGTGGCCTGGCCATAGGTCATCTTATCCTTTTTCCAGACCTTTACAGGGTACTCATCAGCCATCCCTCCAAAACCTAGCGCTGCTGGTGTTGTTGGGCCCCTTCTTCTCATCTCTACAGTGGGCTTGAGATAGGGTACACCGATCAACTCGCCTGACTTCACCGCATCTGGGATGTTAGCTCTGGCATTCGCATAATTGGCATTGCTCAATAACAATGCCATTGCCAGATCGCCGAAGTAACGATGCTCGTCCTCTGCCCACCGGCTGATCGTATCGCCCCGGCTTTGGCTCTTCTCGACGATCTGCTGATGGCCTGGCGCCTCTGTCCCGGCTGCTCCCTGCTGTACCACGTGTGTCAGCTCGTGAGCGATCAGGCGCTCTCCCGAATCCGTCTGCGGATCCTGGCCGCCTCCCATGTAGATATCCTGCCCCCTCGTAAAGGCCCGGGCGCCAAGATCCCTGGCAAGCCCGACCGCCTCAGGATCTGAATGAAGCCGCACGCCGCTTAAATCGGCCCCGAACCTCGGCTCCATGAACCCCCGAACCGGCGCGGGAAGCGGCTGGCCCCCGCCCCGTCGCGCCTCCAGGCGCGCCTCTATCGCCTGCGGGACGGAAAAGCCGCCACTTTCTCCCTTAAGCTGAAGCTCCTCCTCTCCAGGCTCTTCTGGCTCGACCTGGCGCGAAATGCGCGTGATCTGGCCGGAAACGGGCTTTCGCTGGAGATCGTCCGGCAGAGATTTGTGCTGGATCGTTTGAGGATCGGGCATCCTCATCACCCGCTCCGCTACGCTGTCTGCCTCCCGCTCGTATGAATCGCCTGCAGGCCCTACGGTCATCTTCGCCTGAACCCTCTGCACAAAGCCGTTTCCCCTCGTCTGCTGCAGCCTCTGAACCGCCGCCGCCCTCTGGAGGGGTGGCATCGCCTGAAGGCCGGAGGCTGCCCCCTCCACATTGTGGAGGCGGGGGGGCTGGCTGCCGTTCTCCTTCAGGCGTTGGACCTGCCTGGGCGAAGCCCCGCTGGAGGCTTCTTTCATCGCCTTAGTCGATTTCATCGGATCTCGCGCTCCTCATCTCATCGATAAGATCGTAATACTTTCCAAAGTCGTTTCTGGTAAAGACCTTCCCCATCTTCTGTAGCTCCCTCCATGTGGCCTTTACCATATGCCTCTGGTTTATCCTGCCTCCATCCTCTGCTGCCAGGAATGCCGCGTTCAAGACGATGTTCTTGATGTTACCGCCCGCGATCTTGAACCGGCGGGAGAGATACTGAAGGTCGAGATCGTCGCCCACTGGGGCCTCTGTTGGTATCTGCCCCTCCCAGATGCTATGCCTGGCCTCCTCATCAGGGAACGGAAACTCGACAATCGCAGTCATCCGGCGAACGAATGCCTGATCCATGTTACAGCCGAGATTGGTTGCAAGTATGACTACCCCTTCATGCTCCTCCATCTTCTGGAGAAGATAGCTTATCTCGACGTTCGCATACCTGTCATGGGCATCCTTAACCTCGCTTCGTTTTCCAAATAGGGCGTCTGCCTCATCGAAGAAGAGGATAGAGCTGCTATCCTCGGCCGCCTGAAATATCTTGCCCAAGTTCTTCTCGGTCTCCCCTATGTACTTGCTGACGACTTGTGAGAGATCGACCTTGTAGAGATCAAGCTTAAGCTCCCTTGCGATTACGCCTGCAGCCATCGTCTTTCCTGTGCCAGAGGGACCTGTGAAAAGAACGTTTATGCCGCGGCCCGAAGAGAGCTTGCCTCCAAATCCCCATTCCTGATAGACCTCCCCCTGATGCTTTATTTGGGCTAAGACCTCTTTAAGCTGGTCGAGCTTCGCCTTTGGAAGAACTAGGTCATCCCAGCCGTAGACTGCATTTACCTTCTGGGCAAGGGCTGCAAGGCCCCTTCCGGATTGGGCGAGGCATCCGGTGTGGATCTCATCGATCCCGGGATGATTCATTCCGAGCATCTTGGCCTTGGCCTTGGCAGAAGTGACGGCCTCATCTATCTGGCCTGGAGTCAGACGGAACTTCGCTGCAAGGTCGGATAGCTCCTCTTCCGATGCCCTCCACTTGAGCTGAGCCCTCCAGATCTCCTTTCTCGCCCCATAGCTTAAGACAGGGATCTCTATTGGCACAACCTCCTTCTCAAGCCCCCGAGGGATCTCGACATCCCTTTGGACGACGAGAAAGGCCCTTTTTGCAGATGCATCGATAAAGCGAAACACAGCCTCTCTAAGCGCCCTTCCTCCAGATTCCTCCGGGAGTTCCTCCATCCCCTCGATGTATGGGATCCCTCCCTCAAGGATGGCCTGGCGGAACATCCGGCGAAGTCCCCTCGTAAGGGCGGCTGCATCCTCTCCAAGGGCGGAGAGGCGGACCTTTATGATCTTTTGCCCAAGGGCTTTGCAGATGAGATCCACAATCTCCCCCTTCCCCGCGCCATAAGGCCCTTTGAGGATGGAGATCCAGCTCCAACTCCCATCCGTAAGCGACCTGATCATGAGGTTGTACGCCTGCGCCCGTGCTGCCTCGTCCATCGAGAGCGCTGCAAGCCTCGACTTCGCAGCCTCAAGGTCGAGTGCGGATCTATTTGCAAGGCCTGCCCTCTCAATCCCGATCAGGAAGGGCAGAACCTCGCTTGGCGTTTTAAGCATCGTCGACAAGGCAATATCCTCCGAGCCGTCCGCAGGCTCGATCAGTCCTTCCCTGAAAAGGGGGCCTTTTGGAAGGAAGTGATGCCTGATTCTGAAGGCCTCCTCATTGGTCGATGATAGAAGCGATATCACAAGGCCTAGGCTCGGCCTCGTTTTGGTAAGATCGTCTTGGATAAAGCCGTAGAGCCGCTCGTACTTGACATCAAGGTCAGGAGCTGCGCATATCATAAGGGCGTCTCTCTCGACCTCGTTTAAGCCGAAGAGCTTGCAGATCTCGGGGACGTTCAGCCTGATTCCCATCTTCAGGCCGTTTTTGACCTTCCTGTCTACCTCCATCTCGAGGCCTCGCAAGGCCTCCCTATCCCTGGTGCTGGATGGCTGCTCTCCCCTGTACTTCAACAGGGACTGCATCTCCTCTAGCGTCATGCCAAGTCCTCCCGATCCATCCCTTGAACGAAGGAGGATGGCGATTCTCAGATCGATCTTGGCAAGCTGGTCCAGGAGGTACTCAAGGTCGTTTTGGTAGTGCATGCTCATAAGAGACCCCGACGATGCCTTTAGATTAAATATATATTAAAGCAAGATCCGAAGCTGTATCCACAGGAGGGGGGATCAGCAGCTGTATCCGCGAAATGGCAGACTCAGTAAGCCTTCCCTCAACATGGCATGATCAAGAGATCTACGATCCCCTCTCCCCCTTCTAGGGATCCAAGCGCCTTTCCGATTATCGTCCCCGGCCTGTGAATCTCAACATCCCCGATGCTGATTGACGATGCCCTCATGGCATGGCCCGGCGTCGAAGAGCTCGTCAATAGATCGCCAGGCCTAATCGGGCCGTTTTCGTCTACAACCTTGCAGGGCACCCTTCCGGCAAGCGCCAGCGGAAAGAGTTGCTTTGAAGCCGGATCGAAGCCAAGCACGATAGCAGGCTCTGTAGAGACAACCCCTGCTACCCTTGTGTCGTTCTGCTTATCGGATCGAGCTAGGCCTCCGTCAGGTGAGAGGCAGACTACATCTCCGGGCTGCAGACCCTGAGACGAGGGGAAGAGCTCGGCCAGGTCTCTGGGCTCGGTCTCAAGTCCGTGCCTCGACCAGATCGTGCCCTCGGCCTCGATATCATGTGTGTGAAGCCCCCCCTTCCAGCCAGGCGTTCGAGGATGGGGCAGATACCCGTGAGTTCCGAGGTTGCCAGCTATTGCCACGTCTAGGGTGTCTACGACCTTCAGGGCATCTCCGAGGCTGCTTGATGTCCCGCACTCCCTCCTGTTATCGACAATATCACCTTTCTCGATTATGCTCTTGCCTGCGGACCGGCTGATTGTTGCTAGCTGATAGCGCCAGTGATAATCCTCATCAGGTATGTCTACGCCTTCAGCCACAAGCACCTTCCAGAAGAGCTTATGGCGAATACATGTGGCCATCTTGATATCCTGCGGATTATTTAAGGGATTGTCCATGTCACCTGATTCAGGAATGATCTCCTCGATCCATACATCGATGTAGACCTTGTCTGTCCTGTCCGTTGAGGGTACTGTAAGAGCGCTAACTCCTTCCTGTTCTGAATAGCTGATATCAGATGGGTTTACAGCTTCCATTCCCTTCACAAGGATGTGCCCTTTCTGTATCATAAATCCGTTTCCAGGATCATCAAGCGGCAGGATCTTGAATCCATCATCGGGAGTTCCATCCCCGATGTAGTGCCGGCGAAGCATCACCTCGTTATAGCGCCTTATATCCTCAAGCTCGTTCCAATCCCTATCCAGCAGTGGCACGCCCATCTGCAAGCGTAATCCCACATAGCCCTTCGCTTCATCGAAGGTATCTTTCTTCTCGTTGGAGAAGTTGCCGTTCTGATCCTGCATCCAGTATGAGCTTCCCATCTACGATCCCTCCACCGGGAACTTCAGCCTGATCTCCCTCGTAAGCTTCATGGACGTATCCTTTTCGATCACGCCGTGACTGACGTAATTGACCATCCTCAAAGTATCGGAATCGGTCTCTTTTATTCCCAGCAAGGCAAACTCAGTAAACTTGAGCGTCTCTGCCTCTCCGCTGCCCCGCTTCAGAGGCGTTCCCGCCTCTATATCTACGATGATCTGAAGGGTGTTGGTAACATCGTTTGTGGGATTCTCTTCTTCGTCGATATAGGAGATATCCGATCCCTTGATCATCTTGGCCCAAACCCATTTACCATCGACCTCTTGATAGTAATCGAGATCCGAGGGGCCCGTGATGTTATCGAAGAACGTCTCTACTCGCGCCTTGAAGGCAGTGGCCCGCTGGCTGACCGATCCCTCCTGAGCGCCTTCTCCTACCGCCAGGTACTCCAACCCTACCGGGGAGCTGTACTGCTTCTTTAAAAGAGCGGCCAGGAATAGCCCGAAGTCGGCAACGATCGAATTCGACCTCCATCCCCGGTCCTCCAGAGGCACCCCATGACGGGAAATTACATCCCTATACTCTCCCTTGATCCTGAACACGCCACATCAACTCCTGGTATTAATCATAATCGATCTTCTATTGATGGGAAAAAATCCCTTATAATTCTTCTCTCAACTCATGCAAATCGATCGAGAAATGATCGAAAATACTTAACCCAAACCCCAGTCATTTTTCTATTGCGGATATCTTTAGCGCCAGAAAGGCTAATTTTTATCGGGGATGATCTGGTTGTGGAAGGTACGATAATCCACGCTATTTGTCAGCTTCTCAATCGACGATTCATAGCTTTTAATCAGTTTCCAGTTGGAATAGCACCAATAAGACTCGATTATCTGTTCGAACTTCTCCTCAGCCCCACAATGGAGGAAGTCTGAGTACCCATCTTCTATCTGGTCCAGGCTGTAGACCTCAACCTTGATAACAAATGATATAATCCTGACGTGGACGAATACCGGCAAGAAGGTTTGAATTATGGGATATAGCTTCTTTGGATCGATCTCCAGCGTCTCTTCAGGCTCCAGGTAGATATAGATGCCAACACCCCATGGACAGGATATGGCTCCCTCTCTAGTATCCATGGTGTAGTGGACCTCATCGAAAAACGTCCCCATCTTTCCAAGGAGGTCTCCATTTGAGGTGTCCACGGTCTTCGATGTCTTGTGATAGAACCTTACGTTTCCTGGATTCTCATAATCCCCAAAGCTTTCGTGCTCCATGCCATATGATCGGAAGACCAAATTGGCATACTCCCTGACGCCACACGTCTTGCCGGTAAGAAAGCTCACCAGACTTCCAAGCCCCGATACGGTTCCCTTCTTCTGATATAGGGCCATGGCCTTCAGTAGAAACTCCCTGTTCTTCTCCCCTAATAGCTCATAGAGATCGAGGGATAGCCAGCTGGCAAGCCATGAAAGTAGCTCCTCAGGCACTGCCATTGGATCGAAGAGCGCTGGTATCCTGTCGATCATCTCCTCCGTCTCCAATAGCTCGGTCTCGAATACCGATAAGAACCTCTCTAGGAGATCTTTGCTCTCGGAATCGTCCTGGTATAGGGACGGAAGGTACCGGATAAGGGAGCTATGAGGATAGTAGACCTTGGCCTGTTCGAGAACGGGCGCAGAGATCTCTCGATATATTTTTAGCCCATCGTCCTCCATATTAGCTACGAGTTCATCGACAATATCTCCATTTATATTTAATATTACTCTCGTTTTTTCATCATTGAGATCCAGTAGAATGGAGTTATTATCTGCAGATATCTTGATCGTCTTATCATCATTGATCTTATCAATAGTTGCATTTTCTAGCGGATCAATAACGTATTCTTGGACTAGATAATCTATGAGTTTATCATTTTCCGTTCCAGGGACATCGTCCCATCCAAACAAATATGTTGCATATGTTGCATATAATCGTATTTTCAGCTGAATGTACCTGCCAGGGGATATATCGATGAGCGAGTCGGTTATATCCTCGAAGGTTATGACGCTTTTGGCCTGGAACTCCCCCTCGCTCGATGACTCAAACGTGCAAAAGCTAATCTCGATACGGCAGCCTTCGGGGATATCAGCGTCGAGGGCCAGGCGGTGCCACTCGCATTCAGGAATGCCGCTATCGAGACGATCCGAGGTCCACTCACCCGAGAGCTTCCCTTCCTTCAGCCGTAATCCCTCGTCGTATTCGAGGAGATCGTCGACTAGCCCCTGCCAGACTGCCTCGTTCAAGGCCCAGAACTTGAACTCGCTCATGCTATCACCCAGTCACTTCCAGAAAGCTCACCTCAACCTTCTTTCCAGCTACGACGAGGCCATGATCTGGAATGCTCAGATCCTCGGAAGAGAGATTCCAATCGGGATCGTTCGTATCCTCGCCAAGTTTTACCGATTCCACATAGTCCACTCCTTCCACCCTGTTCAAGACCTTGTGGATATCCGAGATGAATACGCCCCGCCCAAACGGCCAGCCGGATCCATCAAGCCCACCCACAAACGGATCTAGGAACCTCAAGAGCCCATCCTTTGCGGCCTTTGAGACGGAATCCTCGAGGTAGAGCGGATCATTCACTATCACAACCTCGATTGAGGCTGGTACATAGACCGGAGGCAGGACGAAGACCTCGGTTGTAAGCATTCTGTGGCCATCCAGATGCCAGTAGACATCTTCCATCAGCACCTTCGACGGCATCGGAGCCTTGCTATCGAGATCTGGTACTATGATGACTGAGACTGTCCGGGAGACCTCCTGTGAATGGCAGGGATGGTACCTGGGAAGGGCCTTGGCCCTTTTTACGCCTTTTACCTGCAGTGCCAGATGCTCGAAGTCCTCGGGGGTAACCGCTCTTGTGATCTCCTTCAATCCATCCCTGACCCTGGATATGGCATCTGCCAGGCTCTCGCCGTCCTCTCCGCCAGATGCATCTAAAGGATTCGTCACCGAGACCTTGCCTGCCAGATCACCCTTTACCTGGCATAAGCTGCCAGCTGGGACATTTCCTCTAGCGCCTCCGCAGGATCGATAGCTAAGGATGCCTTTTCCGGCGGGGATCTGGCCAAAAACGCCATCTCCGAAAAGAAGCCTTCCCATCTTTTGGTCAACAGCCATATGCCTATCCAGAGGTCCAGAGGAATCGAGGTCTGGGACGGCACACCAAGACTGCCCTTCAATTGTAAGGGAGAACGAATCGGCAAGAACTGGCGCTTTAGAAAGTTCTATCACCTGATATGGAAGCCCATCAAAGGATATGTCAAGATCCTCGACGCGTTCCCCCTCGTCCGCCCTGACTGAGACCTCCTCTCCTATATCGACTGTGAAAACCGCTAACGTCTCGAAGACGATATCCTCGCCGGTCTCGGAATCGGTCACGTAGACCTGAGCTCCCTTTGGGATCGTTAGCTTCTGCTCAGTGAGGTTCGAGAAGCGTATCTGAACCGTCGCTGCCTTCGGCGAAAGAGGGCCGTCATCGCCCATGAGGTAGAGGAACTTGAGGTAGCTTCTCTCCCCCACCTGGTCGAGCCTGTATATCTGCATCTCTGAAAGCCATGCGAGCAACTCGAGAATCGTTATACCAGGGTCGCTTGGGTTGAAGTCGGTCCATCCCTTGGCATATAAGGGGATGCGATATTGGGCATCTCTCACAAGCTCCGCATAGGTCTTGTCGTCCAGGGTCTCCAGTGGCAGCGTCATACACTCCCTCCAAGGCTCATTGAGATGCTATGCTCTCCTGAGCAGACCATCTCGAGGTCGCCGATCGGCAAGTCATCCACCGACTCGTTGATTGTAAGGTCGGTTACGTGATCCACACCATCATTCTCCGCTATGAATGCGTAGAGATCTGAGAGGTGAACATCCCTTCCGAAGTCCCAGCCCTGGCCATCCCCACCTCCGGTAAGCGGATGAAGATACTCTTTTAAAGCTGCAATTATCTGCCGCTCAAGTAAAACTGCAATATCCTGCGAAGTGGGGACGATCACTGCTGAGATCCTAACCTCAACGTAGCTTGGGCTGACTACTGCAAGCTCCCCTGGGGAGAGCGATGAGAGGCACCTCTCCTCCAGGTACGACCTCACGATCCGGAGAAGCCCGGGGGATGGTTCCGGGCGATCCTCAGCACCTTTCGGGATCACGATTACCTTCAAGAGGCCATTATCGGATATGCACACAGTCCGGGCGATGGCGCTCGATGAGGCCTTGGACAGCCGCTGGAAGTCCTCGTATGTGACAGCCCTGTCAAGCGCCTTTAAAAGGCCGGGTCCTCGCTCCATCACCGACTCCATATCCTCGGCATCGGATCCTCCCTCCGCAGAAACCAGGTTTTCAACCCGGCTTATTCCAGGGACAAGCGTCTTCAGCACATTAACCTCGCCTGCCGAGAGGTTTCCAGCCGATCCGCCGCCAGACCGATAGCTTATCCTGATGTTGTCAGTCCCGATCGGAGGGATCTTTCCCCTCTTCCCATCCCCGAAGAAGACCTCTCCCATCGCCCCATCGAGGACGTACTGCCGGTCAAAGGGACCTGATCCTTGGAAATCATCGACATCTGCCCACTCCACCCAGGTATCGCTCGCCTTTCCCTGCTCGTCCTTTACCTCCTCCCAAGAGAGGCCCTCGGAGGCGAGATCCGCCTTTTCTTCCTGGGAATAGACGATCCCCTCCTTTATCCAGAGATCGGGGGAGATAACCGGTTTTTTGAGGGCGGAGAAGGCCTGGTCCGCCTCGCCGCTGCTAGATCCCATGACCTCGTCTGAAACTGTCTCCATCTGCTCTGCCCAGGTCGTGTTGGGATAGATCCCTAAAAACATGGGACCGGTTGAAGATGAGGTGGGAACAGCCATCAGCCAGTAGCAATCGCTTCCCAAAAGGCTCACCGATGCATGTTCCTTTGGCGCCAGAAACTCGAGCGTATCGCTCTCCGTAAGGTACCTCGTGTTGTCCTCCGCCTCGAGAGAGATCCTCCTGAGAATCCTCGCGTCACCTGTAAATGCGGATTGAAGCTTGATATTCAGATGAACCGACTTCGCCTGAGCATCCATCGAGTCGATGATCGCCCCCTCCACAGTCCTGGATGCACCTTCACCCTCCTCGATCAATAGATCCATCCCAACGCCTAAGCCCTCGACGCTTGTCAGGTAAAGCGTATCTTCTGCCGGAGCCAGGCTCAGGTTTGGGGCACTTCCCCAGTAGGACCAGCTGAGCTTGACGCCAGGCAGTTTCAGGGGCAGGATATGGAGGAATATGCTGAGGTTTCCTCCCTCCAAGGGCTGGTCGAAGCCGAGCAGAAGGGTACGGCTCTTCTCCCGGATGGGCGAAAACGGCTTGAACGGAAAAACTGGCTCCTTAAACTCAAGCTGGTTATATAAGAGCATATGCTCAGGCGGATGGAGACCTCCGGAATAGTCGTAGCCGATCAACACATCATCGATCCACGGGGGGAAGAAATCTTCTTTCAGGATATATCCAGTTATATCTCCTATATCATTCTTCACTGGAACCACCATCTCCTGACCGTAGTTCCCCTGGCTCAGGTGCAAGCGGATCCAGTATCCTTCCTCCCCATTGACATCGCATGCTAAAAAATCATCTGGAACTTGAAATACGACCTCTCCCCGATATCTGGTTTGGTCTCCCTCAACCGGGGATAGCACGAGACCGTTCAGATCAACGTTCTCGGTCCAGCTAAGCGACCGCCAGGTTCTTCCATTCCAGTACTCGGGGGAGATGACAACGTCTCTTGGAACGGGCTCTTTTTCTGGGTCTTTAGATCGCTCGAAGGCGATTGTAACATTAGCCCCAGGCCTTTTGAAGGCCTTCTCGCAAGCGATATAGAACATGTCATGGGTTCGGGGCTTATTGCCAAATGGGAAGATCCTCTTTTCAATATCCAGGAATAGGAAGTTGTAGCAGCCCATGTCAGGGACCAGTGACACATCTCCAGAACTTGCCTTATCGACTATCTTAAGGTCGGCAATCATTGGGGCATACGACCTTGTGAGGGGATTTACGTTGGCAGAGATCCAGCAGGTCTCAATGCCGCCTATCTCGGACTTCGCGATATCCGTATCTGGCAAAAGGATGATATCCTGAGAATCAGCCTTTGCGGAAAGGGGAAGCCAAACGCTCTCAGACGAGTACATCCAGCTCCAGCCCGAGGCCTCATCGGAGGAGACGCCATCGATCCTTAGCCGGATGCTGGATCCGGCCTTCGCCTCAAAGAGTTCGCCATGACCTATATACAGTATATGATCCTGAACGTTCGATCCCTCAAAGGGCCAAAACCCCCTTAACGAATCGATATCGTCAGTATGATCGAAGATATGATCCCGCTCAGGATTGACACCCATGACCTTTACCAGCGATGCGCTTGTAACGGTCAGGCTCTTTAGGGTCTCAAAGCTTAGCGCCTCGCGATCCTCGGTCTCCTCAGAGGCTGCCAGGGTCCCTGCGGGTACGTAAGATCCGCCTGAAAGCCCCTTTGCCGGGAAGAACGTGAGCGGGACACTTGACGGCTTGGCAGCGGAAAGCCTCATTCCAAGCATATCGAGAAATGCGGCAAATCCCTTATCGGGAACCCGGTTAAGCCTTGTAGCGATATCCTCTTTCATATGAGCAAATAGCTTGAGGAGGGCAAGCCCCATATCGCCCTCAGCCGGTCTCCATTCAGGCACATAGCTGGCTGCGAGGCTTAGAGATTCATCCAGCAGCTCCTCGTAAGTCTTTTCGACGATCTTAGGCATAGATGGATCACTCCCGAAGGTAGAAGGGATAGACCAGGTTGAACTGATTGTTAGTGGAGATGACCCTGTAAGAGATGCTTATCACCACAAGTCCCTGGTCCAGGGAGGAAGGAGTCACCTCGACCTCCTCGACCTCAATCCGGGGCTCCCATAGCTGGAGGGCCTCGAGCACATGCGCTTCCATCATCCCCAGCGTAAGCGAGTCAAGCGACATGAAGACCATATCATCGAGACCGCAGCCGAAATCCGGGCGCATTACCCTCTCCCCAGGCGATGTCCCAAGAATGATGCGAATGGATTCTTTGATATCCTCCTCGTAAGCGGATGTAGCTATCCTTCCCTGGAAGTCCAAGCTTACCGGAAACCTCCAGCCACGTCCCAAGAATTCCTTTGCTTCGCTCAATGGATCACCCGAAATCGCTCCTTAAAACCTATCTCTCCCCTCAGCCGATGAGAACGGTCGGCTCCCCCATGACTATGCTGTTTGGAGGGCCGCTCTCAACGATCATATCTCCCATCCTGGCCGCAGGCATTCCACCGATCATGACTGTGGCGCTTCCAATGGCGACAGTTCCGCCCACATGAGGCACGGGAGGCACGCTTGGAATCTGCTGGGGGCATGCATGAAAATCGGATCCCGCCCTCCAGGCAGGCTTTCCTCCGATGAGAACGGTAGGGCTTCCAGGACCTGGGCCGAGAGGCGTTCCGTGGCTTGTAGGATCCCCCATCCTTGCAGCTGGCGGCATATCCTACCTCTCAGTTAATCTTTACAAGCGCGCCCTGCAGCGTCAGTATTCCCGACGACTTGACCGTCAGCTGGGCATCGCCCTGTATCTCCACCTGTGTGGACTTGAGCGTGAGCTTGGAGCTGCTCTGAATCGTTATTCCAGCCGACTCCATCACGATCTTGTTCGAGCCGTCGGTTATCCCAAGGGACTTTTTGTTATCATCCATCGTAATCTTTAGGCCTCCTGACGTCTTGATCTCCGCAACTTTCTTCTTATCGTCCAGAAGGATGCTGTGGCCGCCCTTGGTACTGAGCTGTAAAAGCCCATTTTCGCCCTGGTCAAGGATCAAGGAGAAGCCCTCTTTCGTCTTGATCTCGACCTTCTCCTTCCCCGCCTCATCGTTAAAGAAGATCTCGTTTCCTCCCTTCGTCCGAAGGGACTTGACGAAGTTCTTCCCGTCCTGAGGATAGGCCGGCTTGGCCTTGCCGTTGTACAGAACGCCTATGACGAAGGGGTTGCTGATATCGCCCTCGGCGAAGGCCAGGAGCACCTCGTCTTCGACCTCGGGTAGGAAGAAAGCGCCTCTCTCATCGCCGGCGGAGAAAGAGGCCACCCTCGCCCATACCTCCTCGTCCCAGCCTGGCAGCTTTACCTTGATCCTGCCCAGCTGGTCTGGATCCTTGTTCGCAGTGACCTGGCCCAGGACCACGCCTGCCATCCTATACGCGGGCGGTCTTTCCTCAAACATTGCCTGCGAGCCCCCGGCGCAAGTTCAAGGTCGTCGTATAACCTCCCCCGCCGATCTCGTGAGTGGCCTTGGTCAGGTAGTATCTGCCGGAGAACCGCTTTCCAACCCCCTTGATCATGATATTGGAGCCGGGGACGAGGTCGGGATTTCCTAGACACTTGCAGGTACATGTGATCAGCTTGCTGTTGGACCTCTCCAAGATCGCCTTTGCGATCACCTTGGCCTCGGCCTCACAGCTTACAGGTATATTGGTCACCCTCCTCGTCACCTCTCGATATGACTTGAGGATCTCGCCAGCGCTCTTCGCCTTGGACTCCTTGTAGTCCAGGTCGCTCAATGTCGCCTCACCCTTTACCTCCTTTGCCGTCTTCTCATTTCGGCCGATCACAGTGACCTTGACCACAACCTGGGCCGTGCTCAGGCGTGGCTCGAAGCTGATGAGGTCGACTCCCCACTCCAAGGTGGCAACCTCCTTCGATTTGTACTTGGGCTTTTGAAAGTAGAGCTTTTTTTCCCTGACGAAGACCTCATGGCCAAGCCTTTCTGCCAGTCCTTCTAAGAACTGGGCGTCGGTCTGATCCGGGCTCTTCGCCACCTGGGAGCAGGGCTTCGCTCGTGGCTCTATCTTGCCCTTATCCAACTTGTTGAAGGTCGCGATCTTTCCTACGATATCCCCATAAGTCTCAGCCTCCTGGAAGGTCCGCCCGACTGTTGCCAGTGAGTGCTTGAGCCATTCGTAATGGTCGTATCCCTGGACATTGAGGGTTGGGGGACCTTCGGGATTGAACCTCGGCTCAAGCGCGGCGATCCTTCCCAGGATCACGGTCTTCATTCCCGTAACGTAGCCCATCTGCACTGATACATCCGACCTCTGGGGATCCAGAGCCTTGCCATCCAGCCATTTGAACCTCTGTGTCGACTGATCAATGGGATCAATTAGGGAGAAGGAGAACGCGCTCGAGCCTTCCAGATGCTGCTCCACCTTCAAATCCTGGATGGATGCTACAAGCTCCTTATCCTCCTTACCAGCGATCTTTATAGAGAATCCTAGCGCATACCGGCTCAAGTCCAGCGCCAACCTCAGCCCTCCAGGGGGGGAATCTTAAGCTCTAGGCCGCTCTCAAGGATCCGGGGATTCTCCAGGGAATTCGCAACAGCTATTGGACGCCACATGGAGGCATCGCCGTACTCCCGGGCGGCGATGCTCCAGAGGCTGTCCCCCTCCTGGATAGTATATATCTTCGTCTTGTCGGATGAGTGGCGCTTCTCCTTCGACCCGGCCTTCTCAGGGATCTCCTGTAGAGTGACGACGAGCTTGGCCCTCACAGGTACGCCGTCGCTACGAAACATCGTGAACTGCTTGGTGACCGTAGTCAGCACGCAGTTGAAGTTCAAATTGCCCCATATGAAGCGGAGCACCGGCGGAGCATGGAGGTCGTAATCCACGTTCATCAGGCCGGTTATCTTCTTTGTATACTTCCTAACATCCTCGTTCTTTTCGTATGTGTCGAAGAAGAGGTCCATCTTCAATGTATCGAGCTCCCTTCCCGTGTACTGCACGCCAGGGGCCTGGCCTACTATCTTCGACGTACCAAAGCTGTTGGTGCTCGTCAAGGTGTACTCAGATGGGTAGAAGAGAACCGGTATCGCCTCCCCTTTGGGCCTGCCCTTGGCATCTAGAACCTGTATCAAAGCCTTCTTCGCCTCTGCCATCCTTACCACCCCCTCCTTTCCCTCTCCTTTCTCATCCTTCGCTCAATCAATCCATAGATCTGATCGGAGATGGACTGCAGGTCCAAGGGGGGAGGCCTCTTCGAGCCGTAAGGCAAAGAGGCCCTCCCCTCATCCTGTATCTGTGATCCCTCCGATCCTTGGAGAGACCCCCCAACGGCAGGGGGCATGGAACCTGTGCGTGAGTTGTATACCATTGGCGCAGACCTGCCTTGTGGGGCCAAGCCCCTTCCCTCCCCCCCTAAAGCCTCCAGCGATGAAGGATGGACATTCCCCCTTCCGAGAGACGACGAGCTTAAAAGGAGGGATGGACCTCGTCCGAGATCTCTTGAGGAGCCGTTTCGTACATTCGAATCAAGGCCCTTGAGAGTTCCATATCTCGGCCCAGCCATTTTTTTCCGAGAAGGTTGGTATTGGGTCGATATTCCGGCCAGGTGATATCCGATCGATGTATATCTCCGCAATAAGGATTTTTCCGTCCCCTCGTAGCTTGCCGAAATCACGCCGGATCTATGAATCCATATCCTCCCGGCCAGGGCGCCAATGCCGCTGCCGACACCCGGCCCTCCTGCCGTTGTCCCCATCAGAGAGAACGATCCATGCACATCGCTCTTCCAAGCTGGAATTGCACCTCGATTCATAAAGGAACGCTCCATCGATCTCCATTCCTCGCCAATTGCATACGGTCCTATCGCGGATTTCATCCGGGTATCGTCGATCCTTCCCCCATCCACGGGAAACTCGATTACAGGGGCTAAGAGCGCCTTTGGAGAACCCATATCATGGATGCTGCTCCCTCGATGGGAGACAGGAGGTCCTGGGGACAAGGTAACGGGAGAGAAGGATCGATCGCTCTGCCGTATATCTCCTCCACAGGATAGGCATATCGCCCTTATTCGAGAATCGTCGATAGTGGATTGGCCGATTGGAGAGGCCAAGGGCCGCTTCGAAGGCCCCACATCCTGGATGGAGCTCTCCCAGGAGGAGACAGCAGGCCCTTGCGATGAGGCAACATGCGACAAAGCTCTAACCTTCTGCGGCATATCTCCCCCCCCAACGAATCGGCCCCTCGTCCGGGATTCATCGATCCTTCCAGCACCCGTGGGATGCATGATTGGAGATGCCAAAGGCGGCTTCGAAGGCCCCACATCCTGGATGGTGCGTCCCCAGTAAGAGACCGGAAGTCCTAGGAACTGCATAATAGGAGACATAGCACAAGGTCTTTTCGAGATCGCTTCTCCAAGGGATTCGCCCTTCCCCAGTCCATGGGAGAATGGGCTCCAAGCCGCAGGCCGGCCGGTGATATCGCGGGCGGCTTCTTTAAGGCCCTCGATCCTTGGCCCCCACATGCCCCGCCCCCATATCCCTAGAGGCAGGTTGATTGCGAGGAAAAGATTGTATACGGGGCTCGGGAGACCATCGAGGCCGAAGCGAGGTCGAATGCCCATTGATTGCAGAAAGTACAGGACCGGCCCCGCGCCTATTCCGACGCCAGGCCTCATCCGGCCAAGCACCCTGAAGGGCTCGGAAAGAAGCGTCCTCGGCCTTGCCCGGTCCATGACGTCCGATGGAAATCCAGCATCGATTACGCTCATCATGGCTACTTTCGAGCTTTACGCAGAAGGTCCATCCAGCTGTACTTGGCAAGGCCGTTATGGGCGAGCTCCAGGCTCTCCACTGCCACGCCCCCTTGGTTGGCGTTGAGATTTGGGCCGTTCCACTTCACAGGATAAGCATCCTTTGCCATCCAGACCCATCCTGGCATCCTCTCCGGTGTCAAAAGGACTATCCAAATGTTGCTTCGCTCTACCTTTCCCTCAAGGACATCCTGCTGCCACCGATACAGCGAATCTATGTCGGTCAGGCCTCGCTTCAGCACGAGGTTCGGGTACTTCCCGCCCTTCGGGAGCTTGTGAACGTGGTCGTTTACGCCGCCCTCCTTGATCTCCTCGAACTCCACCTGGATCTCGAGCCCCTCCACCTCGGAGAAGCCGGCAACGACGATCCCCTTGAACTCCACTAGGAACTGGTAGTTGCGATAAGGATCAAGGAGGCCAAGAGGCTCCCTCCAGAACAATACGCTCACGAGAATGCCTCCCGGCGGACCTTGTCTATCGGCCTGACCCCTCGCTCAACCGCTTGTTTATGCTGGATATCTCCTGACACCACCGCCTCCTCTCCCCGTGCTCCAGGTTCATGATCTCCATCATTCCCCAGTGGAAGTGATAGGCAATGAAGGCCACCTCCTCATAGATCCTGTCGAGGGGGTAGCCCTCTATTCCCCCGGCGCCAGGTCCACCTCGAACTGATGCTGGCACTGGGGACAGATGGCCTTGACCACCAGACGGCCATCGCCATTGATCCTCTGGTAGAACTCCTGGAGGAAGGCCAGGTCGGAGGCGAAAAGCCCCTCCACAACCCGCGGATTGACATCGGGAAGGCTGCCGAGCCTCGTTATCACCCTCGACAAGAGGATGACAGTCAGGTATGCGGGATTGCCCTGAACTCGCGGGTCCTTCAGGGGAAGGATCTCGTCGGCTGCAGTTGCAAGCCTCATCACCCCTTCCCGGTGAAGGCTTCCCTCCCCGTCCACATAGCCCTTAGGAAGGGCGAACTGATGTTCCGTCTGGAACATTTTGTCTTCACCACTCATGCCTTCCTCTCCATCTTCTCGAAGGCTATCTCGATGGACTCAACAGCAACCTCGCTTCCCTTGGCGTTCATATCGGGTGCGTCGTACTTGCTAGGCCATGCGCTGGAAAACTCCCATCTAGCCTTGTCGGATCCGTCGTCGTCGAGGAGGATCACTGCGATGTTCTTTCGGTTATCCCGGATGAGCCCCTGCTCGATTTTCCTCCTCCATTCATAGAGCTCCATCGAGTCGGTGATGCCCCACTTAAGGACGAGGTTTCCGTACTTCGTAAGGCCTGCGCGCTTACGGAAGTAAAGCGGATCGGTTCCCGCCCGAACGTCCACGGCCTCGCAGCTGCTATCGGGGATCGTCACCTCGGAGAAGCCGGCCTGGATTATGCCGTCAATCTCGAGCCTGAAGCGGTAGTTCCCGTATGGATCGTTTCTATCTGCTGCCATTGGTGGTCAATTCCCCCTCAGGACTTCCTCTCCATCGTCTCGAAAGCGATCTCGATGGACTCAACGGCAACCTCGCTTCCCTTGGCGTTCATGTCTGGGGCATCGTACTTGCTAGGCCAAGCGTTTGCGAACTCCCACCTGGCCTTGTCAGATCCGTCGTCGTCGAGGAGGATCACTGCAATGTTCTTTCGATTCAACCTGATCAAGCCCTGCTCGATTCGCTTCCTCCATTCGTAGAGCTCCATCGAGTCGGTGATGCCCCATTTCAGCACAAGGGCACCGTACTTGGTAAGACCCGAGAGCTTCCTGAAGTTAGGCGGATCGCTTCCCACCCTGTACTCGGTTGCCTCACAGCTGCTATCTGGGATCGTCACCTCTGAGAAGCCGGCCTGGACTATGCCGTCGATCTCCAGCCTGAAGCGATAGTTCCCGTAAGGATCGTTTCTATCTGCTGCCATTCATATTCACCTCCTGGATCTTCAGGCCTCGGCGATATCGGATCCCTTGGCCACCTGGGCGATTCTGAAGATGACGAACTCCGCCGGCTTGACGGGGGCCACGCCTACGAGGACGATCAGCCGACCGTTATTGATGTCGTCCTGGGTCATGGTTGTCCGGTCACAGCGAACGAAGAAGGCATCGTCTCTAACCGTCCCCATCAAGGCGCCATCCCGCCATACGCGGGTCAGGAACTCCTCGACCGTCTGCCTCACCTTTGCCCAGAGCTTCTCGTCGTTGGGCTCGAAGACAACCCATTGGGTGCCCTCGTCTATCGACTCCTCGATAAACAAAAAGAGCCTGCGGACGTTTACGTACTTCCAGGAGGGATCGCTCGACGCAGTCCTCGCCCCCCAGATCCTGATTCCCCGTCCCGGGAAGGCCCTGATGCAGTTGACGCCCTTCGGATTGAGGACATCCTGATCCTTCTTGGTCACGTTGATCTGCAGGGAGGAAACCCCTCTCACAACCTCGTTGGCAGGGGCCTTGTGTACTCCCCTCTCCTGATCCGTCCGGGAGAAGACGCCTGCCACATGTCCCCCTGGTGGGACGAGCTTGTAGAGATTGCTTGCCGGGTCCAGGATCCGTATCCATGGGAAGTAGAAGGCCGCATACTTGGAGTCCAATGGAGGCTCCAGGCTTGAGATGTCCCATCCGGACTGAGGCGCCTGAAGTATGGCGAAGCGATCCTTCATGTTCTCGCAATGGTCCACCATCAGGGCGGTTACGCCAGCGTAGTCGTTCTCGTCTGGAACGCAGAGGATCGCAATATCGTCTACCTCCTCAAAGGCAGCAAGGCCGGTCGGGTTCTCGGGATCTGCCCGGCTGCCCTGGAAGTCGGATGCCGCTATCGTCGATCCATCAGCGCCTAACGTTAACGGCTGATCTGCGATATTATTTGGTCGGATGGCTGCCAGGCTCTCGAGGGTTACAAGCGCCGATATGCCGTTTACCCTCTTCACATAGTAGTCGCTTGAGGATACGACCGTGGATAGGTTGTCATATACCTCCGCTATACTATTGTAGGCGATCGTTAGCTTGAAGAGCTCCGCCTTTCCAAGCCCCGAATCAGAAACGGTCACCTTCACCTCATCTCCCCATGTTCCCGGACCTTGGGCCTCCACCTTGATCGCCTTCTCCGAAACAACGCCTCCTGCCAAATTTTGAGAGGTAGTATTGTCCGGCCGCCCATCGGCAAGCCACTTCAGGCTTACCAGGGTGGATATCCCGTTGACGAGCTTCTCATAGAAGCTAGTAGAGGTTTTATCTGTAGAGAGGTCGTCATAAACCTCACTGTCACCCCCTTTAGAGATCGTAAGCTTGAAGCCGCTTGTGCTGCCGTCGGCCACATCCACCTGGATGCTGTTTCCTTCTGTTCCATAGGCAAGCGCCTCCACCTTTATCACTTCGACCTCTCCGGCCTTTAGCACTAGGCTCGCCTTGGCTCCCCAGTTAAGCTCCAAGCTTGATTTTTTACTTCCGGATCCAACTATCCGGGCCAGGTAGCAGCGAGATCCTCCGTTCCTGAAGAATCCCTCGACTCCATAGGCCAGATAGCTATCCTCAAGATAGCCTCCGTATATCCTCTTATACTCCTCAAAAGAGGTTATCAGCTTGGGCTTTAGCGGACCGCGCTCTGTTGGTCCGAGAAATCCTGCTGTGCTTGTGCTGACTCCCTCTATCGGTTTCGATCCGATCTCGATCTCTTCTATATACACTCCCGGTGCCAGATATTCGGGCATTTACACCCTCCTCTCCTTTTGAAAGCAACTTCGCATCACAATAATTAGTTTTTCCTACCTCAGTACGGTCGATAAAAAAAAATTATCGCCATTTTCTGATATTATATTTACTTTAATCTTGGTATTTTCCGTATCACCCCGAACGTAAGCGCGTCCTCCCGATCTGATGTGATCATCCACCGTAGGAGCCTGGAAGTAGAGAACGAACTCTCCCTTCTCGGTCGTCCTTCCCTCAAGCTCTTCTTCGCCGAATCTCCATCTTAGGTTTGCACCGGAGACGACCTACCCTGATTGGCCAGATGCCTTTGCCACAAGGGATGCCTTGTGGTAGAACCGGGAGCCAACGGAGATCCAAAAATCGGTTCTTCGCTGAATTGGGTGGAAAGGGATCATCGCTCTGCTTAGACTTATTGTCAACTTAGATATGCATGAACTTCGACAGATTCATCATATATTCGCACATATGTTTCCTTAATATATATAATGTAATGGAGGATATTAGCGTTCATTCGCGTTCATTCGTGGTTGAAATAGGGAGGAATACGCTCACCCACATCAAATAGCGAGGATTCCAAAAATCTCCTGGAGGAGGATCCGTGAATACGTAATACGAACCGCTTCTAATTGCCACCTTATCCGATCCCTCGATTCCGACCTTCACCTGCCATAGGGGCTCTTTTCCCGTGAAGGAGTCGACTGGATAGATCTCGATGGATTCGCCTTGATGAGATCTCCCCCTTTTCAGATCCGCTCCGAATCTTTTTTTCGACTGCAATCTCCCCGTCTATTGCGCTTTTGAGTGGTTTAGTTGTCAGCCTGATGTCGACCAGATTGGTCTTCCCGACCATGACGCGGTCGATTATGAAATATTTGACGTTATTATTGTATTTCACCTCGACCTTCACTTTTGTCCTGCCCATATCCCCCCGGACGTAGTACGAACCAGCCGACCGGACAACGTTCTCCGACGTAAGCGGCCTGAAGTAGAGCACGAACTCCCCCTTATCCGTCGCCTTCCCTTTGAGAACCTCGCTTCCGCAACGCCAGGTCAAGGCCGCGAAAGGCATGGGCGTACCCTCGGGGCTTATGACCATTCCCCTTACGAGCGTCTCGCCGGAGGGAAACGGGCAGCATGGAAGCGGGTAAAGGAGGACCTTCACGGCCTCCGATCGGCCCGCATGCATCACCAGGGATGCCTCATGATAGAACCGGGAGCTTACAAAGACATTGTAATCCCCCTCTGGAAGATCTGAGAAGGAGGAATAAGGCCCGCTTCTAACTGCTACATTCCCAGTTCCTTCCAAGAAGACCAAAACATCCCCTCTTGGGCCCTCTCCAGTGAAGGCATCGACCGGCTGTACTACAAAGGACAGGCTTTTTGCCTGGCTCTCCAGGGAATCTTCCTCGCTCATCGTCAAGCCTCGTCCAGCCTCTCGTAGACGTACTCCACATCTGATACCCGCTTTATCTCCTCTGACTTCTCGGAATCGATCCTAACTGGGAATACCTGGTAGTAAACGGCAAGGACATAGGGCTTGTTCCTGGAGACAACGGACCAGATGCGGTTGATGTCGTCCGGCGTTGGAGTATGGAATATCAGCTTCAGCATTCCCCCAGCAAGGCCACCATTCAGATAGGGATCCCTGAGTATTCTGTGATCGTTGAAGATCTCCACGACCTTTCCGAGGAGCAGCTGGTCCTTCTCTCCGTCCTTGGTGTTTGGAATGATCATATAGTAGAGCCTCAATGGGATGGGCTGTCCGAGGCGGTTGTTGGTGTCCACGAGCCCCACTTCCAGGTTCCTCTTGAAGGAATCCTCCACGATATAGTAGAGGAAGAGGGAGAGCTTCTGGTCCTCCGTGAGGTCATCGGGAGAGGTAAGCGTGATCTGGGTCTCTGAGGATATTATTGACTGGAATACAGGGTCATCCCTGATCTCGCTCCATATCAGGGCGACCAAGGATCGCCCTACCTCCAGGAGCGCTGAGTAATCGCTCACGTCTTCAGCCACCCTGGGCACTTAGAGGCTTGCCTCATCATCTCAAAGGCGCAAATGCCCATTCCACATCAGCTCCTTGGCTTTTGCACATCTCCTTCCAGGCTTTATTCAGGATCTCCTGATCTGAGAGCGTTCCTAGCGACTTCAAGCGGTCGACCTCCAGCAGAAAGCGGCCCAAGAGATCTTCTCTGATCTCATATCTCTCCGAGAAGCCTAGCGCAATCTTCTTCAGCTCCTTTCGAGAGGAGTACCTCTTCGGGAGCTTTCCATCGATGAAGTCGAATATAAGCCCGCATTCGCTATGACCTATGGTGGGCGTTGACGGCCCAAAGGAGGTCTGAATATAGTCCTTGAAAGTATGATTGCCAACGAACAAGCCGCACTCACACAAAATATCTTTTTTTATAATAGTAGACCCCCGTATTTCTTTACACCCCCAGGTGATCCAGGAGTTTCACAGCCCATTTGCTCGCTCCTATAGCACGGGTCGCTTCCCTTGCGCTCAATACTGCATATGGATCCATCCTATTGAGCTGAATGATCGATCCATCTCTTTAGCTAGATCTAATTATGACATACTACATATTTATATACTTTTCCACTGGGGGAATAATTGGCGAAGAAGGAACTCTGAGATTTCATGTAGCGCTGCCATCATCATAAATCGCTTTCTTGCAGCCACATATTAGATGGGAAACGCCATCTAAGGAATCAGTAACCTTGGCAGGGCATATCTTATAACATATATTATATCATATGAGATCAATAGTACCAAACGACCCACCACCACCCCCAGAATAGATCTACATTGACGCCATGCGACGATCCGCACTGACGCCATCCAACCTCCCCAGTATATTGGTCATCCCTTCCGCGATAGCCACATACTCACGAACAAGAGCCTTGCTCATCTCGAGCTCCGATGTGATATTCTCAAGCGGGAGCCCGTCCTTGATGAACATCTCCTGGATCTTATCGCCACCGTTGACTCGTATTAGGGTGGTGGGGGGATATGAGAGAAAATAAGGTTCTTCGCCGAACTGTGTGGGAAAGGATCATCGCTCTATTTGGACTTATTGTC
>CAZWDT010000043.1:0-25314 GCA_964632755.1 uncultured Methanotrichaceae archaeon
ATAACAGATGCCCCCGACTTCGATCGGGAGATTAGTCACAAAGCATTGATATAGTTATCAGTACAACTCGTTTTTATGGTAAACAGAGTCCTCGCGATAATATTCGCCCTCGTCGCAACAGGCGCGGCGGTTGGGCTCATTAGCGATGATATGAAGGCGGGATTGACTGAAGGCCTGCGCATAGGCATTCAGATCGGACACATGAAAGGGCAGGCGGAGCTTGGGACTAACGTCCCGGCGTACAATACCAATGTGGCGCAGTTCAACGAGTGGCTGGCCCAGACTTTCTCCGGCGACCAGGCCACGATCGACCAGTTCGCCTTGACCCCGATCGATCAAGCCGGCCAGGCCGCGGCGACCTCCCAGCAGTCGATGCACACCATCGACGGAGGACCCAAGGCGACGACACAAGAGCCGGCCTATGAGGTGGACACGGGAATTGCGGGCGGAAGCGAGCCCATGATCAATGGCGTGCCCAAGTCCGTCTATTGCACCAACTGCCCAGAGTGCACCGCATGTCAGTAGACGGCAGCAGTGAGCCAATCAACCAGCATATCCACCTATTGAACTAACTGCCCAGAGTGCCCTGGGTACTGGAAGGGGGCCATCGGTCTGATCGGCTCCCTCGCCTGGCGGGGAGGTCCCATGCGGCCTCTTCCCGGCCCCTCCTCCATCGCGGGAGGGGATCCTCGCGGCCAAACCAGCATCCGATCATCATGAGGATTCATGGAACCCTCCCCTTTTAGGCCTCTTGACGCTATAACCATACGCGCCGAGATCAAACCCGGCGACCTTGGCTGCATCACCTACTTGCATGGAATGATCTATGCGCAGGAGCATGGATTCGACTCGACCTTCGAGCCATACGTAGCAGCCCCGTTAGCCGAGTTTGCGCTCTCCCAGAATCGCGAGGGACAGAGGATATGGATCGCAGAGATGGGGGGAAGGATCGTTGGATGCGTGGCGATTGTCAGACACTCAGATGAATCGGCCCAGCTCCGCTGGCTGCTCGTCTCCCCTTGCGCCCGCGGCCTGGGGCTTGGATGGATGCTCGTCTCCCGGTCATTGGACTTCTGCCGGGAGAGGGGCTATCGCTCCGTCTTCCTCTGGACGGTGAGCTTCCTTTTGAAGGCAAGGGGGATATATCGATCGTTCGGCTTTCATAAGACCGAGGAGAAGACCCACTTCATCTGGGGGAGGATGCTCACAGAGGAGCGCTACGAGCTTTCGCTTTGAGTTCTGCCGCCGGTTCGAAGCTTGTCGTTTCCCCGAAGACGCTCAATACGGTTGGTCAAATTGCCCTTTTGGCCAATCTTCAGCGGAACCAATGCCTAATGATAACGATCTCGTTTTATCTGTATCTCACGCATCCTCGCGATATTGAGCAAGTGCATCTCGCCAATCCCTCTTAAGCCCGATCTCGGGCCCGTCCCTTCGTGGAAGGCGGCTTTTGGCCCGCAAGGGCGATCATCGATACGGCAAGGCCTGCCTTCGCGAGGAGGACTGCGAAGAAGGCATATGCAACGGGAAGCCAAGCGGGCATTCCCATGAAGTCCTGTACCATGTAGGACCAGGCCCCGCTTGCCACAGGCAAGGCCTCGCATGCCGGGCCGAGCAGCCCCCCTGCTGCTATCATGACGATCGTCTCCGCGGTCCCTCTGGCTAGCGCGACTGCGAGTATACAGAGCGAGACTGCGAGTGTGAGCGTTGCGTTCCTGCCCAGCGCGATGAAGAACAGCACCTCCCCAACGAGGCCTGCAAGGGCGAGCGGAAGATCTGCCGGCCTTCCCACAGGGATCCTGCCGAGTGTCCCCCTGAGGATCAGAATCATCGCTGGGAGAAAGCATGCCCAGATCGCGAAAAGCCAGGATGGGATGAATGGAAGCCCTCCGGTCTCCGAGTATCGCCACAGCCCCCCTCCAACGCAGGCGATCTCAGTCAGTGGTCCGAGGAGCGCGCCCGTCCCAGCTAGCACAATCCCCTCTCTCGCCCCCAGTCGAAGGACAAGGGGGACGATGATTGGAACCAGTAACGCACCCAGGAGATAAGGCTCCTTCCACTTCCAAGCTATGAGCACCGTGGCCAAGGCTGCAAGGAGGAGGACGAGGGCTAAATCGAGCGACCTGGAGATGGGGGTCATCGCCATTCAGGCCTGCTGTCATCGGTAAAAAGGGTATCCGCTATCGAGTGAACGGCTGATTTGGCCCTTTGCGTCCTCCTGAGGCGAAGCGTCCTGCTGCCTTTTTCCCCCCACCCCATTCAGTAGCAGTGGGCTATGAGCACATGCACCTTGCAGCTTCGGCATACCTTCTCAGCAACCGATCCCATCATCAGCCGCTCGATCCCTGTCATGCCGATGCGCCCCATCACAAGCACGTCCACAGGAGGCCTTGCCAGCTTCAGGATCTCTTCTACCGGATGGCCCTCAACGATCTTGGTCAGGCAGGGGACGGAGGCGGCGCTTGCAACCTTCTCGACGTGCTCGGTTGCAACCATCCCCTCCACCATGACCATCTCCTTGAGCTTTTCCAATACCTCGTTCATCTTGGACTCAGGAAGGCCCCCAATGGGAGCCACGTACTTGGCCGTATCTGCCACGTAAAGCGCGGTTACGCTTCCCTTGGAGAGGACAGCGAGTTCAATCCCCACCTTCGCCGCCATCTCGCTATGCTTCGACCCATCGGTTGCGATCAGTATCTTTTTGAACATATCAGTCACCAATAATAGTTACTGTTATTGGATATAAATAATCCCTCGGAACCTCAAGCCGCTCCCCCGCGATCATCTCGCGGTGCGATGCGGGAAGGATTGCCCTAATGCCCCGGCGAAGAGCCGGATCCCCTCGCATGCTCGGGCAGTGCCTGAGCCACAAGGTCGATTAGATCGATCGCTTTTCCCCCGGCATCGGACAGGTTCTTTACGCAGAGGGGACAGGTCGTAACTATCGTCTCGACATTGGAAGGCAGATCCTCCAATCGGCGCCGCGCCATCCGCAGCGAGAGGTCAGGATATCCTGACCTGACCCCCCCGCCCCCGCCGCAGCAGCGGGCCTCCTCCCTGTTCCCCTTCATCTCCTCGAGGTTGCAGATGGCCTCGATCACCCGGCGAGGCGGGTCGAATATGCGGTTATGCCTTCCCATGTGGCAGGGATCGTGATATGTTACGGTGATATCGAGGGGTTCAAGCTTAAGATCGGAGATATGCTCTTCCAGGAACTCCGATAGGCTGAGCACCTCGAACTCGGGTGGGTAGTCCTTCTTCAGCGTGGTGTAGCAGCCAGCGCATCCCGTGATCACCGTCTCCGCTCCCGTTGCCCGGATCTGCTCCAGGTTGTGATCGATCGTATCCGGTGCGATTCCTGTGCGCAGCAGGGGCGAGCCGCAACACCTCTCGTTCTTTAGAACCGTAACCCCAAGGGGCTTGATTATGGAAAGCGTCTTTGCCGCCACCTGTGGATAGCGATAGGAGTTGAGGCATCCTGCGAAGTAGACAGCCTCTGCCCGATCGGGGACCTCCTTTTCGGTCATCCAGGCGAGCCGATCCCTCGCCTCGCCCAGGCTGTTTCCCGTCGCCTGGATTCGCGTCTTCAGCTTGAGCTGTGCCTCGCTCAAGAGCCCACGGCTCGAAAGCTCCCTTCGGGCGCCCTCGATCAGCCGGGGCGAGTCGACTTCTGCTGGGCATATCTCCCTGCAAATTGCGCAAGTGGTGCAGCTCCTCAGGCTCGCAAGGGCTGCCTCGTCCGGCAAACCTCCATCCAACAGGTGCCCGGCGACCATCAGTCGGCCCCTTGCGGAGGTGGACTCCCATCCGAGCTCTCGAAATACGGGGCATACCGAGCGGCAGGTTCCGCACCTGACGCATTTGAGGATCTCTCTGATATCCAGCTCTTCCGTCATCAAAGCCCCAGCTTTCCTGGATTGAGGATCCCCTGGGGATCGAGCGCCCT
Organism: uncultured Methanotrichaceae archaeon; assembly: GCA_964632755.1. Lineage (GTDB taxonomy): Archaea > Halobacteriota > Methanosarcinia > Methanotrichales > Methanotrichaceae > JAFGMR01. Next base: position 3,947 of record CAZWDT010000043.1, read on the forward strand.
CTTTATGGAGCGCATCAGGTCGAGCCCCTCTCCCCATTGTCTTTCCATGTAGCGGGCCCGGGCAAGGCCTATCCCGTGTTCGGCGGAGACCGTTCCACCCAGATCCAGGGCAGCAAGGTGTATCCTGTCTGCCGCCCTCTCGAGCGCCCTCCATCTGTCCTCGTCCGTGATGTCGATGAAGAGGGCTGCGTGCAGGTTTCCATCGCCGATGTGGCCGTACTTCATCGCCGGAATGCCGGCCTCCTCTGCGATCCTCTCCACCCGCGCAATCAGCGCCGGGATCTGGCTTATCGGGACGCCGACGTCCTCGCCCAGGTAGACGCGCGAGAGGGTTGAATCGAGCCTTGAGACCGCTGCTCCAACGAGCCTCCTCGCAGCCCAGATCTCCTCCATCTCCTCCTTGCCCGAGGCGATGCGGACGGCGATTGCGCTGCTGCAGGCCGAAACGATCTTCTCGGCCTCTTCAGCCGTGGACTGCTCGGTCCCATCCACCTCGAAGAGGATGAGGTCCCATTCTTTTGGAAGCGCGAGGTTGGGATTGCACCTCGATAGAACACTAAGCGTTGTGCGGTCCAGGATCTCGCAGGCCGATGGGACGATGCCGGCCGAGAATGCCTCTATCACCGCCCTTGCGCCTGCCTCAGCCGTTGAAAAGGAGGCCGCGATAAGGCGCCTTGCCCGCGGCAGGGGTGTGATCTTGAGGCGGGCGGCCGTGATTATGCCTAGCGTTCCCTCTGAACCCACCATCAATCTTGTTAGGTCGTAGCCAGCAGAGCTCTTGAGCATGCGAGATCCTGTATGGATCACCCTGCCATCGGCCATCACCACCTCCAGGTCGAGGACATGCTCGCGCGTTGTGCCGTACTTCACGCATCGCATGCCGCTTGCGTTGTTTGCGATCATCCCGCCGATAGTGCACATCGCAGAGCTTCCGGGGTCGGGCGGAAAGAAGAATCCGTGCTCCTTCAAGGCCCAGTTGAGCCTCTCTGGGATCACGCCCGGCTCGATTTGGACCTGGAGGTCATCGAGGTCGAGCTCGAGTATGCGGTCCATCCCCGAGAGGTCGAGAAGGATGCCGCCAGAAACGGGAACGGCCCCTCCGGCAAGGCCCGTTCCCGCCCCCCTGGGAGTTACGGGCACCCCCAATCGTCCCGCAAGGCGGACGATCTCCGATACCTCGATAGCATTGAGCGGGCGGACCACGCAGTCCGGCAGCCCTCTCACTTGGGAAGCGTCGCGGGAGTAACAGAGCCTCTCAGAGGACGAGTCAGTTGCCCTATCCCCGACCAATCGTCTCAGATCGTCTATGAGGGTCATCATCAGCTGGGGGTGGGGTCGCCCTTGCTAGGCAAAAAAGGTTCCTGATTATCGCGTCGGCGGGATGCGCTGATCTTTTGGACCACATCAGAGCTGCTTATTCAGCTCGATGAAGCGGGTCATGGCCTCCTTTGCGTCCTGGAGGCGTCCGAGAATGCGTAGCACAAGGGCCTTGTTGAATAGGGCAGTGGCATTCAAGGGGTAGGCGTCCAAGGCCTTGTCATAGCTTGCCAGGGCCTCCCTGTACCTTCCCAGGTGGTAGAGGGCAAATCCCCTATCGCTCCAGCATCGTGTGTCGCAGGAGTCGAGCTCCAATGCCCGGTCCATGCAGGAAAGTGCCTCCCCATATCTCCCCAGTTCGAGGAGGGCCATTCCTCGATTGTACCAGAGCGGCGGATACTTCGGATCCCCTGCCTGGTCGAAGCAGTGCAAGGCCTCTTGGGCCTGCCCCATCCTGCGCAGCGCAAGGCCGAGGCCAATCCAGGCCTTGGAGAAGCCGGGATCGATCATAACGGCTCGATGATAACACGAAGCAGCCTCCTGATAGCGTTCGAGATGGCTTAAGGCATCCGCCCTGTCGTACCATGATTCCGGCCTCCTTGGGCAGAGCTCCGTTACCTTGGTGAAGCAATCGAGCGCTCCCTGGTAGTCGTCGCCTGCCTGATGGGCGTATCCCTTGTGGGACCAGGCATGCAAATCTTGGGGATTGATCCCAAGCGCGCGATCATAAGCCTCGATTGCCTCCTGGAACCTCTCCAGGGAGTGCAGGGCAAGCCCCTGGCATATCCACGCCTCGGCATCCCAGGGATTCGTCTCGGCATCCTGGCCGATCCAGTCCAGGGCGTAGGCCATATCGAGCTCCATCGCCCTGTCGTAGCAGACGATGGCCTCCTGATAATGGCCGAGCTTGGAGAGCGCATCCGCCTTGTTCTTCCAGGATTCGGCATCCATCGGATCCAGTTTAATGGCCCGGTCAAAACAGCATAGGGCATCTTCCCCGCAGCCTAGGGCGGAGAGGGCAAGGCCCTTCTCGTTCCATGCCTTCTCGTAGGAGGAGTCGAGCTCAATCGCCCGGTCGAAGCAGCTCAGGGCCTCTTGATATCGGCATTGTCCGAGGAGAGCATCGCCCTTCTCGCACCATCCAACAGGACACATCCCTCGCGGTTGAGCGTTATGCTAACCATTCCACCTCCGCTGAGTCAGTTCAATATATATATCTTCAATGTTTAAATATATGGATCTTGCCCTCATCGGACGGTTTCATCGAACTCGACCTGGCTCAGATACGCGGGGCTGTAGCTCTCGCCCCTTTCATCGAGGGCTGCGACGAACGATCGGAGATGCTTCTTGGATCCCTCGAGAAGTCCCACATAGGTCACGCGAATCTCCTCGCTATCCGTCTCGTTCAGTCGTCTCGAAAGGTCGGTTATGCTCATCTCCTCGATCAGGCATGCTGACCTCAAGGCTTCCTCCGGCGAGGCCTGGCCTGTTGCCGAGTAGTTCTCGTAGATCTCCTGGAATGATGAAGCGGTAAACGCGCCTGGCTCCTCCACGACCGGGTCCGCAATGTCTTTTCCGTCTATCAGCACCTTGACCGCGTCCATATGGTTCTGCTCTGAGTTCGCAGTCGCGTTCATGATAGAGAGGTTATGAATGCTTCCGAACTCCCGGTAGAGGTCCCTTGCCATCTTTTCCTCCTCTCGGATGTACATCACTCCCTCCACCTCTTGGGCGGTGAGGGGGGATGCCTCCCTTACCTCCGAGCCGCCGGAATCCAGCACAATAACAGCCTCTCCATGGGCTACGTTGTGTTTGACGAGGGGATCGTCGGAGGAGGACATGGCCCAGATAATGGAGACCTCTTCGCCTGGGATGAGCACCTTATCGTAAGCGTCCCCCGTATTCAAGCGCCTCTTGACCTCGATTACGGTGTATCCACCCTCTTCTCGCCCCCCATAGGTCGCGATATCGTCCGTCCCGCCGAGCTCCACATCATTCGGATGGGGGCCGTAGCTATCGACGGAGTACTGATCCTCCACAAAGGCCTCTCCGTCGACCACATATCCGAGGATCATATCGGCATCCTTCATCCATTCGCGCGGATCGAAGCCCAATGAGGCCCATCCAGTGGTCTCTCCCCTCATCGCCAAATAGATGTACTCCTCGTCGTTCTTCCACGATATATCGAGGTCTCCTCCGGAGAGGCCATAGCCCTCGCCCCCGTGAAGGACCAATGAGCGGGCATACTCGTGATCTCCAACTACCCCGTCCGCATTCCATTCCTCCGACGCATCGTGCTCGGACGCCTCTGGGGGGCTCTCCGTTTGGATGCAGCCGCATAGGATGGCGGCTGCGATCAAAGCGATCAAGGACTGTGGTCGCATCACAATCACCATCATTATTGGTGTATTCCATCGAATATCACGCTTTCGGGACCCAACCGGACCCTACAGGAAGTCTCCTTCGGCGTAGCGTCCCGCCAATCTAACGGCGGGTGGAAAGGTACTAATCGTGATAGGTGAACTCTTTCATCAGCTCTGGATTTATCGCGGAGAGGCTCAAACCTTCTGGCCAGAGGAGGAGATCTATTGAGGGAAAAAGCAGCATTAATTGCGGCGCTCGTCCTTGTGTTCGCAGTCATCCTGATCGTATTTCCGGGAGGTACTGCTCAAGGAGGGACGCTTGGGGATTCGTGGTTGACCCCATCCGATCCCCAGGCAGGGGATATACTCTACTTCGACAACTTCTCAAGCAGCAAGAGCGGCTGGCCGATGTATACTGTAGGGGAGATTCTCGCAGATTACATCGATATGGCCTATAGGATCACCGTCGTGCCCGAGGGGGGCTGGTGGTGGTTCAATGCCAGGCAGAACTTCACCGACTTCGTGATGGAGGTCGAGGCCACGCAGATCTCGTGTCCCGACGACAACGCCTATGGCGTCGTGGCTCGCCTCGTCGATCCAAGAAGCTACTACATGTTCCTCATATCCGGGGATGGCTACTACAGCTTTGGAGCTTTGAACAACAGCACGTGGATAAAGCCCCTGGAATGGACGCGATCTTCTGCGATCAACCTCGGAAACTCCACAAACCAGATCAAGCTCATCTGCAAGGGCGACCTCCTTAGCTTCTATGCAAATGGCGTCTTGCTTGATGAGTACAGGGAGGGAACGCTCTCCTACGGCGACGTCGGCCTCTACGTCAGATCCGTCAAAGGCGGAAACGTGACAGTGAGCTTCGACGACCTGCGCGTATGGAAGCTCAAGAGGGGCTGATGAATGGACGATGGCCTGGCTATCTCGGGAGCCAGGGCCTCTTTCCCCGCTTTTTCGCCTTTGACAATAGGGGCCTCGGTCTTTTGATTGGCAATCTGATCGTTCATGGAGCTTGAATCGTCGATTTAACCGGTCTGATTGATCTTGCTTGTCGGCATTAATGATAAAAATTTTTAATCATTAATCCCCTCCGATGTGGTGATAATTGCAATCAAAGGCGGCACCGGCCATAACCAGAAGGATTATAAATCAGTAGTCCCAGGTGGGCCCGCGGATGCATATAAATGTGCAACGATGTATTAGCAGCTGAGGCCGGCTGGCCGTATGAGGGATTGCCGGGGGGATCGTGCTGGCCTGCCTGATCTCGGGGAACGAGGCGATAGCGAGGGGTGCCTACGAGGCCGGAGTCACGGTTGCAACGGGTTATCCCGGCACTCCCTCGACGGAGATCCTCGAGAGCCTCTCCCGTCACAAGGACGAGGTCTACTGCGAGTGGTCGCCGAACGAGAAGGTCGCCTTCGAGGTCGCGGCCGCAGCCTCCCTGGCCAACGCCAGGTCCATCGTCACCATGAAGCACGTGGGCCTGAACGTGGCAGCCGACCCATTGATGACTTTAAGCTATCTCGGCGTGGAGGGGGGTTTCGTTGCCTGCGTTGCCGACGACCCCGGGATGCACTCATCCCAGAACGAGCAGGACACTCGCCATTACGCACGCCTCGCCAAGGTTCCCCTCTTCGAGCCCTCGGACAGCCAGGAGGCTCGTGACCTCATGCTCCTTGCTATGGAGATCTCGGAGGAGTATAGGACGCTTACCATCCTCAGGTCAACTACCAGGGTCAGCCATTCCCGAAGCCTGGTGGATCTAGGAGAGCGCAAGCCCGCGGGGCGAAAGATCGGCTTTGTGAAGAACCCCCCGCGGTATGTGCCAATCCCAGTCTGGGGTCGGGTGATGCGGCGAGATGTCGAGGAGAGGATGGGCAAGCTCGTCAGGGCAGCCGAGACCTCCTCGGCCAATCGGATGGAATGGCGGGACCGGTCGCTTGGGATCATCACCTCCTCGATCGCCTATCAGTATGTGAGGGAGGTCTGGCCTGAGGCATCGGTCCTCAAACTGGGCTTCTCCTATCCCTTCCCCGACTCCCTCCTTCTGGAGTTCGCGTCCCAAGTCGATTCAGTGCTCGTGGTTGAGGAGCTCGACCCCATACTCGAGGAGCACGTCCGGTCGCTTGGGATCTCTTGCCGAGGTGGGGACGTGGTGCCAAAGGTAGGCGAGCTCTCGCCCGATCGGCTCCTAGCCGCCCGCATGAGGATGGAGGGCCGAAAGCCTGCGATGGACGCGGGGCTGAAGGCGCTTCCGCCCCGTCCGGCAGTCCTCTGCCCCGGCTGCCCCCATCGAGGCATCTTCTACGTACTGGGCCGGATGGATGTGGTCGTGACCGGTGATATCGGCTGCTATAGCCTGGGCGCCTTCAAGCCACTGGACCGCATGGACACGATCCTCTGCATGGGCGCTGGGGTCTCCATGGCGCAGGGGCTCGAAAAGGCTGGCGATCCCAGAAAGGTAGTTGGAATCGTCGGAGACTCGACCTTCTTTCATTCAGGGATCACCGGCTTATTGGATATAGCTTACAATCGGGGTGAGTCCACCATCCTGGTCCTGGATAACAGGACGACTGCAATGACTGGACACCAGGAGAACCCCGGCACTGGTCGCACCCTCATGGGCGAGGTTGTAGAGCCGATATCGATCGAGGCCATCGGCCGGGCCTGTGGGATCGATCGGGTGCGAACAATCGATCCCTACGACTTGGAGGCGGTCTCGGTTGCCGTACGGGAGGAGGTGGAGGCATTCGCTCCATCGTTGATCGTTGCACGGGCGCCCTGTCCTCTAAAGGAGGGACGGCGACTAGGGGCGATCAGGGTGGTGGATGAGGATGCCTGCAAGGGCTGTCGCATCTGTATCGGGCTCGCCTGCCCAGCGATCGAGTGGCTGGGCGAGTCGGCGAGGATCAACCCCTTTCTATGCATGGGATGCGGCCTCTGCCAGGGGATCTGTCCGGCTGGAGCGATCGCACCGCAGGAGGCGGATTCATGAGCTTGGAGGACGTCCAGAGCGTGGTGCTCGTGGGCGTAGGCGGCCAGGGGATCCTCCTTGCAAGCGAGGTCCTGGCCCAGGCTGCAGTCCTCTCGGGACACAGGGTGAAGACGAACGAGGTCCACGGGATGGCCCAGCGTGGGGGGTCGGTGGTCGCCCAGATCAGGTGGGGCCCCGAGGTCTATAGTCCCCTCGTCGCCTACGGCACCGCCCGGGTTCTGGGCGCCCTGGAGCAGATCGAGGCCTTGCGCTATGCCCATTACCTCGATCCAAACGGCCTTGCCGTAGTAAGCACGCAAGCGATCATGCCCATGACGGTCTCCACCGGCGAAGCGATCTATCCAAAAGATGTCCCAGGCCTCCTGAGGAGATCCTTTTCCCGGCTGATCTACCTGGATGCAGCGCAGGCGGCCCTGGATCTGGGCGAGATCAGGGCAGCCAACATGGTGGTATTGGGCGCGGTCTCCACCGGACTGGATATCGCGATCGAGGACTGGAGGAAGGCCATCGCCACCTCGGTAAAGGAGAGGTTTGTGGAGATCAACTTGAGGGCATTCGAGGCTGGAAGGAGCTTTTCATGAGCGATAATGGAAACTACCATAACCGTGGAATCGAGACCGCGTCGAGGGAGGAGATCGCATCTCTGCAGTCTAGACGGCTGAAGAAAATTGTCAGGCACGTCTATGAGTCGAATCCCATCTACCGAAGGCTATTCGATCGGCAGGGCGTAAGGCCTGAGGATATCCAGAGCGTTGAGGACGTCTGCAAGCTTCCCCTGATGAACAAGGAGCTGCTTCGAGAGAGCTATCCATTGGGCCTCTGCTGCGTCGCCCGCGATGAGGTCAGGGAGATGCATATGTCGAGCGGCTCGACCGGCACTCCGGTGATCATGCCCTATACTAATGCCGACCTCGATCAATGGGCGGAGTGCATGGCCCGGTGCTACCGCATGGCTGGCAGCAAGACGGGCGACGCAGTCCAGATCACGCCCCTCTTCGGCCTCTTCAACGGCGGCTTTGGAATGTATCACGGGGCGAGGGCCGCAGGACTGTTCATCATCCCTGCGGGGCCCGGAAATACCGCAAGGCAGATCCAGCTAGCGAAGGACTTGAAGACTCGCGTCTTCACAGGGGTTGTCAGCTACGGCATCAGGCTGATGGAGGTACTCCAGGAGACCGGCCAGGAGCTCCCCGACCTGGAAGCGGGAATCTTCGGAGCCGAGGTCTTCTCCGACTCCATGAAGTCGAAGATCTCTCAGGGCCTCGGTGTGGAGGTATTCGATATCTACGGCATGACGGAGACCGGCGGCGTGGGAACGCTTGGGATGGACTGTCCGGCCCACGACGGCCTCCACGTCTGGGAGGACCATTACATCGTCGAGATACTCGATCCTTTGACCCATGAGCCCCTCGAGGACGGGGAGGCTGGAGAGCTTGTGGTAACGGCTCTTACGAGGGAGGCCCTCCCCGTGATTCGCTTTCGCACGGCGGATCTTACATGCATCATATCGAGGGATAGATGTGACTGCGGCCGCACCCATCTGAGGATTGCTCCCATCAACGGCAGGCTCGACGACATGCTGATAATGAAGGGCGTCAACTTCTTCCCAAAACAGATCGAGCAGACGCTGATGAAGATCCCGGGCGCGGGCTCAAACTACCAGATCATCATCGAGGAGTCCGAGGGCAGAAAGGAGGTCAGCGTCAATGTGGAGGCGGAGGATTATGTCACGCGCTCCGTTGTGGAGAGGGCCTTGAAGGATTCTCTCGGATTTGGCCCAAAGGCGTTCGTCTATCCATTGGGCGGGCTTCCGCGTCAGGAAGGAAAGGCCAAGCGCGTCTTCTATAGATAGGTGGAGGTTCATCATCCCTCACCTGGGGTGGTCCTTATCTGCGCTCGAACCTATCGAGGGCCGACCGGAGCGCGTCGAGCCTCACGGGCTTGCTGATGTAGTCGTCCATCCCGGCATTGAGGCACCTCTCGCGGTCCCCTTGGAGGGCATGAGCGGTCATGGCGACTATCCATGGTTGTCTCGCCCCCGATTGCCGTATTAGCCTTGTAGCCTCCAGGCCATCGATCTCCGGCATCTGCACGTCCATCAGCACGAGGTCGAAGCTCCTCTCCTCCATGGCGAGGAGCGCCTCTCGGCCGTTGGAAGCCACGTCCGCTTGAACTCCCAGCTTCTGGAGCATCTTGAGGGCGACCGTCCTGTTGACGAGATTGTCCTCGACTAGAAGCACCCGCGCATCCCAGGTCGTCCGAGGAATGCCTGGCTCATCCTTGTCGGACCTCTCTATATCGACCTCGCCCATTATCTCCATGAGCACATGGTGCAACTGACTGGGTTTCACCGGCCGGTTCAGCCATGCGCTGAACTTCTCTACATCGGGATTGGGCCTTCCAAGCTGGCTTATCATGATCTGGGGGAGATCGGGCTGGAGACTCAATATATAGCCTGCCTCCTGTAGGCCCTCTTCGTCCATCAGCGCGAAGTCAAACGGCGCCTCCAACAAGTCGACCTCCCCTCCTTCCGGGAGGGCAACAGCGACCATCCCCCATCTCAACAGAAGAGAGGATATGACATCCCTCGTTGCGCAGGCCTTGACCGCAAGCAGCACACGTCTTCCCTTCAGGGGCTCGACGTTGAGGGGCTCAGGCTCCGGTCCTGCCTCGGCGATGATCGTGAAGTGGAATGTGCTGCCCTCGCCTCGCGAGCTCTCGACCCAGATCCCTCCGCCCATCATCTCAGTCAAGCGCTTGCTAATGACAAGGCCAAGTCCAGTTCCCCCGTATCGGCGCGTCGTGGAGGAGTCGAGCTGGGAGAAGGGCTGGAAGAGGCGGGGTTGCTCGTCCTCGGGGATCCCAATTCCCGTGTCGCGTATCGAGAAGTGGATCTGCAAACCTTCGGACGTGCTCGTCGAGTCCACAGTTACGACAACCTCTCCCCTCTCGGTGAACTTGACTGCGTTGCTCAGGAGGTTTGCCAGTATCTGGCCCAGCTTGTGGGAATCGCCGATCAACACCAAGGGACAACGTCGGTCGATATGGACTGCCAGGTCCAGCTCCTTGTTTGCCGCCTGTAGGGCAACTTGATCCAGGGAGGCTTCGATCACCTTCTCCAGGGAGAATGGCGCCCTCTCCAGCTGCAGCTTATTCTCCTCTATCCGAGAGAAGTCCAGGATCTCGTTGATTATGGTGAGCAGAGAGTCCCCGCTGTTGTGAATGGTATTGGCGAACTCACTCTGCTCTGGGGTGATCTCGGATCCCATGAGCAGGCTTGCCATGCCGATGATGGCGTTGAGTGGAGTGCGTATCTCGTGGCTCATGTTGGCAAGGAACTCCGATTTCGACCTGTTGGCCTCTTCGGCTACCTGTTTGGCGGCCCGCAGCTCTTCTTCGCTCCTCTTTCTCTGTGTCACATCTTGCGTCAGCAGGAGGATGCCCTCAACTTCGCCGTCCGAGCCTATCGCCGGGGCGAGGCTCGCATCCCAGTAGGTTGCCTCCAGGTCGCCATCCTTTCCCACCATCAGAGGAAAATCGTGGAAGGTCAACGTCTCGCCTAAGTCGCGCACCCGGCGAAACAGCCTCTCCAGTTGCTCCTGGCTTCCTGGCACAAAGTCGAAGTAGCACATGTTCAGAGCCTCTTCCGGAGGGTACGGAGAATATCTCCGGATGAATTCGGCGTAGGGCTCGTTATGTTTTCTCAAGACGAAATCCCTGTCCAGGAATGCCACCCCAGCAGGCATATTGCTGACTATCGTCTCGTTTAGCTGCTTCTCGCTTCTAAGGAGCTCCTCTGCCCTCTTTCGCTCTGTGATGTCCTGGGCAATCTCGAGCCTCACCAGGCGGCCGTCGGGCCAGGAGATCGCCCTGTCCTTTATGTAGAACCATCTGTCGGTGCGGGTGTTTAGAAACTCCCAGGATATCCCCGGCATGATGCTACCGTCTTTGCCAATCAATTGATCTTTGTTGCAGAAGGAACATGGCCCATCGAATCCCGACTGGATCGTCTGCCAGCATATGCACCCCGTTGGATCTCTGCCAAGGAGATCCGAGATATATCTGTTGGCGAAGAGGATCTCGTAGGAGTCCATATCTGCCACATATACCGCGGCATCCAGCGAGGAGAGCACGGCCAAGAGGCGGTCATGGGACTCCGAGAGCGCTTCTTCCGCCCGTTTCTGCTCCGAGATATCCTCGACGATCCCCTGGACGCCGGCGATGGAGCCATCGGAGCCTCGGATGGGCGTGAGGTGCAGCCTGAGGTGGAGGTGCTTTCCCCATATCGAGGTGTAGGGATGTTCGGCTGTAATCTTCCCCTCGATCAGGCATCTCTTGAAGCTCTCGGAGATGCCGGCCTCCATGAGCGGGGGAGACTTCAAGAGGTCGATCCCCTTTGTGACCTCTGCCGATGGCGAACCCATCACATCCAGAAGGGCTTGATTGGCCTCGAGTATCCTTCCGTCCCGATCGGCTGTGATTATCCCGACAGGCGAGTTCTCGAAGAGATGGCGAAACTTCTCCTCGCTCGCCCTCATGGCCTCCTCTGCCTCCTTTCGCCCTGTGATGTCCATATGGACTCCAACGAGGCGGATCGGGTGGCCTAGGGAATCGTGTTCTATGACTTTTCCGCGTCCAAGGATCCATCTGTAGCCTCCATCCTTGGTCCTGAGGCGAAACTCCTCCTCGTATCCGCAGTCGCCCCTTTGGATGTGCTCCTCGATCCGCCTGATGGTCTCCTCCCGGTCCTGAGGATGGAGCAAACCTACCCAGGTCTCGTATGTGGCGGGCATCTCGCCGAGCTCGTAGCCGAGCATCGTGAAGTAACGCGGTCCGAAGTAGGCCTTCCCCGTAGGGAGGTTCCAGTCCCACAGCCCCTCATTGGCCGCATCGAGCGATAGTTGAAGCCGCTCCTCGCTCTGCCGCAAGGCATCTTGCGCCTCCTTGCCCTCGGTGATATCTGCAAGGAAGTTCAGCGTGGCGGGCTTGCCGTTCCATGTTATGGGGACGGCATTTATTTCCACCCACTTCACAAGTCTATCTCGCCTGGTAACCCGGAAGGGATAGTTGGAAGGTGGGCTTTTGCCGCCCTGTCTCTGGATATGGCGCTCACTGACGAGCTCTTTGTCATCGGGATGGATGAAATCGGTGAACGGATGGGATAAAAGGTCCTCCTGGCTCTGGCCGGTGAGATTGGCAGCCGTGGGATTTGCATACTTGAGCATCCCGTCTTGGGCAACGACGATTGCCTCCTGGGAGTTGTTCACAATGAGACGATAGTTCTCCTCCGATCTCTTAAGCTCGTCTTCCATCCTGATTCGCTCTTCATTCTCCCCTCGCAGATTGGAGTTGGCCTCTTTCAGCTCGGCGGTCCGTTTGGCAACCGTTGCTTCCAGATGCCTCTCTTGCTTCCTGAGATCCTCTTCCCTTCGCTTCTGCTCTGTTACGTCCTCCACCGTGCAGATGATGCCCCGAAGTTCTCCCTCCTCCATCATGGGGATGAGCCAGCCCGATTGCAAGCTCTCCCCCCCCGAGGGCGTTCTGACCGCGATCGCATCGTAGCGCACTGTCCTCTTCGTTTCCTTGGCCTTGAGGTAATGGGGCTCGAACTGCATCATAGTCTCATGGGAGTAGTCGACGATTCGAGAGCCTATGATCTGCTCTCGGGAAAAGCCCGAGATCCTCTCCATTCCGCAATTGGCATAGACTATCTGGTCTCCCGCGTCTGCCACCCAGATGCCCGTGATCATCGCCTCCAGTATCTCGTCTTGAAGGGTACTTGCCCGGCGGCCTGCCTCCTTTATGTGGCGCAAGACGGTGAGGGGATGAAGGAGATCTTCAGGAGGATGATGGTGGGGGTTTGCCATGACCTCTCCATCGACCATGACGAGTGGGTGGGCTGAGAGGAGCGCCATCCAGGCGTATGGTGGAAGGTCTCTTGAATCGTACTCGCAGAGGAGCTGGCAGCGGCTGCCCTGGATGAAGCGGTCGATCACGCGCTCGAACTCCATCATCTGGTCGGGCCGGGCAGCCTCGAACAGCCATCTCATATCCACTGCCACCCTCAAGAAGCTGCATCCATCAGCCCTGGATCGAGCGACCTGCTCTTCCAAGAGGCCTATCATCCCCTCAGGAAGGAACGCGCCTTCGATCAAACAGGGATTCTCGGATATGCTCGATATCCATTCAAAGGGCAATTCTCCCCTCATCGGTCCTATGAAAAGCGATCTTCCCCCCTCAGGCCCCCCTTGAAGGAGAAAGGATTTTGTCGAGGAGAGGCGCTCCTCTTCATCGTCGTAGAAGAGGCAGATATGGCCTTCTGCTCGATCGCCCGGATCATCGGGCAAGCTCGAACTCATGCTGCGTACATCCTAATCATCATCGTACTATCATTTATGTTTTTTTCAATAAGTAATTATCTATGGCGCCTGATGATCCCAGGAGTCGCCTTTGCCGGGAGGGTGGCGCTGTTGATGGAGATAGCGCTCTTGCGGCCATTTCATGGAACCGCATCGGATCACCTCTGAGAGACCGCCCGCAGATAGCCTCCCAGGATGCAGAAGTCGTCCTCTCGTCCCACCTGCTCGAACTGCTGGCAGGGCGTCTGCTCGTAGCAAGTGAGGTGGTGGATGGTGCATTGCGCGATCTCCCCCGAGAATGCCAGATGGGGGCATCTCTCTCCTGCAGGCTTCTGGATCAATGGCTTTGAGGGATCGGCCGTGCCGTCCGCCCGGATCGCGGCAGGATCGATTATGGCAACATCCAGATAGGTGCAGCAGCCACCGCACCTCATGCAGATCATGACCTCCCTCTGGGAGGCCTGCCTGAAAAACCTTGGCCAGGGGATTTATCTTAAAAACGAATACCCCGCAGCAAGCTGTGGGGTGCGCCGCCGTTTGACTAGGTACAAGTGGGGACAAATGAGGCGATTGATGCTGGTTATCTCTAATAGCCCATATGCCTAATCAGGTGCAACAGATCGCTATGCTCCGATTCTATGTGCCTATATTAGTGGGAAGTCAGGTTCCATCTCTCAGCCACAGGGCCCGAGGATCAGTCGGTATGCCATTGCGGACGCCATGGGGACCGTGATGTTGTCGTCGATTCGAGGAAGGGACTCGGTCGCCCAAGCGACGATTATCGCAATCGCCGTCGCCGGCCCTGGCAGCACGAGGAGCGCTGGAAGGCAGCCCAGAATGAAGCCGAGGGATCCCTCGAAGCTCTTCTCGCCGTTCCATGGCAGGGGGTGTCTGCCCTTTCGGCCGATGACCGTTGCAAGCGAGTCTCCCAGGGATAAGATGAGGATCACCGAGATAGCATGGATCGGGCTCTCCCTCAGGAGGCCCAGGGCGAATAGCACGCCGAGCGCATAGTAGAGGGAGCCCTCTCCGGGAATGGCGCCTTCCCTCTCCAGATGTCCCATCAGCCTCTCAATTAAGGATCCTCGAAGGCCTCTTTGGACAAGATGCATGATCAGCATGCCAGCGAGTGTTCCTGCGAGGATGATCCCTGATGATATGTAAGTGCCAAAAGCGAGGATCATCAGGCAGAACAGGATGCCGAATGCCGCATGGATCGTCTGCCTCGGAACCTCATCTGCCTTGAAGGTCACGGCCCGCCGGGACGGGATCCTCTCGGCCAAGCAGAAGCCAAGTCCCGCCAGGGATACTCCCATGCCGAGATCGGGCAGGGATTGAACTCCCATGGCGAGCCCTGAAATGGAGACGAACGTGCTTCCAAGGAGGGCGGGAAGGAAGAGCCTGTGGCCAAGAAGCGCGAGCGAGAGCGCAAAAGCCGCCTCCAGGTAGAGGCAAGATCCAGCGCATCGGGGGCTGAACGCTCCAACGAGCCACGAGAGGCATAGTGCAAGCGAGATGGCAGCCAATGCCAGCTTTAAGCGCCCTCTCATCGTTTCGAGAGGGTGTGCCCCATCAAGTCGAGGAAGGGGCGATCCAGTCACGCAGGTCCTCCAGGACCTGGTTCAACCAGCGCTGCAGCTCGTTTAGGATATCGACAATCATCCGGCGAAGGACTCCCTCTACCTCCCCTCCAACGCCTCCGAGGGCGTCGTTCAGCGGCGAATCTGCGGCAGACCACCATTTATCTGGATCGAACTCGTTATCCTTGTAATCCTTGATAGCGGCGCTGCCGGAGTCGACGATCATCCTGTTGACGCAGGGAGTCAATATCTGGCCATCGCGGCCTCTTAGATAGGCCAGACAGATCAGTCGCCCATATTTATCCCTCACATTCAAGTCGTCGATATCGAGGCATACGCTTCTGTCGAGCAATAGGATCGTTGCTAGCTCCTTTGCAGCCTTTCCCTCCTCGCAATCGACCTCCGGTGCGTCGACGTCTGCCAGGCGAACCCTCACCACGGCCGAGTCGATCCTGGAGTCTCCCCTATCCACGATCAAGTCGAACGTGTCTCCATCCACAACCCTGCTGACATGGCCACAGGCCTCGTCGGGCGCCCCATTGGCTGCGAGGGACAGCAGCGCCAGCATAGCCAAGGCCGAAAGCATGCGCATATCTGCAACTCCCATCTAGCAATTCTCGGCCATCTATTTACCTTTGCCGTTCGTCGAGGAAACGATAGTATTATATAGATATAAAAACAGTATTGACATATGGGGTCTCGGATAAGCCCCAGCCCGGAGGTACCATGGAAGAAGGTTACATAATGCGTTCTGCCCTCCTCCTTCTCGTCCTCGGTCTATCGGTCCAGGCAGGCTGGGGCGATCCCCTGCCGCCGGAGAGCCCGGTAAAGCTGATATTCATCCATCACTCCACCGGCGAGAACTGGCTAGCTGATGGTAACGGCGGCCTGGGCCTCGCCCTCCGGGAGAACAACTACTTCACAAGCGATACCAACTACGGATGGGGGCCGGACTCCATTGGTGACCATACCGATATTGGCCATTGGTGGTTGTGGTTTCGAGGTCCTGATAGCGCTAGATATCTCGAGGCCCTCTACGATGAGGGTGGTCAGCATTCTTACTACTCCCGCTTGCCCGAGGATCCGGGCGGTGAGAACAGCATCGTGCTCTTCAAGTCGTGCTTCCCAAACTCGGCCCTGAAGGGTGGATTGAACGACCCCATCCTCCCAATAGAGGAGAATCCCCTTCGGGGAGAGGACTGTTGGTCACCACATCATACGCTTGCTAACGCCAAGGGCATCTATTCCGATCTTCTAGAATACTTCAAAACGAGGCCAGACAAGCTCTTCATAGTGATCACAGCTCCTCCTCTCTCGGACCCCACATATTCCGCCAACGCTAGGGAGCTGAATCGATGGCTCGTCGAGGATTGGCTGGACGGCAACGATTGCTCCAACGTCTTCGTCTTCGACTTCTTCAACGTCCTGACCTCGAACGGCGGAAGTCCTGCTGTAAACGACCTCGGGATGGGGGAAGGGAACCATCATCGCTGGTGGGACGGATCGATACAACATCAGGTGGAGGTCCCATGCAACACCCTCGCCTATCCAAGCGGCGACGACCACCCAAGCCAGGCCGGGAACCTCAAGGCAACTGGGGAGTTTTTGCCCCTCCTTAACCTGGCTTACGGGCGCTGGATGGATGCTAGACGGTCCTGGACTGGTCTTGGAGGATGGACCCAAGAGCGACCGGCAATGATCAGAGACGGGGATGGCGAGGTCCATGTATTCGCAATAGGGCTGGATCGAGCGCTATGGGACTACTACATGGGCGAGTGGCATAGCCTCGGCGGCGTTCTGACATCGCCTCCCTGGCCCATCTGGAACGAAAGCTGCATCCATGTATTCGCTCGCGGCGAGGATGGCGGCCTCTGGGATCGCGTGGTCTGCGGAGAGGCCGGCCTGGGGGGGAGCTGGCACGGCCTTGGTGGATACCTGACGGGGGGCGTCACAGGGGAGGCAGACTCGCTGGATCCAAACCTCATCCGCCTTGTTGCAAGGGATGGTGGGGGGGCCCTCTGGATGATGGTGGTCGACTCCACCGATCTATCGGGAAAATGGCAATTCCTCGGCGGAGTATCCAGCTCCGCACCGTTCTTGATAGGCGACGCCATTGGACGGGTGCATATTCTCGTCCAGGGGCTGGATGGCGGCCTCTGGGATTGCGTAATCGACGGCTTGGGGGGCGTGGATTGGGTCTCACCTGGTGGACGGATCACATCCGGCGTCAGTGCGTTGAAGGGGCCGGACGGATCGCTCGATATATTCGTTCGGGGGGAGGACGGCCATCTCTGGATTTACAGGATGGATGCAGGCCTTGCGGGGAGCTGGCATGATGGGGGCGGCTACATATTGCCGGTCGAGGGCGGCTACAGCGCAACGCCGGAGGTCGCAAGGGATGGTCGTGTCTTCCTACGAGGCGGAGACGGCAATCTCTGGGAGGGCCTCGTCCCAGGTGGAGAGGAATGGAGATATCTTGGGGGCCAGATGACGACCGATCCTTGCGCCCTGGGGCGAGAGGTCTCGATTGCGGGAGCAGGCGGCGATCTCTGGCTCTTCGCCGCTCCCGACTAGATCTCGGGGAGGAGGCGGTCTATCTCCTGGTTCATCAGATCCAGCTCCTCGTCCGATAGGGGGTTTGGGCTTGCCCGCTCCTCGTTCATGCATATTGCGCGGGCAAGCTCCCGGAATGTCCCGGCGATCTCGGACTCGGGAGCGTACTGGAGGACGGTCTGGCGCCTGATCTCTGAACGGGGGATGATATCGCTCATCGGCATCCTGCCGATGACGTGCGTTCCAAGGCGCGAAGCGAAACCCTCGACGATTCCAGGCTCGTCCACGACGCTTCGTCCGTTGTAGATGATACCACCAAGGGAGACTTTGCCTCTCCTGGAGAACCTCTTTATGCCCTTGCAGATGTTGTTTGCGGCATAGATAGCCATGGGGTCGCATGTCGAGACAATATAGACGTCCTCGGCAAGGCCGTTTTTCAGAGGCATGGCAAATCCTCCGCAGACCACGTCGCCCAGGACGTCGTATATCATCACGTCGGGCTTCATCTCTTCGAAGGCACCAAGGCGGTCGAGCATATCCGCTGCGGTCATCACGCCTCGGCCTGCGCAGCCCACGCCCGGCTCTGGGCCTCCGGCCTCCACGCAGATGACCCCATTGAAGCCTTGGAAGACCACCTCCTCTAGTCGCATCCCTTTGGGCCCCTTCGCACGAAAGACGTCCAGGACCGTTGGAATCCTTCGGCCCATCAGGTTCCTCGTTGTGTCGGCCTTCGGATCGCAACCCATGACCATAACCCTTTGCCCTCCTTCGGCAAGGGCTGCGGCCACGTTGGAGACGCAGGTGGACTTGCCTATCCCACCCTTGCCGTATACGCAAAACTTCCTCATGAGATCATCCTTCATCATCCTTCGCATCAAAGCCAATCGGCATCGAGCAGACAACATATGACGATTCCGGCCTCGATTATGAAGCTATCCCTGGGGCCAAATGCATCGATCCCAAATCGATCCCGACTGGATCCCCCCAATTCGCGCCCCGTCCGATCTCCTGTGGATCACCCAAGGCGGGTCAGACCGCTTCCAGGGGGAGGATGTAGGGCCGGCCGTCGCATCCTACGAGCACCTCCGCTCGAACGCCGTAGACGGAACGGATGTTCTCCTGGGTAAAGACCTCCTCGGGAGAGCCGATCTCATGGATCATTCGATCCTTGAGCATCACAACCCTATGGGAAAATCGGGAGGCAAGGTTGAGGTCGTGCATGGCCATCACTGCCGATATTCCCCTCTCCCGGACGAGCCTCTGGATGGTCTTCATGAGCTCCAGTTGGTGGAGTATGTCCAGGTTGCTCGTAGGCTCGTCGAGCAAGAGGATCTTCGGCTCCTGGGCGAGCGCCCGGGCCATTGCGATCTTCTGCTTCTCACCGCCGCTGAGCTCATCGAAGTAGCGGGAGGAGAACCGTTCTATCCCCATGAAGCGAAGCGTCTCTGCGACGACTGAGATGTCCCTTTGGGTGACCCGCCAGCCGATGTGGGGGCGCCTGCCCATCATCACTATATCGAAGACTGTGTAGGGAAAGACCTCCGCCGTGCTCTGAGGGACGTAGCCCATCGATCGGGATATCTCTTTTCCGCTCATCCTTGCTAGATCCCGGCCGTCTACAAGGACCGATCCCCTGTTCGGCTTCAGTATGCGGTCGATGCACTTGAGAAGGGTGCTCTTTCCCGCTCCGTTTGGGCCGACGAGGCTTACGACCTGGCCTTCGCTTACATCGATGGCGATATCCTCCAGGGCGAGCGAGCCGTTGTAGCCGAAACAGAGGTCTTTTATGCTGAGCCTCACTGCCACCACCTCCTCTTCTTCCTGACGAGCAGGTAGAGGAAGAATGGAACGCCGATGAAGGATGTAACGATTCCAACAGGTATCTCCGTCGGCTGGATCGCCGTCCGGCAGGCGGTATCCGATATAAGCAGCACCAATGCTCCCATGAGGCCGGATGCCGGGATTAGGTAGCGATGATCGCTTCCCACAAGGAGCCTGCAGAGATGCGGCGATACGAGTCCGATGAAGCCGATGATCCCTGTAAATGAGATCACAGCAGCCGTAAGGACCGAGGCCAAGCTCAGGCAGATGACTCGAACCCTGCCTACGTCTATTCCGAGGCTTTTGGCCACCTCCTCTCCCGCGCTGAGGGCATTGAGGTCCCAGGAGTAGCGCATGATGGCGAGCGTGAGGACGAGGACCAGCGGTACCAATATGGTCAGGTTCTCCCATCGGGAGGTGTAGAGGCCGCCCATGAGCCAGAAGACTATCTCCCTCAGCTCCTCGTGGCCGGAGACGTACTTGAAGGAGGATATGATGGCCGAGAAGAGGTAGCCCATGGCAACGCCGGCCAGTATCAGCGTCTCGACCGAGGTTCCCTTTATGCGGGATATGCTGTAAACTATGACCATGGTGAGGAGGCTGAAAGAGAAGGCGCTCAGCACTATGACGTAGCTTCCGCCCTCAGCCCCCATCACAATGGCGAGCGCTGCCCCGCAGGCCGCCCCCGAGGAGAGGCCGAGCGTATACGGCGATACAAGCGGATTTCTAAGCACCCCTTGCATGGCAGCTCCTGCAATCCCCAGGCTCAGCCCTGTCATCACAGCCATTATGATTCGAGGAAGCCTTAGCTGGAGGACCACCATCTGGGCGAGTCGGCTTGGCTCCTCCATCGGAAGCAGCCATGATAGGACGGCTGAAAAGGACTCGAATGCACCAAGGGATGCCGCTCCAAGGGAGATTGCGAGAACCGCCACAACGATGAGAACGGCCAGGAGGAGGAGCGAGATGGCGACCTTTCTCCAACTCGCCTGGAGATAGGTCGCCTCCGCGGAAATCGCCTCTTGGGCCGTATTCTCATCCGAGATATCCAACAGCTATAGCCTCCCATCAACTTAATTGATCCGAACTCAACTTCATTTGATAAAAAGGCATCGTCGGCCATCGCCCCCCTGCTTCACGCTGGCCAATCGTCCTCAGGGGTAGACGTAGGTCCCCTTCAGCTGTAGCCCGTAGAACCTCTCCATCATCTCCTCGTGGACCTCACCTGCATCGAGATCGCCGAAGAGGTCTGGATGGAACCACTTGGCCATGTAGATCTCCCCTATGACGGATCTGATTCCGCTTGCAAGCCTGCTGTTGTAGACGTAGACCCGTTCGTCCCTGACGGCACTCACCTGGGCGAGCCCTGGCCGGCCGAAGATTTCTTCCTTCGCATGGATCATCTCATCCCTGGAGATCTCCTCTCCCTCCACAGACCATATGGAGAGGATGATAACCTCGGGATCCCTCTCGGCAACCCACTCAGGGCTGACGGTGGGGTACTTGACAGTCTCCCCAGCTGCGATATTCTCCCCGCCGGCAGCGTCGATGAGCTGGTTGTCGCTCGTCTGAGCTGAAGCGGTCTGATAGGCTTGGTCCCTCTCGAGAAATACCCTCGGCCTATCGGAGAATCCTGAGACTCGCCCTTCTACCATCTCTTGGTAGCCTTCGATGAACTCGATGAGATCAGCTGCCCGAGCCTCTCTTCCAAGGATCTCTCCGATGTTTGCTATCGCTTGGGCGAGGTGCTCTGGGTCGACGAAGCTCTCCTCCACCACAGCAATTCCCGCATCCTCCATCAGGGCTCGGTTCTCTTGGCTAAGCATCGTGTCTGCGATGACGACCTCGGGTTGGGCCTCAAGTATAAGCTCCATGCTGGGCGAGTAGGAGCTCTTTCCCATCTCGGGGACTGAATCGAGCGATGGGGGAAATTGAGATGTCCCGCCCCGTCCAACCAGTTGCCCCACTCCATCTAGGGCGCAGATGAGCTCCGAAGCCGAGGAGGAGAGGGATACGATCCTCTCGGCCGGTCCGGCGAGGTCCGCCGACTGGCCTGTGTAGTCTACGATCGTCACGGCAGCCGCGCCCCCCGCGGTGGCGAGAAGGCAGAGGACGGCCAAGATCCCTATGGGCACATGTGTTGGCTTCATGAAACTCAACTCAAATTAATTTTATGTATAGTAAGTTTATTTGATTAATAAGCCTTTCGCTGCGATATCACATCGTGCAGAGCATCAATCGGGGATGGACGTTGCAATCGGTCGCAGGGAATCCCCGTCGAGGACTATTTGCTTATCTCGATGGTGGAGCAGATGGTCGTGATTCTGAAATAGGTTGGAGTTTCTATAACCCGTCTATAGCTTGCGAT
>CAZWDT010000044.1:0-24635 GCA_964632755.1 uncultured Methanotrichaceae archaeon
GACAATAAGTCCAAATAGAGCGATGATCCTTTCCCACACAGTTCGGCGAGGAACCGAAAATTATGATGTGTGAGACGATTCAGCTCTCCTTTCTGGTGGAGCGGACTTGAAAGAGGAATATGTGTCTGGCTTGTTTCAAACATTATTTATCCTAAACGCACCTTTTTCTATTGTCGAAAGTCAAAAATCAAGAGGGCTGATATGTCTGATGGTTCGGATGCAAAGATTCAAGTGGTTTACGAGGGTGGCGTCTTCAAGCCCTTGCAGGAGATTAACCTCTGTGAGGGAACTAAGGCTTTTGTGGTCCTTAAGCCAGAAAAAATCACAAACGTGGCTAAGAGATACAGGATTAAAGTGGATAGGGATGTGATGGAAGAATTCGTCGAGGAGCGAAGATGATCGTATTAGACACTTCGATTTTCATCGACCTTCTTTTTGAATATAACGCCGAACGGACACTATCTGCAGAAGAATTGCTCTCGATCTTGGAGGAGAATGGTCTGACAATAGTGGAACCGGATCTCTTCAAAGTAGAGTTCACAGGGCAAATTGCCAGAAGGGTCAAAAGGGAACTGGCACCAAAGATCTGCGAGGAGATCTTTGCAGGGCTGGTCTTCATCAACACATCCAGGATCTTCGAAGAGGCGCTTTCCATCGCCCTGGAAACGGGATCAAGGGCGGCGGATTCATTTTACATAGCTTGCGCCAAGGCTGAAAAAGCGATCTTGGTTTCTAACGACAAGCATCAGATCGAAAGTGCCAAAAAATCAGGAATCGAGGTCTATAATCTGTTACAAGACCAGGAACTTGTCAAGAAACGACTGCTTGACACAGTTTTTCAATAAGATCTCAACCGCATCTCCTTCACCACCCCCGCGCCCGAGCGTGCCCGCCCAGGCCCGGTAGCAGCTCTACGCTGAGGGCAAATTCGCCGAAGTCCTGGCCTAGATGGAGGCCTGCCTGCCCAAAGACGCGGCGGGCAACTTCATCGCAAGCCAGGAAAAATCTGACGTGGTACATGACCTGCTGGCCTTCCTGGTGGAAAGAATGCTGGAGATGAACAAACAAAAGCAGCAGGAGATCAAGGGCTTCCTGGGCTGGCTGGAGAGCTACTTGGGGGTCAGGGTCGATGATCTGACTCCCAAGACAAAGCTGCAGAGCTACTACGAGTACGATTATGAGGACTTCCTCGCGGTGCTCAAGAAGAACCGGAAAAAGCTGGCAGTCGATCCGGCCCGCCGGGAGCCGGCGGAAATGCTGCGGTCCGAGTTCGAGGGATCGCTGGGCAAACTGGGGCCGCTCTTGGAGCGAATCAGGCAGACGGACGAGCTGATCGATGCGACGGTGTACAAGCTGTACGGGCTGACGGAAGAGGAGATCGGGATAGTGGAAGAAAATGGGTCGTGAACTCAGAATTGGTTGGAATTTCTCTGGCATTGATGAGGGTGATAATTATTTCCACCCAAGGAAGCAATCAATCTCTTTTAAAATTCTTTGAAAATCAATAGCATATGGCTGTGCTGAGACCATTT
The DNA here is from genome assembly GCA_964632755.1 of uncultured Methanotrichaceae archaeon. Lineage (GTDB taxonomy): Archaea > Halobacteriota > Methanosarcinia > Methanotrichales > Methanotrichaceae > JAFGMR01. Next base: position 1,533 of record CAZWDT010000044.1, read on the forward strand.
GCGCTAAATACCAACCAGCAAAAGATGCACTACCCAGGAATTGGCTCGATGATATATTCATATATCGGGAGAAAGAGAGGTTGGGAGATCCCTTATACCTAACGGAGATGAGATCATGAGATCTATCGATCTGGCCCTGATCATTGGATTGGGGGTGCTGGCCTGCCCTGGCCTCGCCGACGTTGTCATCAACGAGATGGAGATGAATCCTCGAGATAACGCCACGATGTGGGCGGAGCTCTACAACACCGACGACATGGCCGCAGATGTAAGCGGTTGGACGGTGACCATAACCGATAGCAGCTGGCTTGGCCCAATGACAGTTCCAACGGACACAACCATTAGCGGACATGGGTACCTGGTGATGTACGGAGAACGCACATGGCCGCATCTGGAGAGCGGATTCGTCGTACTCTACGACTCGGATGGCAATAAGGTGGATGAGACCCCCTCAAGGAGCGACCTGCTTGGAAATGACCTCACATGGGGCAGGTATCCGGATGGGAGGGATACCGATACCTCCGGGGACTGGGGCTACATGATGGCCACCATGGGCGTTCCTAATACGCTTGGCAGGCAAGGTTAAACACCAAACGAGAGGCTGATTACCATGAGATCAATCTATTTGGAGGGCTTTTGCGCCCTCTTCCTGTTGGTGGCGGCAGCAAGCCTCGGCACTGCCGCGGTTGTGATCAATGAGGTTGAGTTCAACCCGCCCGGAGATGGGGAGAAGTGGGTGGAGCTCTACAACAATGGCCAGGAGAACGTGAGCATCGGCGGATGGGCTGTGGTCATAATGGAAGGGCCCTGGCAGGGAACGATTCCCTTGCCCGAGGGTTGTGTCCTCGCGCCGGCTGGGTACTACGTCGCTCCCTGCGTCCCGACGTGGACCATGGACTATAACGGAACCGTGATCCTCCTCGACTCCTCCGGGGCGGAGGTCGACAGGACCCATCGGCTAAGCGATGAGGACGCGACATCGTTCACCAATTCGCGCTATCCAAACGGCGTGGACACCAATAGGACCGGGGACTTCGCCTTCATCATGGGAAGCAAGGGAAGGTCGAACGGGGGAGAGCCGAGGAGCGGATGAGGGAGGAAGTGCATAGCGGGGCGGATTCGTGAAAAGAGCTATTAATCGCCTCGGCAATCCCTGGGCATGAACTTCGCCTTCCAGATCGGGAGGATCGCGGGCATACCCGTTCGCCTCCACCTGACCTTCTTGCTCATAATACCCTGGGTGGCTTACATATTCGGGCAGGTGAGCGAGCCCGTCTTCGGCAAGCTCTATGGGTTCGGGGCAGTCCCCGAGCCCACCAAGTGGGTCTACTCGCTCGCCTTCGCCATACTTCTCTTCGCATGCGTGGGCCTCCACGAGCTGGGGCACTCATTCATCGCCCGGCGGTACGGCATTGCCATCCGAAGCATCACCCTCTACCTCTTCGGCGGTGTAGCCTCCATGGAGGAGATCCCGCGCGACCCCCGCATGGAGCTGCAGATGGCGGTCGCAGGCCCCCTCGTCAGCGGGCTCCTGGGCTTGATCCTCATCGTACTCTACACACAGATCGCCCCCCTCATAGGGGTGGAGCATCCCTTCTCCATCTTCCTCTGGACCTTGGGAGTGATCAACCTCATACTGATGGGATTCAACCTCTTGCCGGCCTTTCCCATGGACGGTGGTCGTGTCCTCCGGGCGTGGTTTGCCACATGGATGCCCTATGTGACCGCAACGAGGAGGGCAGCTGCCATTGGAAAGATCTTCGCCTTCATGATGACAATGTTGGGCCTCTTCTCGCTGAACATCCTCGTCCTGATAGTGGGCCTCTTCATATACATGGGAGCCTCTGAGGAGGAGAGGATAACCACGATCGACGTCAGCCTGGAGGGGATACGCGTTAAGAATATCATGTCCTCTGATCCCAGAACGGTGGGCTCCGAGATGACGCTTCGCCAGCTGATGGATATAATGTTTCAAGAGAAGCATCGGGGCTACCCGGTTGTGGATGGCTCGGTCCTCACAGGCATCGTGACCATCACCGACCTGCTGCGCGTGCCCGAAGATCAACGGGAATCTACAACAGTGGAGCAGGTTATGACGAGGAAGATATATGTTATCGAGCCGGAGGACGAGGCCTCGGCGGCCATGAAGAAGATGACCGCCCAGAGCATCAGAAGGCTTCCCGTGCTGAAGGACAATCGATTGGTTGGGATTATATCCAGGGAGGACCTGGTCAGGGCCATCGAGCTTTGCTCGGAGAGAGGCACCTGATGCAGGACGATTTAGTTAGCCTGGAGGAGATCCAGGCGAGGCCTACGAAGGATGGGGCGAACAAGATAGCAATAGTGGGCACTGCCCACGTATCCGAGAAGAGCGTCGCCGAGGTCACGAGGGCGATCGAGGAGATGCGGCCCGATATAGTGGCAGTCGAGCTCTGTCCTGGGAGGTACAAGGCCCTCACCGGGCAGGAGGATGCTGAGGAGATCAAGATCAGCGAGCTCTTGAGCGGCGGCAAGATCTACATGTTGCTCGTCCAGTGGCTGCTCGCCTACATCCAGAAGAGGATAGGGGCAGAGATGGGGGTCAAGCCCGGGGCGGAGATGCTCGCAGCGATCGAGACCAGCCGCAGATTGGGCCTCAGGATAGCCTTGGTGGATCGCGATATAGGGATCACCATTCAGCGGTTCTGGTCCTCCATGGGTATCGTGGAGAAGCTCAAGCTGGCTTTTGGCCTGATTCCGGCAGCGTTTGGATGGGGGGACGATCAGATCGAGATCGATAAGGTCACCGAGGAGGACGTCGTCTCTCAGATCATCGCCGAATTTCGAAAGATATCTCCAAGGGCAGCAGGGGTCCTCGTCGACGAGAGGGATGCCTACATCGCCCGGAACCTGATTGGCCTCTCATTCCAGGGAAGCGTGCTCGCCGTGGTCGGCGCAGGCCATAGGGAGGGTATTACGAGACATCTGGCCCATCCAGACGAGATCCCGGAGCTCGAGGCCCTGCGGGAGAAGAAGAAGAGCAGGATCACGGCTGCGAGGGTCTTCGGCGCCCTTCTGATGCTGCTGATCTTCGGGACAATCGGCCTTGTTCTCCTATCCGGGGTCTCCAAACAGAGCCTGATTCTCGCCTTCGCCATCTGGTTCTTCGTAAATGGAATCCTCGCCGCGCTCGGCGTCATCATCGCCAGGGGCCATCCCCTCTCCGTGCTGACCGCTTTCATGGTGGCGTGGCTTACCTCCATCAATCCCATGGTTGCTGCAGGCTGGTTTGCAGGCATGGTGGAGGCCTGGAAGAGGACGCCGACCGTCGCCGATATGAAGCGCCTTGCCCAGTGCGAGACCTTCCAGGAGATGAGGGGAAACCGGCTCTTCCGAGTGATCCTGGTGGCAGCCCTTGCCAACATCGGCTCGACGATTGGGACGTTCATCGGCATTTACATCATATGGAAGAAGCTGGGCCTGATGGATCCAACCCAGATGCTCAGCGGGATACTGTAGTGGATCGATCGAAGGGGCGACGCTATGCGTTGGCCCTTTGCTGAATTCTGCGGGCGGGGCTTGCTGGTAAGTCTCGACCTGCATAATCCTATGTGAGCTAGTGAGAAAGCCCCTGCGATAGGTGGTCGGGCCGCAGTGAAAGGGTGGTAGTCAAAAAAGAGGTGGTAGGGGAAATGGGTTCTGAAAGGAGGCATTCTCTATCTCCTCTTGAACCCCACCCCTATGACCAGAAGGATGAATAGAACGAGGATGACGCCGATCAGAGGAGCTCCTGATATTGATGGCATGCTGCCATTCTCCTTTGCATTCTCCATCACAAACCCGCTCACATCTTCGCTCGTCGACTCGGTCGTCTCCTCAACTGGATCCGGATCTTCAGGGATCGAGGTCCCTACGCTGGCCGACTGGGTCTGGTTGGAGGTGCCAAACGTGGTCTTGCCTTGAACGTAGGGGTGGCTGCTGGACCCACCCCCGCTCCTGCTGCTTGGGTTGGACTTCTCAGGCTCCGTGCCTGATATTATCCCCTTCATGTAATCTTTTAGCAGCAGATTGCCGCAGGTGTGATGGCAGCAGGTCACGTCATTCTCGGCCACGGACTCGGTGTATTCCTCCGCAAGGCTCTTGAGCACATCATCGGACGCATCCCAGTGTTCCTTCCTCGCGGCCTCGATCATTCGCGCTGTGATGGACTGGTATTGATAAGGATTCTCGGTTTTGAGAAACTCATCCAGGCCGAGATCGTACTTGTCGTTGACGTATATGTCGTAGATCTCATCCCAGTCCGAATCTGTGACCATGTCCGGCGTCGTCACTTCCCATCCCCACATGTACTCGGTGAATTTCATGAACTGTCTTGCACCAGCATAGTCACATTCCATCATGCCCGTTATCCATCTCGGATTGAAGTATCGCGCCCGCAGCTCAGTTCTGAAGGCCTCGTTGAGCGTTATGATCTGGGGATTGTCAACGCTCTCCAAGCTGGCTATGTACATCGCTGGTTCCTTCCCCGTCAATGACCGTACTGCAAGCTCGATTCCTCCAAGGTAACCGTAATAGTCATCGCCATCGATAATCCCGAATAGGTTTGTAGAGTCGCTATGTACGGCCGCATCCACATCCATCAGGTTCATCGTGAAAACGTCTTCGTAGCAATCGCCCCACACATCCTTTCCGTAGATGTGAGACGTTCTGGATATGAATAGGTCAGCGAGTTTGGATTCGTTATCCCACGTATCGCTTGCAGCTATTGCTTCAGGCATTCCATTTCCATAAGCACCAGGCGCTTCGCTGAATATCCTCGATCTAGAAATATAATGTGCTGTGCTATTATTGTAACCGCTGGCGATGAGAGCATGTTCCATCTTCATCGAGTTCCATCTAACATAGTTCGTCTCATTGGTCTCGTTGAGCTCCGCTGCCGTTCGGATAGCCTCATCGATTAGCTCAAGCTGGTACGGGAACGTATCCCTGTACAGTCCGGAAGATTGAATTATCACGTCTATCCTTGGGTGGGTCATCTCCTCCTGCGGGACGACTTCAAAGCCGGTGATCACTCCCTTGCTTCGTATGGGTTTTGCGCCAAGCAGCGCATGTATTTGAGCTTCCATCAGCCCATGATGACGCATCGTCTCCATAGCCCAGAGGGTATACGACACTTTTTCTGGATATGTGCCGCTATTGTTGTTGAAATAATCCTCGATTAGCTGGTTTGCGAGGATTTCTCCCATGATTGTGGTTTCCTCATCAGGGAACTTTCTCTGGTCGAAGCTATAAAAGTTCCTGCCGGTCGGCAGCGCCTCGGGATTGCGTATGGGATCGTTTCCAGGTCCCGGTTCGATATATTCTGCATCGAGGGCACGCATTGTCTGGTCAATCTCACGTGTCGTCTGGCTCAGATGATTGGAATATTCAAGTGCCAGATGGAGATCGGCAGTTATGTTTTCATCGGCATCCGTCAGGTTAAGGACATCAAGCTGGGCGGCGGACACGTTCTTTCCATCTAGCAGCGTTGCGTTCAAGAGCTCGGTTGCATAAGCATTCGCCGCATCTCTCCAGTCTTCCTCGTCTCCGCCATCCTTAGGGATTACGTCGTAGATGTGGCGGGGGAAATCGCTTCCAAGCATTGATTTGACCATACTGACCAGTTTTTCATCCTTTGGAGCGAGGCCGAAGATGTGGACGCCATAGGGCATTAGCGTGGACTGAAGTTTGTGCAGATAGTTGTGGACATTGTTCCCAATGAAATTTCCAAATTCATCATCCTGCAACGCCCTGAGCTCGTCTGGAGTTACGCCAAGGTCGTTTTCCATCGAGAGATTTTCGTAAAGCCCGATGATGCTGTTGCGATAGAGGGCCATCATTGCGGAATCGTTGGCAACCTTGGCATCTCCGTAATTGTGAATCTTCTCGTGCATCGCTGCCAGGTCTCCATAGATGCCCGCCTCTATTATCGGCGGCGTCAGGTGGTCTATGATCACAGCGTTGCCGCGGCGTTTTGCCTGGGTGCCCTCGCCCACATTGTCCATTATGTAGGGATATATCACTGGCGTATCGTTCACCAAGATGGCTGAATAGTCGTACCTGCTCAGACCCACCTCCTTTCCCGGGAACCATTCCTGTGTTCCATGGGTGCCGAAGTGGATTATGGCATCTGCATCATAGACGTTATTGATCCAGAAATATGTTGCAAGATACTGGTGTGTTGGAGGTATAGACTTGTTGTGATAAATGAGCGATTCGTCAGAGAGCCAGGCTTTGCTCGGCTGAGGTATGAAATTGACCTTTCCAAACTGCACCGTGGGAATCACAAAGCTGCCTTCGTACACCATGATGTCGCCGGGCGCCTTGCCCCACGTTGCCTCGACATCAGATCTTGTGCTATTTAACAATGTGTTGTACCAGGAGAGATAATCGTCAACGGAGACGAGTGTGACATTGCCCGAGTTTACAACCTTTTCAAGCTCGCCGGGAGCCCAGGTGCCCACATTCCTACTCTCTATGAAGAGGTCTATGAGCTCGCTGCCGTTTGGAATTGAGCCGTTTCCGATATCATAACCATCTGCTCGCATCCGTTCGAGAAGCAGCGTGAAGCTGGACGAAATGTCGAGGTAACTTGCGCCGATGTCGTTCTTGCCGCCTTCGTGGTTGTAATATATGATGCTGACCTTTTTGTCGGCATTATCGCATCTTCCGAGGTTTGCCCAGGAGATCGCCCTGTCGCATAGCCAATCCACCTGCGGCATTAGGGGTTCATAGTAATCCTGCTCAGTAGCTGGATCTTTGACATAACCTGAAACCCATATATAATCGGTACATCCATCGATCTCAGGCTGTATAACCTGAAAGGAGATCATAATCATTCCCAATCCCCTGGCGTTCTCGTTGAACTGCGAAGGCGTTTGGGAAGGATCCTGGACCGCTTTTAGCACGGGAACGTCGTACTTCTTTAAATATTCCACACCTTTTTCCTGATCCACATAATTGAGGCCGAAACCCTTCAAGGAGATTATGCAATCCACCAGTACTGTTCCATTTCTTGTGAAATAATCAACATCATTTGTGCACACCAAATATGTGGAATATATGACGTTACATCCTTTAGATTCAATATTCCTGATTATGACATCGTCGGCGGTGGCAAAGAGTGGATCCTTAACAATATTATTGGTAGCTATTATGCCGATCGTAGGTGCGGTCTCATCATACCCATTATCTGCATACCACTCAAGGTACTCGGCGCTGTCCTTGAAGATCCTAGGAAACGCATCTGGATGGTAGATCCCATGATCGGGAATTGACGGGGCTGCGGCCGGTTTATATTCGATGTAGACATCCTCAGTTTTTGCCCCTATGAAGCGAAGAAAGTTTTCCATATTGGCGCATCCATCTCTGTAAATGTAGCTATTTATCTCATTATAAGGCGAACTGCTCATGTCGATTGTGCTAATTCCATACGCATCGCTCGTTGAGTTAAGTCCGATCTGTGTGCCAGTGGCCTTGGCATTTAGGAGGATATCCTTGAACTTTGAGAGCTCGATGTATCCTATCATGTGCAGTATGACGACATCCTGATGGGATAAGTTCGAAAGCTTAGCAGCAACCTCCTCGCCATCCATTCCGTCAATCACAGTGACGTCGAAGAGATCTTTGATAACGCCCCTTTCTGAGAGGACCTTGTTTAGATAGTAGATGTTGGTTTGCGAGTTGGTGATGTATGTTATGCTGATCTTCGAGCATAGGAGCAGAGGTTCAGAAACGTTTTCGTCTGCCCACGAACCGCAGAACTTCTGACCTATGAACCTGAGCATATTCTCCATGTTGCCGTCTCCGCCCTGTACCCAGTACCTCTCGATATCGGTGTAGTTGGCCGCGGAAAGGTCGACGTTGGGGGCGGTGATGTTTGAGGAGAGGTTGTATCCTATGAACCTTACTCCAATGAGCTTGGAATTATTTATGCTAGCATTCCATCCATTCACTACGGCCTCATCCTGCGACTCGATGAAGACGACCGCATAGTCCGAGAAACTCATTTCATCGGGCAAGGTATCGTTCCTGGTGAATATGGTAACGTTCAACTTTGAAGCTATCGAGGGATGCGATGCTGCATTCTTAAGAGAGATCTCATTAAAATCGGTCCCCAAGACGAATAATAATCTTTTGCTTTTGTTGAAATTGAGAACCCCTAACGAATAAGGAGAAGGCTCCGATCCGTTCTCAGAGTAGTTCACGATCCCCACATCTTCTTGAACTATGGTCGAATTTGTATCCGGGCTTTCCTCCGAAGAGCCGTCCATCTCAGCCAGCGAGGCGAATGGCGCGCCGATCAAGAGAGCCGCCAACAGCAACAAGGCCATCAATGATTGATCTGTGATCCTCCAGGGCATATCATCACCAGACAAGTAGATTTGAGTTTGAGCAAATTTATGTTATTTAAGAGTTGCGAACGGTATTGCGTCAGAAATTTCGGAGTGGCAGAGCCCTCCGATCTCTGATCCGATGCTTAACTCTCCAAAGGGCGAGGCGGATAAACTCTCTAGCGTCGCCTACTGCACCGCTCTTCGTGAATTACCTTGCGGAAACGCTCGAACTATGGTCAAAAGGCAAGTAGAAGGGATGGCACGAGAGACGAAAGGGAGTAGCAATGAAGGGGGTAATAAGCGTCACCTCGTGCCACATGAACTCTAAACTGCAATGCCCTTGGATCCCCTTCGCACATCGCAGCTATCATTATGATATACGCTACTCCTTTATTAAGTTTCGGGTAAACGAGCGCCCGATGCAACCCGATCGTTGCCCTCCCGAAGGTCGCTGCCTCCCTTGGAGTCCAGCTCCACCAGGAGATCCTCAAGCTCCTCCCTAGATGCGTCGGTCTTCAGACCCGTGCCGCTGAAGTGAGTGCGTGAAGCCTTAAATCCGCTATCTTGCAAGGCCAGGACGAGGCGGTCAAGCCTGACAGGGGCGATGCCCAGACGGCGGCAGAGCCGGTGATGGTCGTGGTACATGGGAAGATCCAGCTCGTCTCTACAGAGCTTCATGAGGCGGATGGCATGATTGCTCTCCGGAAGTCCAGGAATCGCTCGATCGAGGACCTCGTCCATCTTCAGAGGCCCAAGCCAGAGGGGACCTGCGAGAAGCGTCCTCTCCTTGCAGCGGCCGCAGATCCCCTCCGCCTCCGATGCGGGGCTTGGAATCGTCCGCCAGCTCCCGCAGCGGGGGCACTGCTCGAGATAGCCCAGCTTTTCGAGGGTCGTGTCGGCATTGCGTGCGCCGGGAATAGCCCTCAGATAGGTGCGAACGTAATGCTCGGTTGCATGGGTGAGGAGCGGCTCCATTCCCTTATCCATCCGGGCAAGCTCCCTTGCGGCGAGGCCGAGGAGGATCCGCGCTCCCATCTCCCTGTGATGCTCCGCCTTGACCGGACGGGCCATGTACTTGCGAATACCGCTTGCCAGGTGAGCCCCGCAGAGCGGGGCTGTGTCTGTCGCAGTGACGAAGAGGTACTCCTCGGCAGAGCGCGACGCTGCTGATAGGAATGGCGATGGTGTGCCGAAGGGATCGAGGTCGACGGCCTGAAATCTCCTCTCGTGCATGAGGACGTTTGCGTTCTTGCAGCAGACCTCTCCCTTGAGGCCATTTCTTGCGAGGTTCTCCTCGATCAGCCGGGCAGCTTTGTGGCTTACGTCGTTGAAGATCAGATCCTTGACTCCTGCCTCTTGGATCAGCCGAAGGCCGCGTAGCCCGCTCGCCGAGAAGGCGTCGAGGTACTCCACTATTCCCAAGGCCCTCGCCATGGCAACTCCAATCTCCCTATTCAGCCTCATCCGGGGATTGTAGAAGACCCCCTCCACGTCGACGCCGACCGCCCCTTCGGTAATCAGGTTCACGAAGAGATGCCTCCGAGATCGCCTATCGGATTAGGCGACACTAAAATATGCTCCCATGGATCCCGGAGAGTATGCTCTGCAGGCCGAATATGGTTCCCTCGAGTTCCTCTGCGACTTTTGAATAATCGCCCTTTCCAAGGCCTCTATCGGGCAGGGTGAGGGGAGGCCTTCCAGTCCGTCCCTCGATGAACTCCACCCACCAGGCGGGAAGATCTCCCTGGACCTCATCCCCGAGCAATATCTGGAATGCATTCGCCCAGGCCAGGGGAACGACCTCCAGGTTGTAGCCTCCACCGCCGAGCGCGAGGATGCGCCCATTGCAATGCTCACGGGAGAGGTTTGCAATTCTCTGCACAAGCCCCACGTAGCCATCCAGGGTCAGGTTGAGGCTCGTCAGGGGGTCTGCATAGTGTGCATCCGCTCCCAGCTGGGCAACCACGATCTCTGGCCTGAACCAACGAAATAGGGCGGGGACGATTTCGTCGAAGGCATCGAGGAAGGCTCGATCGGGCGACCGTTGGGGAAGGGGGATGTTCGCCGAGTATCCCCGTCCAGGACCGCATCCGATCTCCTCGATGAATCCCGTTCCGGGGAAGATGTACTTTCCAGATTCGTGGATGGATATAGTGAGGACGCTTGGGTCATCGTAGAAGATCGCCTGAACGCCGTCTGCATGATGGGCATCGATATCGATGTAGAGGATCCTTTGGAACTTCCGCTTCAAGACGGCAATTGCAAGGGCGGGATCGTTGAAGACGCAAAAGCCAGCGGCTTTGGCGGGAAAGGCGTGGTGCAAGCCCCCTGCGATGTTGAATGCGCCGCAGTCCTCGTGGAGCAATCGCTCGGCAGCCTCGATGCTCCCCCCGGCCATGATCCTCGCAGCGTCGTATATTCCTGGAAAGACCGGAGTATCATCGGTTCCAAGCCCAAAGGCGTAGTTCGCGACCTCGGCCTTCACAGCCTCGATGTAGTCCTGCCGATGGACCGTCATTAGATCCTTCTCGCTCGCGTACCAGGGCTCCAGAACCTCGACGTCGTGGCGATATAGCAGGCCGAGCTCCTCCATGAGCCGATGGGTGAGCATGAGCCGGCCGGGCTGCATCGGATGTTCCGGGCCGAAGTTGTAGCCCATGAACATCTTCGTGTAATAAAGATAGATCATTTATACCCTTTCTCGATCAGCCCTTCGCTCCAGTAGTTGTCGCACCTCTTGCAGTAGTATATGGTCTCCACCACGATCTTCTTCCAGTTGTCCGAGTCAAGGGGCTTTCTCAACTCTTTTTGCTCGCACTCGTTGCCGCATTTGGGGCAAAATGGCACATATTGCTCCAGCAAGGCTTGATCAGCGTCCATCTAGTCCATCCTCCAGGGGCTCATTTCCGGCCGCTGGGAAAAAAACTTGTCGGTATTAATCATGACACCCCGAAGTTAGAGGGCCAACGTCGCCCACCCGAGGAGAAAGCCCGCGATAGCACCGCCGTTGAGGAAGGGAAGGCCCGCCTGTGGTCGATCCCGCGATGTCGTCATCAGCACGACAAATCCGAGGTAGGTGCCGATCATCGTAAACAGCGCCGGAAGGGTTAGCGATAGGCTTGCTGCGCCTATCAATGGGGCCGATAGCGACCAGTTGGCGGAGATGACCAGTATTGTTGGTATGATGGCATCTCCAAGCCCCAGGAAGTAGGCGCCCTTTCCCCCGTTCCCCGCGTTCCCCTCCCGACGAAAGCTGTAGCCCCTTCGACGAGGGATGACGAAGAGCAAGGGGGCGCGTATCTTGATTGCGCTCTCGGCAAGCGCCACCATGTGCTTCGTCTTGTAGACCGAGATGAAATCGTATGCAGCAAGTGCTACGAGGAGTATGAGCGCCGGAAGCACGGTCATGCTTATGCCGAAAAGCGCGCTGATCCCGGCGCTGACGACGAGGCCTACGATATCCACCACATACCACTCGGGGTATATCCTCAGGAGAACCGTCACGGAAACTGCGAGAATGAGCGCTGCTATTCTGGGGATGAAGGGATCGAGGACGTAATATATGCTGGATCCAATGGCAAGTGAGATGAAGCCTCCCACGATCCAGCCTCGATTCAGCCTGATTGCGAGGAGGAGGAAGGCCGTGAAGAGGAGAATGAGGATCAGGTAGCCTATGGGGTTTGCAGCGGACTCTGGGTCCTCGAAGACCCTGACCTCCCCGAGGAGGAGGACTGGCATCATCGCTAGCGCCAGGATCTGGACCACTACCACGAAGAGCAACATGACAGCCATCGGCTTCCAGGTGGAAGAGGACACTTCTAGACCTCGATACCCGCTTCCAGGAGTTCCAGGTAGGACTGTGGAATCGTCTCAACGATTCCGAGCCGCCCCAGGACGGCCAAGACCTCTTCCTTCTCCATAGCCCAATCCTCGCCGCCCAAGGCCTCTACCTCGATGAAGCTCCCCAGCCCTTCCACATCGTCGAGGGCGATAGTGACATGGCCGAGACGGTACTTGGCCCTGCTCTTCCTCACCTCAGCGGCTCTAGAAAAGCCGATCGCTTCAAGCATCTCCTCTGCCGCGATTGCATCGTCCACCTCGAGGGTGATCTCCCGGCGAGACTTCGTCTCCCTCTCAAGGCGGGGTCCCTTGAATGTGAGGAAGGATCCCGCCTCCTTGATCCTCAGGCGTAGAGCCTCGTCCCTTTTTGCCATGTCCCTCTCTGGCGATGAGAAGTACAGGTCGTGATGATGCTCGACCCCGAGGAAGGTTGCCCCAAGCGAAGCTATCATCTCCTCCGCTCCCTCCGGGGCTTTTGCCTTCACCTCCACCTCGATCGCTCCCACCATCGCTATCTCCTGACGAGGACCGTTGCGCTATTTGCGATTATCACGTCGACCGCCTCTCCCTCTGATAGGGTCTCTTTCACGATCTCGACCATTTCCGGTTCGATTCTGCCCTCGGGAAGCTCGATTGGTCCGCTTTCGAGAGCTCTCGCAACCTCTGCCGGGTCCATCGCGGCAAGCCTCTTTATGACTGCAGCCGACCGATCCTTGAACACAGGCCCAATCGCCTTCATCACGGGCTTGATCGCAGAAGGAGATGTTGCTAGGTTTGGAGCGCCCTTTCGGAAAACGACGGGGGAGTTGGCCACGCCCCGAAGGTCCATCGTCTCGAGTTCGATCTCGGAGTAGATCTCTATGCCCTTCAAGGGGGCGTTCAAGGCCATTCCTCGATCGGACTTGTACCTCCTAATGGACGCCGCGATCTCCTTTATGGACTCGCCTTCGATCGAAGGCTCAGCCGTTGCCTCGGGCCAGCTCTGGAGATGGACGCTATCCCCCGTCAGGCCCATATGTATCTCCTCGGAGATGAAGGGCGTAAATGGCGCCATCAGCCTTGTCAGCGTCACGAGCGCCTCATAAAGGGTAGCGGAAGCCGCGGCCTTCCAAGCGCCATCTGGACCGTACAGCCGCGCCTTTATAAGCTCGATATAGTTGTCGGCCAATATCTCCCACGCAAAGGCACGGATGGCCCGGAAGGCCTCGTCGAACTGGAACTTCTCCATGGCCTCCGTTGCCGTTTCGACGAGCATGGAGAGCTCTCCCATGAGCCAGCGGTCTACCTGCCCTAAAACGGCATCGCTCGGCTTTGCAAATGGGGCGGCGAACCGATATATCGACCAGAGCTTCTGCTGGAATCTGCTTGCTGCGACGATCTCCTTCCACTGGAACATGATGTCGGACCCGACCGATCCCCCTACCGCCGCCCACTGGCGAAGGGCATCTGCCCCGTTCTTATCGAAGACCTCCTCGGGAACGACGAAGTTGTTCAGCGACTTGGACATCTTGTGGCCGTCTTCCCCGAGAACCATGCCGTTCACGAGTATGGTATCCCAAGGTCGCACCCCTAAGAGGGCTTGGGAGCGCAGTATGGTGTAGAAGGCCCATGTCCTGATGATATCGTGCCCCTGAGGCCGAAGCTGTGTTGGAAGGCGCGGATCCTCTCTAGAGAGCCAGCCTGCGACCGAGAGGGCGGAGATGGAGCTGTCCATCCACGTATCCAAAACGTCGGTCTCCGGCAGGAACTCGGTAGATCCGCATTGGCATGGCTTTGGCGGGGAGGCCTCGTTTGGATCGAGCGGCAGCCAATCAACGCTAGCCACCATCACTTCCCCGCACTTTTCGCAGTACCAGACAGGAATTGGGGTTGCAAATATCCTCTGGCGAGAGATGCACCAGTCCCACTCCATCGTTCCCGTCCAGTTCTTCAGGCGGGTCTCCATATAATCGGGGACCCACTTGATCTCCCCCGACGTCTTGATGATCGTCTCAGGATCGATCCTCACGAACCACTGCCTCTCGGAGAGGATCTCGATCGGGGTCTTGCACCTCCAACAGAGTCCCACGTTCTGTTCGAGGTCCTCCGCTCGATAGATGATCCCTTCCTTCGTCATGTCGTCTACAATCGCCATCTTGGCTTCATTGATCGAGATCCCGGCGTACTTGCCGGCGAGATCGGTCAGTTTTCCGTCCCTTCCGATGGCCTGTCGAAGCGGAAGATCGTGCTCCACCCACCAGCGGACATCCTGCTTGTCGCCGAAGGTGCAGATCATCACAACACCTGTCCCAAAGGATGGATCGACCGCAGGGTCGGCGATGACCGGTACCTGATAGTCGAAGATGGGAACTGTCAGGCTCCCTCCGACGAGGTTTTCGTACCTCTCGTCATCAGGGTTCACGGCAACGGCCACGCATGCGCATAGGAGTTCAGGCCTTGTGGTTGCGATCTTCACAGGTCCATCGCTTGAAGCAAACGACATGTAGTTGAGCTTGGTCGTTCGCGAGTCGTACTCCACCTCGGCAAAGGCGATGGCTGTTGCGCAACGTGGGCACCAGTTGACGGGATGGTCCTCCCTGTAGATCATGCCCTTCTTGTACATCTGGACGAAGGAGCGCTGGGTCTTGACGTAGTACTCAGGCGACATCGTGATGTACTCGTTCGACCAGTCGGTCGATATCCCCATCCTCGTGATGGTCCTTCTCATCCTCTCTATTGCGAGGACGGTCATCTCCTCGCAGAGACGGCGAAACTCCTCCCTGCTTACCTGATTCTTTGTGATCTTATGGGTCTCCTCGACCTTGACCTCGGTTGGCAGGCCGTGGCAGTCCCATCCCTGGGGGAACATCACATTATAGCCGCGCATCCTCTTGTAGCGGGCCACGAAGTCGATATAGCACCAGTTCAGGGCGTTCCCTATATGGAAGTTCCCAGTGGGATAGGGCGGCGGAGTATCGATTATATACTGCTGCCTCGTCGAGTTCCAGTCGAAGTGGTATATGGACCGATCCCACGCGCCCACCCATCTCTCCTCGACCTCTTTGAAGTTGTACTCCTTGGAAACCTCACTCATCGGGATAGCTCCTGAAATTTCAATCGCTAAGGATTGAGGTTGGACTGGAGTTGAACACAATGTTAATAGGATTATCGGTGTATACGCGGAGCATATGGATCTGCTCATATTCTGCGCCGACCAGTGCGATCCGCGCAAATGCACCGGAAAGAAGATGGGGAGGATGGGGCTTGCTCGCCTTACGAGGAGGATGGGGAACTTGAGGGGCCACCTCCTGCTCAACCCCGTCTCCCAGAAGGCTCTCTCCCCGGAGGATCGCAACTTGGGCCGGGGCCTTGCCGCCCTCGATTGCAGCTGGGCAAAGGCCGAGGAGGTCTTCTCAAGGGTGCATACTCCATCAAGGGCGCTTCCTTTCCTCGTCGCGGCAAATCCCGTCAACTTCGGCCGTCCGTTCAAGCTCACGACTGTCGAGGCATTCGCAGCGGCGCTGTACATACTAGGGGAGGTCGAGCAGGCACAAGCGATCCTATCGAAGTTCTCCTGGGGCCACGTATTCCTGGAGTTGAACGCAGAGCCGCTTTCTGAGTACGCCGGGGCGAGGGACAGCGCCGAGGTCGTGGAGATCCAGGGCGGATATCTATCGCAAGGATGATATGGTTTCAAGGTCCACATAACTGTCAAGTGGGGCGATTGAATTGGCCGGACTAATACCAGTAGATGAGATCAAGCGCCTCCAGAAGCGGATGAACCGGTTCGTGGAGGACGTGGGCGTGGAGCTCGAGAACAGATACCCTGAGGAGTATAAGCAGATCCAGCACCGAATGAACAAGATCATGGAGGAGTTCGAGACGACCACGGGAAAGGGGCTCTCATTGGAGAGCATGATGCCCCTTGCCGATATCGTCGAGAGCGACGAGCATCTGGTTGTGACGATGGACCTTCCCGGCGTTGATAAAAGCGATGTGGAGATCACAATCGCCGACGACCAGCTGAGCGTCAAAGCCGTGCGTGAGACGGAGACCTCTGACGAGCAGTACCACCGCCGCGAGAGAACCTGTACCCGCTACGAGAGGATGGTCAAGCTTCCTGTCTCTGTAATGGGGGACGAGGCGAAGGCCAGTCTGAAGGACGGCGTCCTCGAGATAACGCTTCCAAAGGAGGAGGTCACTGTCAGGAAGCGGGTGACGATAGAGTGATTGGGCAAGGGCGATGCAGCTTGAATAGTGCGGGCGGATCGATGCGGCTAGGGTGATGCGGGGCGGTCGCTCGAAGATATCCAAAGATACGAAGAATATCGTCTAATTTTTTTATATATCATGTCATCCCTGGAATACTCGGTGATCAGGTCACTTGCGGTCATTGGCGGCCTTGTCCTCCTGGGGCTCGTATTAAGGCGGCGGGGAACCATCTCCGTTGGGGACCGGCCGCTCCTCAGCCGGCTCGTAACCGACGTGGCCGTGCCGGCCATGATCCTTCTGCAGCTGTCCCGCCAGGGCATAGGCGCTACTAACCTCCTGGCTTTGGAGGCAATGCTGGGATCCCTATTGATCCTACTGATCCTTTCGTGGGCGATCGGCCGCCTGCTGCATCTGTCGCGCCCGCAGATGGGCTCCTTCATTTTGGTCTCGTCCTTTGGAAACGCCGCCACCCTCGGCTACGCCCTTGTGCTCCAGACCTTCCCCAACGATCCCCGCCTGCTCTCAGAGGCCGCGCTGGTGGCAGGGCTCGGCTCGGCAGTTCCCGCCTTCGTCCTGGGGATGGCCATTGCCATCTACTACGGCAAGGGCGAAGGTGGAAGCTTAAAAGGGGACCTGATGAACATCATTTTCTCCCCCATCACCGCCTCCTTGATCCTTGCGCTGATCATATCCTATACCCATCCATCTTTGGAAGGAGCACTTGCCGATGTCCTAATCCGGTTGCTCCAGGTGATAGAGGGCTCACTCACCTTGCTCGTGACCCTGGCAATTGCCCTGATGTTAAGGCCCATATCACTGCGGCTCTTGGGGATCAGCTCGCTTGCGGTAATAGCCCTAAAGCTGATCGCAAATCCCTTGTTGACCCTTTTCTTCGGCCTTAATGAGGTGCTGCCAGTCGAGGACATCGAGGTACTCATGATGTTGGCAGCCATGCCCTCAGGAGCCATCGTCGCCCTCTTCGCCGATCGCTATGGATGCGACGGGGCGCTGGCTTCAGCCCTCGTGATCATCACCTTCATAATCTCCTTGATCACGCTTCCCCTCGTCATAATGCTGGCGTGAGCTTGTGACGTGCGGGGCCGCGTAGCCGCGGGACGGCTCAGGGGGCGTTCTCCTCTCCCAACAGCAGCATGTGATCGAGCTTGTCCCTCTTGGTCTCCAGGTACTTTCTGTTCTGGTGGGTGGGGGCGATCTCCAGGGGGACCCTCTCGGCTATCTCCAGACCGTAGCCCTCGAGGCCGATGATCTTTTTGGGATTGTTTGTGAGAAGCCTCATCCTGGTCACGCCGAGGTCGACGAGGATCTGAGCGCCTATGCCGTAGTCGCGAAGATCGGCCGGATAGCCCAGCCTCTCGTTTGCCTCCACAGTGTCGCTTCCAAGGTCCTGGAGATGATATGCACGAAGCTTGTTGGCAAGGCCGATTCCTCGGCCCTCCTGGCGCATGTACAGGAGGACGCCGCATCCGTTCTTGCTTATCATCTGGAGCGCTCGCGAGAGCTGCTCGCCGCAGTCGCAGCGCTTCGAGCGGAAGGTGTCGCCTGTTAGGCACTGGGAGTGCACGCGAACGAGGGCATTGGGTGATGCGGGATCGCCAGCGATCAGGGCGATGTGACACTGGCCATCGAGGAGGCTCTCATAGCCCACTGCCTGGAAGTTGCCGTACTCGGTTGGCATCTCCACCTCGGAGACCTTTCTGATCATGCGCTCCCGCTTCATGCGGTAGCGTATCAGGCTCTCGATGGTGACCATCTTGAGGGCGTGACGTTCTGCGAACTCCTCCAGCACTGGAAGGCGGGCCATCGTCCCGTCCTCGGCCATGATCTCGCAGATCACGCCCGCCGGTTGCAAGCCGGCCATCCGGGCGAGGTCGACCGCAGCCTCGGTGTGGCCGGCCCTTCGAAGCACTCCGCCTTCCATCGCCTGGAGCGGGAAGGTGTGGCCTGGCGAGACGAGGTCGAAAGGGCGAGAGATCGGATCGATCAGCACGCCAATCGTTGCCGCCCGATCATATGCCGAGATCCCAGTTGTGACCCCACTTCGAGCGTCCACGGAGACTGTGAAGGCTGTTCCCATCGATTCGGTGTTGTTCTGGGTCATCAGGGGAAGGCCAAGCTCGGCCACCCTGGATGCTGAGAGGGGAACGCAGATCAAGCCTCGGGCGTGCTTGGCCATGAAGTTGATGAGGTCGGGCGTCGCCTTCTCCGCAGCAACGACCAGGTCGCCCTCGTTCTCCCGCGATTCGTCGTCCAGGACAACGAGGGGGCGTCCCTGGCGTACCTCCAGAAGTGCCTCATCCACGCTTGCAAATGACATAGGTGCGATTGGCGCATCGATCGGATATTAAAGGATAGGGGAGGTCACCAGATCCCGGCCACTGGCTCGCCGCAGGCCGGACATTTCCCATCAACGAGGGCGCTCTTCATGACGCGAAAGGACACGCGCTCCACCAGGATCTCTCCACAGGCCGGGCAATTGGTATGATCGCTCTCGCCGGGAATGTTTCCGGCATAGATATACCTGAGGCCTGCAGCGCGGCCGATCTCCAGGCCCATCCTCAGATCCTCGGCGCGGGTCCGTCTTGTATCGGTCAGCTTATATGTGGGATAGAAGGCGGAGATGTGCCAGGGAATATCGCAATCGACACCGGCTAGAAACTCGGCGATCTCTCGAAGCTGGGCCGTCGAGTCATTGTAGCCAGGGATGACCAATGTTGTCACCTCCACCCAGATGCCGAGCTCCTTCATCAGCCGTATGTTCTCCTTGACCGGCTCGATCCTTGCGCCACAGACCTCTCGATAGAAGCGATCGTCCCCCTTTAGATCCACGTTGACGGCATCGAGGTAGGGGGCAGCCGCCTCCAGGGCCTCCTTGCTCATGTAGCCGTTGCTAACGAAGACGTTCTTCAAGCCATGCTCCTTTGCAAGGCGAGCAACGTCTATGGCGTACTCCATGAAGATAGTGGGCTCGGTATAGGTGTAGGCGATCGATCGCGCGCGAAGCGCTAAAGCCTCTGCCACCACCTCCTTTGCTTCCACCTCCTGGCCCTCGATCCTGCCCTCATCGGCAGGCATCTGGGAGATGTCGGCGTTCTGGCAGTGCTTGCAGCGGAAGTTGCACCCGACGGTTGCTATGGAGTAAGATTGGCTTCCTGGCAGGAAGTGGTAGAAGGGCTTCTTCTCTATCGGGTCGAGATGCATGGCGATCAATCTTCCGTAGACCAGCGACCGCAATCTCCCATCCTGGTTCTCTCTAACTCCGCATATGCCCCGGTGTCCCGGCTTTATCTTGCAGAAGTGATGGCAAAGGCCGCAAGCTACAACGTCCCCATCCAACCGCTCGTAGAACATGGCTTCTTTCAACAACAATCCCCCAGCTTATTTTGCCCTCGATCCCATATCATATCTTCGCTCTGTCGGTGAATCGCCCGGCAACTGCTCAATTGCTTGAAGGTTAATACTATTTCACATGGACGTATTGTCAACTTGTACGCGCTGAAACTTCGATGGAAGCGCTACATAAACCCTGGGTGTAACTGAAAATGCACGCAAAAGAAAGGAAATATTAGCGTTCATTGGCGTTCATTCGCGGTTGAAATAAGGAGAGATATCACCCGAAGGCGCAGCCCCGTGTGGCGAGGCAAGTGTTAAATCGTCCGCGCCCCGCAGGAGAACCATGACTGCAGAGGCCAAGTGGGGGGCGCTAGTGCAGCTCGCGGAGCTCGCCTTACTCGGGGCCTTTGGAAGGTCCAGGCGGATGAGGGAGAAATCGTCCGCCGGTTCATGGAGGTGAAGGAGATGGCAATGGGTCAAAGGAAGGCAGAGGTCGACATTCTCGACTATGATGAGGAGATCGTTGCATTGATCGACCTTCCCGGGGTGGCCAAGGAGGAGATCGATCTGAGAGTCTCAGAGGAGGAGATTTTTCTGGAGGCGCCGGCGAGGAGGCCTGATGGTAAGTACACACGTCGGGAAAGGGGCCTGCGGTTTTTCCGGAAGGTCGAGCTCCCAGAAGAGGTCAAGCCCGAACAGGTGCGGGCCAGGTTCGAAAACGGCGTCCTGGAGGTTCATCTGCCCAAGCTCGTTGTTGCACCATCTACGAGGGTGAACGTGGAGTAGGGGGGGAAAGGGGGGATTTAGCCCCCCCAGGCCTCCGTCTTCACAACGCGGTACGTGTACTCGATCAGTTGCTTGCTTCGAGGGTCCAAGGAGAGCTCCCACTTCAGACCGGTCGCTGTAGTCTCATCGGGGGGACGCGAGACATCGATGAGCTCCGACTTCATGGGGCGAGAGTCGCTTACCTCCACTTGGAGAACCTTATCTGCCGCGCTATCGAGCTCCAGTCGATACGTCCAGTTCTCGATCGTCACCTTGAAGGCTTGGCTTGAGTTCCATCCTGCCTCTCTGACCTCCTCGCTTATGTTGTAATCGAGGAGCTTCTTCGAGACGGATACGTCGGCAGTAGCCCCCAGGTCGAGCGAGGCGTTCGAGCCGACCTGCGTGTATGGCACCTGGAGCCCGGAGAGGTAGTCGCCCTCCCGATACAGCATCGCATCGCCCGCAGGCCAGGGGACGTCCATGGAGTTGTTCGCCCTGATCTCCTCCTTTGCAGGTCCCTCTGGCCTTGCCGAGGCGTCCCATATCAGCATCCTATCGAGCGGCACAATCTTTTCGAAGAGGGGCAGGCCAACCGGCTTTCTCATCTCAAGGTCGGTCCTGTTCTCGATCTGGAAGACGAATAGGGTCTCTTGCTGGCCCGAGGTGCCTCCAGCCCCGGGGATGTAAGGAGCTGCAGCTTTGGGAGCGGAATCGTAGTAGGCAGGTTCAGGGGCTGCCTCGGCCAGGGCGTAGCGCAACCCAACCTCCCTCTCCTGGGGCGGGCCCGATACCAGCTTCAGCAAGACATCCTCCAGGTTCTCGTCGAAGTCGTTTGCAACGACTGCCATCGCCGATACCACCATGGAGCTCTCTAGCAGGTGGAGCGAGTAGCTGGGAGACCAAGCTGCGGCATCCTCCATCAGATAGCTCAAAGAGAAGCGTTGCCGCCCTCCTTCCAGCACGTTCAGCGTGTAGATCGGAGGTTTGTCGTAGATGACGCGCTCCACGCTGGCATTGGTCACAAGGAAGAGCACAGTATCCATCGAGGCGGAGGATGGGACGTCCACCACGAAGTCATGCTGGCCTTCGGTCAACTCCATGCTGCCCGTCCTCCTCACCGCAACGAGCCCGTCCGGATAGATAGTGACCGAGTCCACGGGAAGGCTTATCACCGTGGTGGCCTCGATCCCACCATCCTGGGCTGGCAAGAGCGGGATGGATAGCAACATGGCCATCAATATAAAGGATAACCTCATGATAACCCAATGTATATCCTTCTCCCAGGCCTAAAAACCCTTGCCCCTTAATCAGCCCCGATGCGAATCTATGATATCGGCAAAGGCATCGATTACCGCCTCGATCTCCTTCTCTTTCAGCATGTACGTTGATAGCTTGAAGCGGCGGGTAAGCCCGGCCTTTATTCCGCATATGCCCCTTGCTTTGAGGTCGCGATAGAGGAAGTAGCGCCCCTTCTTGGCCTTCTTGGATATCTCATAGAGCACCTCCGCCTCGAAGAAGATCAGATCGTGGCGATGAGGCCGGTCTCCCTGGGGTACGATGCCGAGCCCTTCAAACGCCGAGCAGAAGGCCTCTGCCTTCTTTGCCTCCTCATCCCACCGGCCAATTCGCTCCACCACATGGGAGAAGCTTGCCATCATGGTGATCAGGCCTGCGCCCCGAGCCGTGCAGCCCAGAAACTCCAACTCCTTGTTCTTCTTCAGGGCGGACTTTGCGAAGATGCGCTTTGCGTAACTTCCGCATGCCCCAAGCACGCCTATAGGGCCGCAGCTTGCCATCGACTTGTGGCCGCTTCCAACTATGATATCCACCCCCAGATCCCTCGCATTCAAGGGCATCCTTCCAATCGAGTAGGCGCCGTTAAGCAGGAAGGGCACCTCCTCCTCCTCCTCGTGGCAGAACGCCGATACCTCTCGGGGATCGACGATGTTTCCGTAGTTTCCATCGGGGTAGGTGAGAAGGGCCATCCCGATCCTGCCCCCCCGATCCTTAACCCTTTGAAAGGCATCGGCGTATCCGGCCGGCATCACCTGATAGTCCGGAGCCCCGCTTGCCGGCACGTACTCGACCTCAAGGCCAGCTCGCTCCGCCGCCAGTATCGCTGTATAATGAGCGTTTCCATCGACGACCACCACATCGCCCGGCCTGCAGATGGCGTGCATGGCAGCGTACATCCCTTCCCTCGCCCCATGTGTGATCCTGACCTCGTCTATGCCCAGGAACTCGGGCAGGAGGCCGTGGACGAAATCCTCGATGGGGGGATTCCTGATCCGGTCGATCTCCCCATTGCAGAAGTCGCAGACCGAGTAGCCGTCTCCCCATTCCATCAGTGCGTCCCTCGCCTCGGGGGTCAGGATCCCGCCGCGCTGCAGAGGGTCCAGGTTTATGCCCGAGATGCCCCTCTTCAGGCATTTGAGCCTCTCCAGGTGATCCAGTGTCATCGGCTTGGGGTGAGACCAGATCTCTAATTAGCCTTATGCCCCATTGCAAAACTGTCGATTTTGGAAAATGTGATATAATATCGAGGGCGAGAGTAGTAGCATGGCCAGTCTCATCGGGCATCGCGGAGCGCGCCTCCTATCAC
>CAZWDT010000045.1:0-24619 GCA_964632755.1 uncultured Methanotrichaceae archaeon
ACACGGTCAAGCTCTGGGCCGTGAACTCCGGCAGGGAGCTGCGATCTCTCGAAGGCCATTCCGGCAGCGTGAACGCCGTCGCATTCAGCCCCGACGGCCAGACACTCGCATCCGGGAGCAACGATTACACGGTCAAGCTCTGGGCCGTGAACTCAGGCAGGGAGCTGCGATCTCTCGAAGGCCATTCCGGCAGCGTGAACGCCGTCGCATTCAGCCCCGACGGCCAGACACTCGCATCCGGGAGCTGGGATAGCACGGTCAAGATCTGGGACGTGAACTCAGGCAGGGAGCTGCGATCTCTCGAAGGCCATTCCAGCGGCGTGAACGCCGTCGCCTTCAGCCCCGACGGCCAGACACTCGCATCCGGGAGCAACGATTACACGGTCAAGCTCTGGGCCGTGAACTCAGGCAGGGAGCTGCGATCTCTCGAAGGCCATTCCGGCAGCGTGAACGCCGTCGCATTCAGCCCCGACGGCCAGACACTCGCATCCGGGAGCTGGGATAGCACGGTCAAGATCTGGGACGTGAACTCAGGCAGGGAGCTTCGCACCCTGTCGGGCCATTCCGGCAGGGTGAGAAGCGTCGCCTTCAGCCCCGACGGGGGGACGCTCGCATCCGGGAGCTATGATAACACGGTCAAGCTCTGGGACGTGAACTCAGGCAGGGAGCTTCGCACCCTATCGGGCCATTCCTGGGTTGTGAGAAGCGTCTCGTTCAGCCCCGACGGGGGGACGCTCGCATCCGGGAGCTATGATAACACGGTCAAGCTCTGGGACGTGAACTCAGGCAGGGAGCTTCGATCTCTCGAAGGCCATTCCAGCTACGTGAACGCCGTCGCATTCAGCCCCGACGGCCAGACACTCGCATCCGGGAGCTTGGATCACACGGTCAAGCTCTGGGACGTGAACTCAGGCAGGGAGCTGCGATCTCTCGAAGGCCATTCCCGCAGCGTGAACGCCGTCGCATTCAGCCCCGACGGCCAGACACTCGCATCCGGGAGCAACGATTACACGGTCAAGCTCTGGGACGTGAACTCAGGCAGGGAGCTGCGATCTCTCGAAGGCCATTCCCGCAGCGTGAACGCCGTCGCATTCAGCCCCGACGGCAGAACGCTCGCATCCGGCAGCGCCGATGGCCAGGTCAGGCTCTGGGACGCGGCCCGATAGCGCGGGCCGCCCGAGAGAAGCGCCTTCGTCCGGGGAGGGGTAGCCCTCTGGGCCCGGGGCCTCAGGTAGCCGATATGCCCTGGACCATAGAAAGTGATTTAAATTGATATTGCTGATACATTGCTGATCAGAAATGTCTCGTCTCCCTTGCATCTCCCTTGCGATCGTTCTTTTCTGTTATCTCACCTGCGGCCTTGCAACTGCATCCGACGTCCCCTGTGTCTTCGGCGCTGACGGCATCCAGTCCCTCGACGACGGCCCGCCCCTCCTGGAATCCGCGACCGGAGAGGAGACAGCCCTCGTGGCATCAGGCCCATCTCAGTATCTGCCAAATGTTCCATTGATCGCTCAATACGACGAGTCGGACCAGGTCGACGTCCTAACTGGCGCAGCTCCCGTTGCCGGCGGGGCAGGCTCAGGAAACAGCAGGCAGCTTGGCGAGATCAAGCAGGAGATCAATCAGAAGGTGGATGTGGAAAACGAGGCGACCAGGAACGCGGCCGTGATAATTGCCGCCCAGTTCCCTGGGGTTTACAACATCGACCAGATCTCATCCATCTACAGCTACCTGAAGGACGGATGGAGCTACGTCAACGATCCCCGCGGCCTTGACTACTACAGCTCGGCATCGAACACCCTCCATCTTGGAAAGGAGCTGGATTGCGTCGGCGCAGGTGACTGCGACGACTTCGCAATACTCATGTCTGCCCTGATCGAGGCGATAGGCGGGAGCACCAGGATAATCTTCGCCTACGGGACCAACGCAGGCCATGCCTACACCGAGGTATATCTCGGAAGTCTCAATGACCCGGGAAGCCATGTGCGAGAGAAGATCAACTGGCTGAAGAGCGAGTACGATTCAGACCAGATCTTCACCCATGTGGATCCTGCAAGCCAGGAGGTCTGGCTCAACCTCGACTGGTCGGCGGACCATCCTGGGGGCCCCTTCTACAACGCGAACAGGCACGTTGTTCTGATGATCCGGGAGGAGTACACGACAGCAGCCCCCGCGCTTCCGCCGGGCTTCGGGGCCTCCTCATCCAGCCAATCCTACGGCGTGATAAGGGGCCAGGTCCTCTCCTCGGGCGGCCTGCCGATGGTCGCAACGGTGATCCTCACAGACGAGCGGGGCCAGGAGCAGATGGCCATGACCGACGACCGGGGAAGCTACCGGGTAGAGCTTCCTGCAGGCAGCTACCGCATCACGGCAGAGAGGACCGGCTACGAGTTCCAGCAGATCTCGACGGACCTTTCGACCGGCCAGGAGAGGGAGGTCCCCATATCCGGATCGCAAGAGTATGTGATCGAGACTGGCTTCACCCTGGGGGATGTATTCGGCTGGGGGGATGATGGGCTAAGCGACCAGGGAGCGGCTTAGATGGATCGCAGACGGGCCTCGTCTCTGCCAATCATTCCCACAATCGCCCTGCTCTCCATCCTCGCCCTTGCAGCCCCGGCCCTGGGAGCGGACATCCCTTGCGCCTTCGACGAGCTTGGAATAGTGGAGATTGGAGACTCCTCAAGCCAGCTGACTGAAGAGGGGGCAATGGCCGGCCTTCCGACCATGCAGGGTCCGGGATCATCCGGCTCTGGCCCTTCTGAGTCGCCCGAGGTCTCCCTTCCCAAAGAAGATGTGAGCATAAAGAAGGCGAAGATCAAAGCTGCGGTCGACCCCACGAACCCCATCACCCGCAACAAGGCGGTCGAGATCGCAAGCCAGTTCTCGGGAAGCTACAACGTTCAGCAACTCTGCTCCATCTATCACTTCGTTAAGGATAACTGGAGGAACACATCGGACCCAAGGGGGGTGGACTTCTTCAGCCCGGCAAGCGAGACAATAACGCTTGCCGAGAGCATTGCCAAAAGGGATAACGCAACCGTTGCCGGGGCCGGTGACTGCGACGACTTCGCAATACTCATGGCCTCCTTGATCGAGGCGATCGGAGGCACGACGAGGATTGTCATGGCCTACGACGAGAGAGGAGGCCACGCCTATGCCGAGGTTTACGTGGGCCAATCGGACAAGGATCAGACGACTGCACTCCTCTCCTGGCTTAGAAGCCGCTACCGCTGCCCTATGGTTTATGTGCATATGAACGAAGATGATCGTGGAGTTTGGCTGAACCTCGACTGGAACGCAGACCATCCGGGAGGACCGGTACATGAATCGTTGGGCGAGGTCTTCGTCGATATCGGAGATTTGGCTGATAAGAGGGGAGTATCGCTTCCGCCGAACTACAGCCTCTCGCAAGCGCAGGGATCGATCCAGGGGATGGTCTCCGACGGTAACGAAAATCCCCTCGCCTGCACCGTGCTTGTGAAGGGGGCCGATGAGGACCACTCCTTCAGCGCGAATGCCTCGGGGAAGTTCAGTCTTGAAGTGGCTCCTGGATCCTATCAGGTGACGGCGGAGAAGCCGGGCTACTCCTTTGGAGCCAAAGAGGTCCAGGTCCTGCAGGGTGTCATCGTCGCTGCCGATCTGAGGGGGGCAGTCGATCGCGAGCCCAACATCCAGATAGTCACCGAGGCAGTGGACCCTGTCAAGAGGTGCGTCTACTACACGAGGAACAGCGAAGGCCGCCAGGTCTTCAAGATATGGGTCTACGTAACCGGCCCTGAGATCTCCCGGGTCAAGTCGGTCAAGTACTCGATGCACGAAACATTCGAGCACCCCGAGCACGTCAGCACCGATCCCAGCCGCGGATTCGAGATGATCCTCTGGTCCTGGGGCCGCTTCGTCATGCCGATCACGGTTACCACAACCGACGGCAACGAGTACCTCATCATGTACCCCTTCACCTTCAGGGCCCTTCTTGAGGATGCCCAGAGGAGGCAAGTTCGCTTCATCGACGCCACAGGGGCATGGGATGTCATCGGAGGGTACTGATATGATGCTATATCCGGGGAAGCGAGATGCTCGAAGAGGCCCATATGGGAGTCACATGGAACGAGCCCTTTTATCCGATAATCGAACGATAGTCACTAATTAGGACTGATAGGATATATGAACAGAGGAATGGTGTGAGAATGAGAGCAAAATTAGCCCACATATTGTTGGTCATGAGCATATATGGCCTGCTGATCTTTTCGGCCACAGCCGAGGATATATATGGAAATCCCACAACCGACGCCTACCCCGGATCGCCGACCTACGCATATCCGACGACCCCGGGAGTAGCTCCAGCCTACGGGTATGATGGAACGACATTTCCGGGAACTGGCATTGTAACGGACTACTCCATGGGAGCGCCGTCTTCGATTGGGCCGTCATCGGCAGGTCTCCCTTCCACGGTGGGCGCCTATCCGAGCACAGCACCAATGGCTGTCTACCAATCGTATGCGCCTCCAGCAGGAGAGCAGAGGACCGTATTATCCTTTAGCGCACAGACCCCCCCAACCGCGGTTTACTATAGCGGGACCTTCCTGCCATGGACTACCTTCTCCACCAGATTCGCAGCCTCATCCCCCATGCTCTGGGCAAATACCAATGTTGGTTGGGCATGGTACACCGCATGCCCGCTTGGAGGGTGGGTTCAGGAGCTGATGTTCGTGCCGAGGACTGGGACGATGAAGCTCTATGAGCTCTACCCCGATGGCACAACCAAGATGTATAACTACGGCTGGGCCTCTGCCGGGTACAAGTACATCTGGTTCTACGCGGATTCTCAAGGAAGGCATATAACCATCTTCACCATCAGCGACACGCCCAGCAACTGGATTGCGATAGACGTCTTCTGAGCTCACCTCCTCTTATTTTTTAATTGCATAGCGGCCTTCCTCGCTCGGAGTTCCTGCTCCTGCTTTGCCAAAGAACTCTTCACGTCCTCATCGCTCATCTCGGGATCGCGAAACCTCGTGAATAGGTCGCAGACTAGCTTTTCGCAGTAGCCGCAATGCGGAAGATTGAGCTTATTTACACAGCAGTCATATATGGGACAGCAGTCAATGTTGACGAACTCCGTCCAGAATACCTTTCCCTGTTGCTCTGTACATCCTTGGCATTCGTCTCCGAGGTGATCGCAAGAGTCGCAATATAGGCCGCATATTGTTGGCAATGCCTTATCTGTCATAGCGAGCAGTCCGTCTTAAAGGTTGATAAATGTGCTTGCTTAATATCGAGAGGATGCTTGAGATGCTGATTATCAGTAACTGCTCAATTATTTGAAGGCAACCAATCTTCCACTTTGACATATTGTCAACTTCAAAACGCCTAAACCCCATTGGAAGCCCTATATGAACCCTCAGAGGGGCCGCAAATGCGCTGGAATTAAAGAAAATATTAGCGTTCATTAGCGTTCATTCGCGGTTGACACGTTCATGATCCCGGCAGGCCCATGCACAATGGATGAAAAACCAGCATGCCTCGCGAGTTTTTTCTATGCTAAATAAGGAGAGATAGTACGTGTTCATCTCTGTCTCTCGGGCCGTGTTATGATCGGATCGGTCACCGCCGCCGACCTGCCCTTCGTCTTTCGAGAAGGCATCCCGCTTCTCGCGGGCCTCGGGCCTCGCTGCAGGGGCTCGCGGGCGCCCGCCGCCCTATGGCGCTGGGGGCGACGCCTGACGGCTCTTGTTCGATCAGATGAAAGCGTCGCCATCTTCCCCGACGGCTACAAACTGGCCCCAAGTAGCTATGATGGCCTAAATGTTGCTGTGGAGCGTGGGCCTGATCTAGCCCCCGACGGCCGCGGAGTGCGACGGGATCGATCGAATCTGCTGCTCCGTTCACCCCAACTTATTCATGATCGATCGAATAATGTCGTACATCATGCCTCAGAAGTGCAGCGATATAGGCGAGCGCGCCCTCATCCGCCGTATATCGAAGATCCTCGGGGGGATAGAACAAGAGGACTGCGCCGTCATCGATGTAGGGAAAGACTTTCTCGTTGTAAGCACCGACCTTCTCCATCGGGAGACCGACTTCCCCGAGGCTGCGAGCCCCTGGCAGATGGGATGGATGAGCGCCGCAGTCAACCTGAGCGACATTGCGGCTATGGGAGCGATGCCTCTAGGCCTCTTGATCGCAGTCGGACTTCCGGAAGATTCGTCGATCGATCTAGTCGATGGCCTCTTCTCGGGCCTCAGGGACTGCGCCTCCGCCTTCGAGACCGCAGTCCTTGGCGGCGACACCGACTCTCACCAGGAGCTCACGGTCTGCGGAACGGCTCT
Source organism: uncultured Methanotrichaceae archaeon (assembly GCA_964632755.1). GTDB lineage: Archaea > Halobacteriota > Methanosarcinia > Methanotrichales > Methanotrichaceae > JAFGMR01. The sequence goes on from CAZWDT010000045.1 coordinate 6,336, forward strand.
CGGCCGGGTGGAGAAGGACCTTGTCCTTCGCCGCCGGGGAGCCCGCCCCGGTGACCTCATCTGCACGACGGGCGCGCTTGGCGGGGCTGGCGGGGGGCTGAAGTTCCTCTTGGAGGGCGGCTGTGGCGACCTTGCCCGAAGGCTGCTCGAGCCGCAGCCCCGGCTTGCAGAGGGAAGGGCCCTTGCGCTCTCTGGGGCGGTTACCTCGATGATGGACAACAGCGACGGCCTTGCCCTCTCCCTACACGACCTCGCCCATGCAGGAGGGGCAGGCTTTCTGATACGGGAGGGGGATATTCCAATCGACTCCAAGGTCGAGGCGCTCTTTCCCGGAGAAGGTCTCGACCTCGCCCTCCATGCAGGCGGCGACTTCGAGCTCCTCTTCACCGTCCGGCCGGATCGCTTGGAAGAAGCCGAGGATGCCTGCCCCTTGACGCCAATCGGGGTCGTTGTGGACTCCGGCGTCTGGATGGAGGGGTCAAGCGGAAGGCAGAGGCTGGAGGCTCGCGGGTATCAGCATCTGTGACAGGACAACTCATCACAGAAGAAGGGAGCTCTCCTCGATGTTGCCTCCCTCAATAGTTGTCCCATCTCGGCCGGGCCTGCGCCATCGAGATCGACGAGGTTGTCGGACCTAAGGAGGCAGGGCTTGAGCTTGCCGTCGGATGTCACCCTCAGGCGATGACAATGGGCGCAGAACTCGGTGTTGTCCATGGGACGCACAACCTCGACCTCAGCTCCGTCGAGGAAGTACTTCTTCCTTCTATGCATCTCCCTCGTGACCACCCGTTCAGCCCTAGAATTGAGGTCTTTCTCGATTGCCACCAGGTCCCCACCAAGGCCATTGCCGTTGAGGTCCAAGAGCTCGATCAGCTGGAGGATGAGACCCCTCTCCCTGGTGAACTCGATCAACCTGGGGACCTCGCTCTCGTTCTCGCGAAGGACGACCATGTTCACCTTTATGGGGTCGAGATCGGCATCGATCGCCGCCTCTATGCCGGCTATAACGCAATCGAGATCGCTCGCCCCACCGCCGGTGATCCTTTGATAGATGCGAGGGTCGAGAGAGTCGAGGCTCACGTTGACTCGATCGAGCCCGGCCCTGGCTAGGGAGTGGGCACGATCCTCCAGAAAGATGCCGTTTGTCGTAAGGGAGATATCCAGACGATCGGGCAATGCAGATACAATTCTTTCGAGGTCCGACCTGAGAAGGGGTTCGCCTCCCGTCAGCTTGATTGCCCTCATCCCCTCCTCGGCCCCTGCCCGGGCAAGGTTAACCGCGGTCTCCGCCGAGATCTCCCTTCCCGGGGAGACCTCGCCCTCGTGATGGCAGTATATGCATCTGAGGTTGCACCTCGGGGTCAATGCCATCCTAAGCCCTGTAATCCTTCGGCCGTACGGGTCCACCAGGGTCATCTCGATTCGGTTGCAGCCCTATTGTATTAATCCTTTGGAGCGTCGGCATCCGCCATCAATAACCCTCGATCTGCCCCAGGCTTCGCTTCAGGTAGTTGAGGAGCACCATGGATACTATCATGCTCACGGCAACGCTCGATAGCAGGTCCTCCCAGCCGATCCCGTCGAATGTCAGGAAGTGGATTATCCCGCCGGACGCGAGGACGAGGATGGTCGTTGCCATTATCGATACGAGCATGGAGAGGACGATCGATCCGACCTCGTAGCGCTCGAAGAACGAGGCAGATAGGACGAAGAAGAGCGCAGCGACTATCAAGACCACGGCTAGCGGAAGGGGGAGGCCGTAATGGAATAGGTGGATCAGGCCTAGCGCCAGCTCGAGAATGGCGAGCGCTAGAAGGAGGACTGCGGCAAAGGCCTTGATGATGTAGTGGTCCAAGCGGATGATATCACCCTTCTCTTAATAGATTTTATTGAATATAAAGGTTTTCGCCTCATTGGATCCTCACTTCATCCGATCCTCGCCCCGTCAGATCCAAGATCCGTCAGATCCACGCCTCGTCGAACCCACCGAAAGCATTTATATAATCGTCAACCACTCGACAGGAGATGGTCGACAATTGTTGCCACGAGATGATCGGCGATGTCCTCGGCCGATCGACGCATGCCGCGGAGGGCTGACCTGCCATGGACCCGATCATAATCATCGTAGCATACCTCCTGATCATCCTCGCCCTCGGCTCATTTGGATCGGCCTCGGGCCCGGCCGAGTTCTTCCTTGCGAGAAGGAGGCTTGGAGACCTCTTCCTCACGGGGACGTTGACCTCGACGATACTCGGGGCCTCTTCGACGCTGGGAATGGCGGGCCTTGCCTTTAAGGTCGGCCTTCCGGGCGCCTGGTGGATGCTCTCCGGCTGCCTTGGTCTTCTTGCCCTATCGCTCATCGCGGGACGGATCAGGGAGAGCGGATGCTACACCCTTCCCCATCTAGCAGGATCCCTCTACGACCAGAGGATGAGGCTTGCCTCCTCCTTGATCGTTGTTGTAAGCTGGATCGGCATAATCGCAGTCCAGATCGTGGCATCGGGCAAGGTGCTAGGAGCGCTCACCGGCCAAGGGGAAGGCGTGCTGATGGCGGCGTCTGCCCTCGTCTTCATCGCATACACGGCGCACGGTGGCCAGCGTTCGGTCGTTCGAACCGACCTCATCCAGCTGTTCATCGTGGCTTTCGGCCTCATCGCCCTTCTCTGGATCGCAGTTCCCGGCTCAGGCCTCGATATCCGGGATCAGAGCTTCCCCACTTCCCCCGCCATGGGGGGATGTGATGTCATCTCCCTCGTATTGATCGTCGGATCGACCTATCTCATAGGCCCCGATATCTACTCCCGCATCCTCTCTGCCAGGGACGGAAGGACAGCCTCCAGGTCGGCTCTCAGATCAGCCCTCATCCTCGTCCCCGTGGCGATCGCAATAGCCCTCCTGGGGATCTCTGCTCGCATGCTCTTTCCAGGGATTGCGCCGGAGGAGGCCTTACCAGTGCTGATGGCAGATCTCCTGTCACCTAACGCCCAAGGATTGGTGGGAGCGGCAATGATTGCGGCATTCATGTCCTCGGCCGATACCACGCTTCTCACAGCATCGTCCATATTGACGATGGACATCTATCGATCCATCCGGCCAGATGAGAGCCCCCGTGGCCTCCTTTTGGCCTCTCGCATAACCGTCGTCCTCCTTGGATTTGTCTCGCTTGCAGTCGCCCTATCTGCCCCAGAGATCATCTCAACCCTTCTTTACGCATACACTGTATTCACTAGCGGCCTTCTGGTCCCACTGCTTGCAGGGTTCCATCGAGAGCGACTGGGTCTCTCTTCAAACGGCGCGCTTGCCGCATTGGTTGGAGGAGGAGGCATTGCATTGATCTTTGGAAAGAGCTATCCCCTCCTGGGGATCGCGGTCTCTGCTGCGCTGCTCTTTGGGGTGAGCTGGGGCGGAGCGTTGCATCAATCGAGGAGGCGCATCAATGGGTAGTCTGTGGACGGATCGTAATCGAGCACTGCCCTAACAATTGCATTCTCGTATGCGATAGTGACCTCTGCATGGATCATTCGGCCCTGGAGCTCGCCGTAGCCGAAGACGTTTGAGGAGAGCATCCCCTTGTCGATCCTGACCCGGACCTCGGAGACGTAGGGCTGGAGCGAGATTGCCTCCTCGATCGCCCTCTCCAGGCTCGAGGCCGTCTCGGTGCTGATTGGAGAGCCCACGAACTGATGGTAGAGGGCTCCAAGCTTGATTCCTGCTTCGAAAGCGGCTATCTCTCGTTTTGTTGGAATTGTCTCACCACCGGATAGGCCAGATAGGCCGAGATCGCAATGAAGAGCACCTGGCCGGATCGATATACATCTCCGAGGATACAGCCGATTGCCGCAGCCAGGATGAGTACGGAGACAACCAGTATGATGGCCCCTGGACTTCGAACCTTGGGATAGGGGACCGCGCTTACCATCAGCAACGAGAGGAGGATCAAGAGGAGCATCGTCAGAAGCGGCCACCTAAAGAGGATGCTGATTGCAACCATGACCCCAGCCCCAGTTATCGGAAGGCCCTCGAAGAGGGCTGCGCTTGTAGGGGATACGTTGAAGCGGGCAAGTCTGAGTATTGCTGCGACGATATAGGGGCAGCCTGCGGCCCCCACGGTCCAGAGCCCTTCATACGCCGAGTAGGCTATGGCAAGAGGAGCTATCCCGAAGGAGACGAGGTCTGCGAGCGAGTCGAGATCCCCCCCAAGGCGGCCCCGTCCCAGCCGACGAGATGCGAATCCGTCGAGGCCGTCGACCGAAGCCGCGGCGAGGACCAATACCACGGCCAGATCCGACCTCCCACCCCAAGAGATCAAGAGGGCTAAAAAGCCCAGGAGGGCATTGATGAGCGAGCAGATATCCGCAAGCTTCAAGGCTTCGAGGAGGTTCATGGCAGTTTCACCGCTATCACCGTCTGCCCTCCTAAGACCCGGTCTCCCCGGCCGACCACCAGTTGATATCCGGGGGGCATCGTCACCTCGACCCGGCTTCCAAATCGTATCATCCCTATGCGCTCCCCTCTCCTCACAGGATCTCCCGGATGGATGTAGGTGACTATCTGCCTGACGACGAAGCCTGCAATCTGATGGACCTGCATGGGGCCATCCCCCGTCTCAAAGTCGATTCGCTTCTGCCTATTTTCAATGGATCGGGCGAGGAAGGCCGGGGCGTGTCCGCCTTTCGTGGGGCATATTGCCCTCACAAGGCCGTCCAGGGGCGCTCTGTTCACGTGAACGTTATGGGCGTTCATGAATATCGCCAACTTGCCCCGTTCTGCCACGACGACGATGCCGTCTGCAGGGGAGAGCATGCCGTCCCCCTCCGGGATGCGATCGGGGTCCCGATGGAAGAATACCATGAAGGCCGATCCTACAAGGGCGAGGGCTGAACCCCACCACTGTCCAGCAGCGGCTAGGGCTGCGGTGAGGACGATCGGCGTTGTGATCCAGGCAGCAGAACCTCTCGCAAGCCTCATGCCATCCCTCTGCCGGGCTGTCGGATCTCCCTTGTGAAGTCGTCGATCAGCTTTAAGAGCTCGGGCAGAATCGAGAAGACCGCATAAGCTATGATCAAGAGGGCAAGCGTGGATCCGATCTTTGCAATGACGTTGTGGGCGAGGTAGAAGCTCTCTTCTCCAAACCACTGTTCGCCGTATGCCAGGAGGACGAAGGCGTTTCTCGCGATGTTAAGGATGTAGATGGCGGATGTGGATAGAGCCACGGCGAAGATCCTGCGGCTCTTCGGCGCCGCAACCGATAGGATGATGCCTGCAAAGAGGGCGATGCTCTCTATTGCGGTGCAGGCGAGGACGATCTCCACCGAACGGTCGTTTATGGCAAGCGTGTTCCACGAGACCATTGCCACGGGAATGTTCAGGAGCGCGAGGAAGTTGGCTGTGAGGATGGCGGTCTCGCCGATCAGCCACGAGTTGAGGACCTCGATCTCGGCGAAGGGGAAGTAGAGGATGCCGCAGATGGCGGCAGCATAGCTGGCCCAGAGGCAGGAAGAGGTGGCAAAGCCCCTCTTCAAGACCATCCAGGCCATGGTGATGCAGAAAAGCGCAGCTCCCATGGCGAGGATGGAGTTGAAGTAGTCATCTATCCCGATGTAATGGCCGATCTGGCTCGTCCAGTAGAGGGCGAAGAGCAGCCAGCCAGGAACGCCGATCCATTCCATGCGGGCCAAGGCTGAGAGCAATAACAGTGACAGGCTCAGCCAAAGGATGTCGGTCGTCAGGCCCGCATAGATCATCCAGCCATTGAGGAGCGCAGGTTTATTTAGCATTATCTCCTTTCGCCCAAAGTATAGATTTTGGCATGTCAAGGGGAGTTGTGCTCTCCGCCGGGTGGTTTGATACATGGAGAAGAGTGGATTTATGCCGCCCCATGCGGCAGGTCTCATACTGATCGTCGCCGTCATCACTGCGGCCTCCTGGATGGCCCAAGGGATCCTAGATGGTGGTCAGGAGGAGATGAAGATAGAGCCCGCCCTGATCGAGAGGATGGTTGGAGGGGATGAGGAGATACCGGTGATAGCCATATTCCAGGAGGGAGCCCTTCCTACGCTAGATGGGCTCAGTGTGGATCGCACCTTTCACCTGATCGATGGGGCGGCGATCACGGCGAGCCCCGAGGAGATCAGGGGGCTTGCTCAGAGGCAGGATATCAAGCGGGTCTACCTCGACGGCATCGTCCAGGTAGCGGCGCCGCTCGGCCAAGGGAACGGTCAATCGAGGCTGGTCTGCCCTTCGATTGCGGTCAACGCCGATCGGCTTTGGGCAGAAGGCCTGGACGGAAGCGGTGTCACTGTGGCTGTCCTCGACTCGGGGATAGACAAGAACCATCCCGACCTCACCGGCAAGGTGGTCGGTGAGGTCAACTTCGTGAAGGGCGAGGAGACCACAAGAGACCTGCTAGGGCATGGCACCCTCTGCGCTGGCATCATCGCGGGATCGGGGGCAGCTTCCGGCGGGAAGTACAGGGGGGTCGCTCCTGGGGCAACCCTCCTCAATGTGAGGGTTATAGACAGCACTGGCAACGGCAAGCCCTCGGATATAATCGCGGGTATAGAGTGGGCGCTCGATAACGGCGCCGACGTGCTGAGCCTGAGCTTGGGCGGCACGAGCCTGGGGGAGACCAACCCCCCCGTGACAATGGCCGCGGACAATGCAATGGAGTCAGGAGTGGTCGTCTGTGTCTCGGCTGGGAATAACGGTTGATGAAGGATTGCTCATACTGATGGTGGTTGCCACATTCGCCATCTGGGGATGTATAGACTCGCCAGGTGACGGCGTCAAGGTGATCACCATCGGTGCGAGCGACTGCGAGGATCATGTGGCATCCTTCAGCGGATCCGGTCCCACGAGGGACGGCAGGACGAAGCCAACCGTCCTCGCTCCAGGTGTGGACGTCGTCTCCGCCGTCCCCCCCGGGCTTGAGGAGCCCGATTATATCGATGTATACTATGCCAAGCAGTCGGGGACATCCATATCCACGCCCGTTGCAGCGGGCGTTGCAGCCCTACTCCTCCAGGCCGAGCCCGACATGACGCCTGCGGGGATCAAGGCGACAATGACCAGGGGGGCGCGAAAGCTGAACAACACGCTCGGCGAGGAGTACGAGCCGTACTATCAGGGCGCAGGATTGATCGATGCCTATCGCTCATACGAGATCCTCGACGATGGCATTTGTGGCGTCATGCCTGACCGTTTGATCGCCGGAAGATGGGCTTTTCCAAGCGGCGGAAAGGCCATCTCCCCCGGCCTGGATGCAGGGGCGGATGAGGCCCAGAAGAAGATCTATGCCATGGCTCCAAACGACGAGGACTGGACAACAAGGTTCGTCTTCTTCACCAATCGAGCGAGGAGCAACCTCAGCACCGTGGTGACCGGCCAGGTCTCCAGCTGGGTCTCCGCCCAGCCCATGGGCGGGAACATCCCTGAAAACGGCCAGAGGGTATTTGGCGCAACTGTGAACGTTCCAAACGCCACCCCCCCTGGGCTCTATCGTGGCGAGATCGAGATCCTGGAAGGGGGCGAGGTGATACTTTCCATCCCAACAAGCGTGGAAGTAGCTCGACCGATGCCGATCGTGGCAGGGCAGGGCAGGGTTGCTGGCTTGCTCGATAGAAACCAGTGGGATTACTACTTCCTGGAGATACCAACAGGCATGGATCGCCTTGAGGCCCGGCTCAGCTGGATTGATGCTGCCGATCTCGACATCTTCATGCTTGCCCCAACGAGCGAGTATTATACGAGCAATGAATCGACACTGCAAGAGAACGTCGACATATCAGATCCTCCCTCGGGAAGATGGATCGTTGCCGTCCACGGGAGAAACCTCACCCAGCCGGTCAATTACTCGCTCAACGTGAACCAAGCCTATCTGGACAGCTCCCCGAAGCGATGGAACCTGGGGGCTGTGCAGCGAGGGGAGAGCGTTGAAGCCAGTTTCAGCGTCACAAACTTTGGGCCGGGGATGGCCGACCTCGCGACCTCGGGAGTTGCCGAGAAGGCTGCCCCTTCGAGTACGGAGGGCGAGGTGGGAAACGATGGGGTGTGGGAAGAGGCGGTATTGATCGCCCAGGATACGAGCAGGCTCAACATCAGGCTCGACTGGGTGGAGGAGTCGAGCGATCTTGACCTGCGTCTCTACGGGCCGGATGGCGACCTGGTGGCGAGCTCCGAGGGATTCACCCAGGAGGAGGAGGTGAATTACTTCAATCCCGAGCCTGGGGCCTGGAAGGTGGAGGTTCGAGGCTACGAGGTGAAACGGGGCAAGCAGCCCTTCAACCTGGATATCATCATCTACTCCCAGGAGGATTGGCCTTGGATATCTGTCCGGGGGCCGTCCAGCCTCGAGAGCGGGGAGATGGCGACATTGGAGGCTCGCATTGATCTTCCCTCCGATGCATTGGGGGGCAGGTTCGATGGCTTCATCAAGCTCGAATGGGAGGACGGATCGCATCTCATACCTGTCAGCCTGACCGTGGCGGGGGCCTCTGTGATGGGGATCTCTCAGATGGAGACCTTCGACCGTGATGGGGATGGATACATCGACCAGCTGATCATAGGGGTCGAGGTCGAGGCGGCAATCCCCGGTGTCTATCGCCTGGAGGGGGCTCTCGTCGACTGCAATGGGGATGTGGTTGACTGGCTCTGGAGGACGGAGATGGTCGAGGGCGATGAGCTGATCTTGCTCGAGGCAGGCGGAGTGGACGTCTGGAGGCGGGCGAATTGCGGACCTTTGAAGATTGGACCTCTCTTTCTATACGACGAGTTGGGTGAGCTGATCGATCAAAGGGATGGAAATGAGAGCATCGACAAGGCCCCCGAGGAGTTCCAGCCACCATCGGCATACCTGAACGGCAGCTTTGAGATGAAGGGATCCTGGGGAAGGGTGAAGAAGGTGGAGATCGCCGTGGGGCTCGTGGTCGTGAAGCCCGGGATCTATGAGCTGAAGGGCGTCCTCGAGGACGACCAGGATCGTGAGATCGATAGCGATACCAAGATGGAGATGCTTCAGCCTGGAAACCATACGATCGTCCTGGACTTCAACCCCACGAAGTTCCTAATGCTCTCGAGGAGCTCTCGCCTTCACTTGAGGGATCTTACGTTGAGCCTTGGAGGCAGCGAGATCGAGAGGTTGGACGAGGCATGGTCGAGCGAGAGGATGGACCCTGCGGAGCTGATACAGGAGGGGTGAAGCATCCCTCCTCTCTTTTAAAGGGAATGCGATTCGGATCGATGCGATTCAGATCATCGATTCAGATGTTCTTGGAGAGCTTCGATAGCTGATCGATCAGCCAGTTGGTGGAGAAGCCGGTGAGGAAGCAGATGAACATCGTGGAGAACGACTGGCTCTGGGAGTTCACATTAAAGGCCACCATGCCGCTGCTGAATAGGAGATATGCCATATATCCAAAGATCAGGCTGAGCACTGGAAGGATCATGTACCATACCCTCTTGTACCTGATGACCATGCCTTCCTTGCGTATGTCGTCTGCCACCCCTGATAGAATCTGAGCGGAGGACCCGAGTCCGGCGAAGAAAGAGCTCCAGAGGGGGACGTCGAGCATCTCCAGTCCGGAGAAGCGATATATCAGAAATCCGAATAGCAGCGCCGCCAGTATCCCATAAACCACGGCATAGAGGCCGTATAGCTTGAAGAAGAAGGATATGGTACGAGCGCTTTGGAGCCTGAAGCCCTTCAGATCCAGCTTTGAGTCGTTCATCGCCGCGGTGAGCTCGTAGCTTGCCCTGTCGTAGTAGAGGAAGGCGTCAGCCAGGTTCTCCCTATGAAACTCCTTAAAGGCCAGGACGTAGAAGTCGTAGCTGTTCTTGACGTCGATAGAGCTGCGTTGGGCAGCCTGAAGCGTCCGCCTGAACCTAACGAGCGCTTTGCCCAGATCTAGCTGGGAGTATTCCCCCAAACCCTCTATTGCTTCCACGGAATAATACACTTCAACAAATCAAATAAATAGTTTACCGTCCAAAAATTATATGGACTAATAAAAATATTTATTGATTTCGAGCATAGATCCAAATTGGCATATTGCCATGAATGTAATGGGGATATCAAAAGCGCCCCTTTTGGGCGGATGCGCCGATATATCGGATGCCAACCGGATCTCGATGGTATTTATCGAAAATAATTGCGGTATCCGTCAATTAAATCGACCGATTTCGAACTTTGCGACGCAACGTTTCCGCTTAATCCCTCCATTTAGCGCCCCTACCTTAGTATTCATATGAAATTAATATTGAATTACTGAAATCCAATAAGAGTATTTATGTTATTATCATTAAACTAAATTAGATATTCTAATTGTGCGCGATGGCGAGATGCCGACCGAATATCCGTCTCTCCTCGATCTTCCATCTCTCCTCGACCTTCCGTCTCCGCCAGGGCAGAGATCGAATGGCCGCTTCTCCCAGACTTCTTGATGTATGTAAGCCCATCCCATGCAGGAACGATCTCTTACTCATTCATCGACGACGACTCGATCGACCGACTTCATCTTATGGAAAGATTATAAGAAGATTGAGGTCCATTATTGAGGGAACGAGGAGATGATGATGCGAATACCGCCCCCCCTATGCTTGATGTTATTGGCGCTAGCCCTGCCTTCGGCCATGGCATTCTCCTTCGGCTGCCAATCCGGCGGTGCGGCAGGCGCCCTCTCAATGGAGACAGTGTACGACCTCGATTCCTCTGCAGCCGTCCAGCAGAGCATCTCCCTTGGAGAAGAGGCGGTATCCTCCTCGGCAAGTCTGATGGGTGGAGGAGAGAATTCGATGACCATGAGGGGCGAAGCTGGGTTCCTCGCCCTATCGTCTCAGCTCATCGCCCAAGGGGATATCGATGCTGCAACATCGAGCTATATCTCACGAGATCTCGCGGTCCTTGATCAGTCCATTCTGGCAGGAGGCATGGCTGAGGCCGAGGTCTCTGGCAGCGCTCGATCCAGGGAGGCCTCCCAGAGGGCAGGGGTGCTTCAGGGAGCGCTCTCTTGCGAGCAGCTCATCGCCCTTCGGGAGGGCGAGGCATGGTCCATCGGGAATGTCCGGACATCGGGCTCCATAGGATTTGCCTCGGCAGAGGCCGGATATGGGGATCAAAGAGCCAAGATCACGGGGGGACAGAACGGTGACGGGGACATGTCCGGGATATTCATCGCATCGGCCGAAAGAGATGCCTCCGCCTGGGGGGCGTTTCATTCTCAAAGCCTTGACTCCAAGTCGTATTCTGCGGCGGAGGCGGCAAGCTCTAGGGAGACGGCATACTCCTACCTATCTTCAGGGCGCCTCTCATCGGTCATGAACGCCTCCACCCTTCGAATGGAGGCAGGCCAGGATGTGGAGGCGATCGATGATGTCCTCATCTACGCCATCCGCGGCGATGCGAGATACTCCGCGAGGGCTGCGGAGGCAAAGGGAAGGATTACCGCGGGGGAACCGGGCCCCATCATCGCGCTGCAGGGAGATGTAGAGGAGGTTGGGGCAGGCCAGGTGCCCGTCCCCGGCTCCTGGGTCTGGAATCACTATGGAGGCCTCCTCAAGTCGAACCCATTCCTGCTTAGGGATGCCGATGGAGAGATGCACGCATTCGTTAGGGGGGATGACGACGGGCTATGGGATCGCAGAGAGGGCGATTGGTACGGCTTGGGTGGCGTGATCACATCAGATCCCTTCGCCCTTCTGGACGATCAGGGCAGGATTCATGTTCTCGAGAGGGGATCTGACTGGGCGCTGTGGGACTGCCTCGATGGAATCTGGATCGATCTAGGCGGCATGATCATGGGAGGGGCTGGCGCCGCCCTGGAGCCTGGAGGCGACCAGTTGACGATCGCCGTCCGTGGTATGGATGGCGGAGTTTGGCTCAGGGATCTGGAAGGCGTTGGCCTGGGGGGCAGCTGGACGCCTCTTGGAGGCGTTGCCGAGAGCAACGCGAGAGTTGCTTATGACTCTCAGGGAACGATCCATACGTTGGTTAGGGGATCGGATGGATGCCTCTGGGACAATCGGGGCGTCCCCACAGGGGACGGCTACGCCTTCGAATGGACTGGTCTAGGGGGGACGATCTCCTCGGATGCCTGGCCGTTGAACGACCCCTTCCATCCGAATATGATCTACACCTACGTGCGCGGATCGGATGGTGCGCTCTGGTGCCACGAGCTCGACATCGGCCTCGGAGGCGTCGGATCCTGGCAGAGCCTTGGAGGATTGCTATCCGAGGCCAATGGCCTCTATCGTGGCAATCCCGTTGCCGGGATTGCCTCCGACGGATCCAAGCACGTCTTCGTCAGGGCTTCTGACGGATGCCTCTGGGATTGCGTGGATGGGCAGTGGTATGGGCTCGGAGGTCCCATTTCCACCGATCCCTCTCTGGCCAGGGATGGCGATGGCCGGTTGAGGGTTGCTGTTGGAGGGTCCGGCCTCTGGGTGAACACGCTAGGGATAGAAGAACAGCCAACTTTTCTCGTCGGACCCTGGGCATCGGACTTCAGCTCCATCCAAGGAGCGGTGGATTCGATGGTCTCCGGAGGCCTGATCAGGATCTTCAGCGGAGAATACCGGGAGAACGTTTTGATCGACCATCCCCTTGAGCTGAACGGAGTGGACAGCGGCTCCGGCCTTCCAGTCGTTGACGCAGGCGGCGAAGGATCCGCAATGACGCTCCTTGCAGATGGGTGCACGGTCGAGAACCTCGTCCTGACGAACGCCTCGGACGCGGGGCTTTCCGTCTTCTCGAATCACAATGCCATCAGGGGAAACGTGCTGACTGGAAACGGGATCGGTCTAGGCATCTGGCTCTCGGAGGAATGCCTGATCGAGAATAACCGGGTGAACGAGAACTTGGATGGGATCGTATGTGATCGATCCGACGATTGCATCATATCGGGAAATGCAGTCGATGGAAATGCCGGATCTGGAATATATCTGAACGACTCCGACCGAGGGATCATTATCCAGAACAGCGCAAGATTCAATGGCTATAGCGGCATCGAGATCCTCGGTTCGGCAGACGTAATTGCCATGGGAAACAATGCTTCCATGAACGGTGAGGATGGGATCTTCGCCTTTACCTCCGAGAATGCCACCCTTACGGAGAACACGGCTTCCAGAAACGACCTAAACGGAATCGAGGTTGTCAAGTCGAATGGATGCAACATCACCGGGAACCAAGTGGATCACAACCTTCAAGACGGGATATACGTGAGCAACTCCTGCCTCCCCAAGATCGCTCGTAATACTGCAATCGGCAACGATTGGACGGGAATTGAGCTATGGGCCTCGCAGGGGGCGGATATCAGGGATAACCATCTGATCCAGAACGGCGGAAGCGGGCTGGTCCTTACGGGATCGTCCAGAAGCATCCTCGTCTCGAACAACGCAAGCCAGAACTCCGTTAACGGCATAGAGGTGACCAACTCGGAGGAGACCGTGCTGAGGGAGAATGAGGCCCTTCTAAACGGAGGAGATGGGATTATCCTGAGCTTCTCTCCTCTATCCGTCATAACCGGGAACGACGTCAGCCAGAACGGCTGGACGGGACTCGAGATCATCAATTCCAACGGCCTGGATATCGCGGGAAACGTGGTAGACTTCAACTCCGCCGGAGGGATCCTCGTCCTGAACTCCCACGGAGGGGCTATCTCATCCAATCAGGCCTGCCACAACGAAGGAAACGGCATCGAGATTTGGAACTCCAAGGGAAGCCACCTATCTTGGAACAACGCGAGCGAGAACGGCGAGAGCGGGATCATCCTCGACAGCTCTAGCCAATGCACGATGACGGGAGATATCGCCGACCGTAACCGCAAAGACGGCATCTTCCTTTTCTTATCTGAGGAAGCAAACCTCTTCGGAATCCATGTCCAGGGAAACAACTGGACTGGATTGGAGCTCTGGGGCGCAAACGATAGCATCGTCGAGGGCACCCATGCCACGGAGAACAATGGGAGCGGAATTCTGCTATACGAGACCGATCGCTCCTTCGTCGTCGATGGCAACGCAAGCCTAAACGATCTCTCAGGCATTGAACTCGTCGATTCCAACGGAATCGTCATCGAGGGAAATCAGATCCGGGGCAACGCCTGTGGATTGACGCTTGAGCAGAGCAACGAGAGCAGCATCTACAGGAATAATTTTGTGGGAAACGGCATCAACGCATGCTCCGAAGGGGCCAACCGTTGGAACTCCTCTCAGGTGCTGCAATATATCTACCTTGGATCCAACCGCGCAAACTACATGGGCAACTACTGGGACGATTACGGCGGAGTAGATCTCGATGGCGACGGCATTGGCGATTCTGCCTATGCATTCCAATTTGAGGAGGACGCCTATCCATTGATGGAGCCCTTCGAGGAATACCAGATCTTGTGATGGATGTGACGATTTTAGGACCCAAGCGAATCTCCGACCCTTGGGTCTGGCTATGTTTTATATGTTAGGGGTAAATATGGTACTATATGCAGGATGATCAGATCATCTGCCCGGCCTGCGGCGAGGCCTCGGAGCATGTCACAGTGAAGATGGGACAGCAGCACCTGGTCAGATGCGGCTCTTGCGGCACCGTTTTCCCCCTGCAGCTCGAGCGAGTGAAGATTGCGAATCTTAAGGTGATGGTGAGCAGGGAAGGCTCGACCAAGGTGTACATCATAGAAGTACCGGCAGCGGAGGTGCTTTATGTAGGCCAGGAGATGCTGGTCGACGATAAGTCTCATGACCTGGTCCTCGCTCAGATCACATCGCTTGAGACCGATAGACGCGTCGAGAAGGCGCAGGCTCAGTCGGTGAAGGCGGCATGGGCAAGGGCTGTTGACGATGTAGCGCTCAAGGTCTCCGTCTTCAAGGATGGCAAGACAAGATCCATCAAGCTCGCAGTATCTGGAGAGGAATCCTACAGTCTGGGACAGATCCTGGACTCGGAGGCAGGACGTTGCCGCGTGGAGAAGATCAAGCTCCGTCAGGGAGGATTTGCCGACGAGGCCAAGGCCTCGGAGATCACGAGGATCTGGGGCAAGAGGCTCTAGATAGGTGAGGCGTCATGGGAAAGGAAGAGATGATCAAGCGGCTGAGGGGCATGGTCGGCGAGAATGTCACCGAGGCCATGGAAGCCGTGCCCCGAGAGTTCTTCGTTCCCGATGACCACAAAAGAGAGGCCTACGACGATACACCCCTCCCAATAGGGCGCGGTCAGACCATCTCCGCCCCCCATATGGTCGCCATAATGTGCCATATACTCGACCTTCGCCTTGGCATGAAGGTCTTGGAGGTGGGGGCGGGATGTGGCTATCATGCGGCTGTGATGGCGCGCCTCGTGGGCGAGAGTGGCCACGTCTACGCCATCGAGAGGATCGCCGAGCTGGCGTTCAAGGCGAGGGAGAACCTGGCCAGGGCTGGAGCGAAGAACGTGACCGTGATCCACGGAGATGGAAGCCGTGGCCTTCCCGAGCATGCCCCCTTCGACAGGATCAGCGTTGCAGCATCTGCCCCGAAGATCCCACCGCCCCTCAAGGACCAGCTCAAACCCGGAGGAAAGCTGGTCATCCCTGTGGGCTCGCTTGACCAGCAACTGATGCTGGTGACGAGGGATGACGGTTTCGAGGTTAAGCGCTATATGGGCGTGATCTTCGTTCCCCTTATAGGAGAGCATGGTTTTCCCGAAGGCTGATCGAGGATGCAAGTTGATCGAAGTCGCAAAAGTGTTATCTTCTATACTGGGCGAACACCTCTCATGAAGCCTGTGGTGCTGATCATCATGGACGGCTACGGCCTTGGCGAAGATGTGGAGGGAAATGCCGTTGCTGCGGCGAAGAAGCCTAATTTGGACCGGCTCGGCAGCCACTATCCCAGCACATCGTTGGGATCTGCGGGAAGAGATGTCGGCCTTCCCCCAGGCCAGATGGGGAACTCCGAGGTCGGCCATCTGAACCTGGGCGCGGGAAGGATCGTCTACCAGGACTACACGAGGATCAGCCTGGCTATCGAGGAGAACAGGCTCAAGGATAACTCCGTGCTGCGGGAGGCCATGGAGAGGAGAGAAACCCTCCATCTGCTGGGCCTCCTCTCGGACGGCGGCGTGCACAGCCATAACACCCATCTATATGCCCTTCTGGAGATGGCAAGGAATCTTGGGCATGAGGTGGTATTCGTCCATGCTATTCTCGACGGCCGCGACGTCCCGCCAAAGAGCGCTCTGGTGTACTTCCGGGAGCTGGAGGAGAGGTTTGGATCCAACGCCTGCGTTACCACGGTATCAGGCCGCTACTATGCGATGGACAGGGACCGACGGTTCGAGAGGATCGAGAAGGCCTACGATGCATTGACGAAAGGAAAGGGCTTTTCCGCATCGAGCGCAGAGGAGGCGGTCCAGATGGGCTACGATCGCGGCGAGACGGACGAGTTCATCCAGCCAACGGTTGTTGAGACGCAAGGGCTGATCCGAAAAGGCCACAGCGTGATCTTCTTTAACTTCCGACCGGACCGGGCAAGGCAGATCACCGCAGCCTTCGTAGAGGAGGATTTCAAGGGCTTCCCAAGGGTCATAGAGCCAGTTCACTTCGTATGCATGACGGAGTACGACGAGTCGCTGAAGGTCCCTGTGGCCTTCCCCCCCCAATATCTGAAAGAGACCTTGGGAGAGGTTGTGAGCAAGGCGGGACTTCGACAGCAACGCATTGCAGAGACGGAGAAATACGCTCACGTGACCTACTTCTTCAATGGGGGCAATGAGGCGCCAAACCCAGGGGAGGATAGGGTATTGATACCATCCCCGAAAGTTGCAACCTACGACCTCCAGCCGGAGATGAGCGCATACTCCTTGACCGATGTCGCGCTCGATAGGATTGCATCCAAGCGCTATGATCTCATAGTCATGAACTATGCAAATCCGGATATGGTGGGCCATACTGGGTTCTTTCCCGCCGCCGTAAAGGCGGTTGAGACCGTGGACCATTGCGTCGGAAGCGTTGTGGAGGCCGTGCTCGACGCAGGGGGAGTTGCCCTGATCACGGCAGACCACGGAAACGCCGAGAAGATGATCGATCGCGTAACCGGACAGCCCCATACCGCCCACACCATCAATCGCGTGCCCTTCATCGTGGTCGGCTGGAGGAAAGGGGTGGCGCTGAGAGGCGGCGGAATCCTAGCCGATGTTGCTCCCACCATTCTGCATATCCTCTCCATCGAGAGGCCGGAAGCCATGACCGGCCGGTCCTTAATATTGGAGGGGAGCTGAACCGTTGTGCACTGGATATGGAAGCTGCATGCAATGGATGGCGATTGATCCATGATGAGGTATATCGAGCTCTATAAGCGCTATCTATTGGTCAGTCGGGCCTATGAGATCGCCAGACGTCTCTTCGTCATGAACGCCTTCGATGGCACGTTGACCATCATGGGCGTTGTGATCGGGGCGCATCTCTCAGGGCTCGACGACCCCTGGGTGGTCATCACCGCGGGCGTAGGAGGGGCAGTGGCCATGGGAATCTCCGGCATCAGCGGTGCATATATGGCCGAGCGGGCGGAGAGGATGAGGGACTTAAAGAAGCTGGAGATGGCGATGCTCACCGATCTTGGAGACACTCACTTCGCAAAGGCCTCACGATTCGCAACCCTGGTCGTGGCGCTCGTGGACGGGGTAAGCCCGACGATCTGCGCAGCTATCCTCATCATCCCATATCTTCTCGTGCCCCAAATCAGCATCGATGCGGCCTTCTATACATCGCTTGGAAGCGGCCTCCTCATTCTCTTCGTGCTGGGCATATTCTTGGGAAGGATAAGCGAAGAGGATACTCTCAAGATGGGGATTCGGATGATCTTCGTAGGACTGATAACCATCGTGATAGTGAGCATGATGCTCTCGCCCGGAGCGATCTGATTGGGCCGGCATCCGGAAGTTCCTCGATCTCCTCTCAACAAAGATATTCGCCAGGAAGCAAGGATCGCCGCTTATCGCCCCGCCCAAGCTCCTCTATCAGGATGATGTTGATGTCAATGACGACGCCATAAGCAACGATCGTCAAGATGCCTGGTCCCTGATCCTGTCTTTCACCAGGCTATGTTTCGCAAGCGTGACCTCCAGCAGGTCATCATACATGGACGGCGCAGCTTTCCTGATCACCTTCACGCCTTCCTCGGTAATGCCGCCCGCCGTTGCAACCCTTGAGACGACCTCCTCGAAGCCCTTGACCGTCTTCAACAGCTCGGCAGTCCCCGCAAGGGTTTTTCCATGGTAGCGTATTGATTCTGCTGTAAATTAGCGGAAGTCCATCTAACCGACTCAT
>CAZWDT010000046.1:0-4138 GCA_964632755.1 uncultured Methanotrichaceae archaeon
ACTATATCAATGCTTTGTGACTAATCTCCCGATCGAAGTCGGGGGCATCTGTTATGCAATCGCCCAGTTCTCCACCGGGTTCAAATGCAAGGCAGAAGCGAGATCAACCGATATGACGATGACCGAGACGGAGACGAGGCGGAGGACCTCGCCCATACCCTCGGTCACGCTATTACCCCCTCCAAGATAGGAGTATATCTTTTACTATATAAAGATATTTATAGTGATAATAATAGTAATAGCTGCGATCTGTGGTTTGCATCGATGGAGCCACAGGCTTGTAGCTATTGAGAAGCCATTTCCAATAGCTCTCCTCGACCTTTGATTTGCATCAACATATATGGCTGCGCCTCTTTAGTTGACGACGACCTGCCGCGTGATGCGGGCTTTTTCTTGGCATGACCCAGATGAGTACAGTAATTATATAATTTTTGTGTTGTGCCTTAGTTTGCTTTCCGACCTTTACCCCATCCGACAAACATATTAAACATTTTCGTTTACTATCCAGTCGATATGTTTATGATTATGTTTGCACTAATGCCGCCCAATGAATCGCAGAGCCTTATCATTCATGATCGGATCGATCTTGGCGGCGAACCTCGCGATCCAGGTGTGCGCTGCTGAGGATTCGCTTCTCGTTTATTGCGGCGCAGGATTGAGGGAGCCGATGGAAGCGATCTCCGACATCTTCGAGGAGAGGGAGGGGGTAGAGATCCAGTACACCTTTGGCGGGTCGGCCCAGCTCCTCTCCCAGATCGAGCTATACCGGACCGGGGATCTCTACATGCCCGGGGCGAGATCTTACATCGAATCGGCGATCGAGAAGGGCTTCGTCGACGAGACCGCAGACGTAGTCTACCACGTCCCCTGCATCATCACCCCGAAGGGAAATCCCGCCGGGGTTGAGTCCATCGAGGACCTCGCAGAGCCCGGCGTGAGGGTCGTTCTCGGCGAGCCCACGGGTCCCGCCATCGGAAAGAACTCTAAGAACATGCTGGAGAAACTGGGGATCTGGGAAGAGGTAGAGATGAACGTCATCGCATTCTCAGGAACCGTAAACGAGCTTTTGATCTACATATCGATGGGGCAGGCCGACGCTGCGATCGTATGGGAAGACCTCTACAACCCCGATACGATGGATAAGGTCGAGATACCACAGGAGATGAATGGAATCAAGGTCGTTCCCATAGGAACTCTGACCTTCTCCGAGAAGAAGGAGATCGCCCTTGAGTTCATGAACTTCGTCGCTTCAGATGAGGGCAAGGCGGTCTTTGCCGATTACGGATTCGCCACCTGTCCAGATCCTGAAGAAGAAAGCTATCTCGAAAGCCAAGTAGAAAGCGCGGAGGCGGCCTAGTAATGGAGGAGATGAAGGGAGACAGGTTGGCGGAGATCGTCTACAGGCCAATTGGAATAATTCGGTCGGAATACATGGACAAGGAGGACACGCCGATACAGTCGGCCTTCAGCTCCTCGGAGGGGGAGGTTGAGATCTTTCCCGAGTACGCCCCAGGGCTGAAGGACATCGAGTCCTTCTCCCACGTGATCCTCCTTTATCACTTCCATCAGGCTTCTGGCGTCGACCTCATTAGAAAGCCATTCCTAGACGACGTGGAGCACGGCATCTTCGCTACGCGCCACTTCAACAGGCCAACGCCCATTGGTCTATCGATAGTCGAGCTGCAGGAGGTGAGGGGAAACGTCCTCAAGGTTCGGGGGCTCGACGTCCTTGACGGGACCCTCCTTTTAGACGTCAAGCCCTACGTCAGGGAGTTCGACCGAAGAGAGGATTCGAGAAGCGGCTGGGTGGATGGCAAGAAGGTCGAGGGAGCAATCGGGATAACGCCGAGAAGGCTCGATAAAGGGGGCATAAGAGGCTGATCGCCTTTGAGCGGCTATGGCTGAAGGTTGCAACCATCGGGGCAAGCCTCGTCCTTGCAGCCTTCATATCTGCAGTCCTCTTCCTGGTAGTTAGCCACTCGCCCCCGGAGGCCCTCCTCGCCGCTCTTCGATCCAAGGAGATCCAGTTCGCAATCGCCCTGAGCCTCAAGACGTCTGTAGCCTCGACGATCCTCTGCCTCGCAGTCGCAGTCCCAGCGGCCTACGCCCTTGCTCGTTACGATTTTTTTGGAAAGACCGTGGCAAACACCCTTCTCGACATGCCTCTTGCCCTTCCACCGCTGGTGGCGGGAGTCGGCCTTCTCCTCTTCTTCGGCGTGAGCATTCCAGGAAGGGATCTCGCAGGAGCTGGGCTCGTCTTCGTATTCACGCCGCTAGGGATCGTCATCGCCCAGTTCTTCGTGAACATGCCCTTCATGGTGAGGGTGATGAGGTCGACCTTCGAGGAGATCAGCCCCAGGTACGAGCACGTCGCGAAGACTCTGGGGTGCACCGATGCCCAGGCCCTCTGGAGGGTGACGCTCCCCATGGCCACAAACGGCCTTATCGCAGGGTCCGTGATCACCTGGTCGAAGGGGATCGGCGAGTTCGGGGCGGTCCTGATGCTCGCGGGAGCTACGAGGATGAAGACCGAGACGCTTCCCACATCCCTCTTCCTGAACATGTCCTGCGGAAAGCTCGACGAGGCCATAGCGGTTGCGACAATCCTGATACTGATCTCGCTGGTCTCCCTTTACGTCTTCGAGCGGCGCGTTGGAGGACTTCGCCTTTAGGGGACGGCAAGGAAATCCAGGAGATTGCACGATGGTTTGGGAGATTGCAAGAGGCTTTAAGGGATTGTGCGATGCCGCAGGAGATCGCGCGAGATGCTGAGGATAGAGAATGTCTCCATAGATCTGGGCGAATTCGCCTTGAGGGACGTCTCCCTGGAGGTGGGAGATGGCGAGTATCTCGTTATAATCGGCCCCACTGGCTCCGGAAAGACGATCCTCATGGAGACCATTGCCGGGATTTACTCTCCCGACGAAGGGAGGATCTTCCTCAATGGACGGGAGATCACGGGGAAGGTGTCGAGGATGCGAAATGTCTGCATGGTCTACCAGGACTACATGCTCTTTCCCCACCTCTCGGTCAAGGAGAACATAGCCTTCGGCCTTAGGTCGAGGAAGGCTTCACCTGGCGAGATCGATAAAAAGGTGGCCGGGGCCTCAGAGCTCCTGGGAATCTCGCACCTCCATCATCGGCGGCCGGGGACGTTGAGCGGAGGAGAGCAGCAGAGGGTAGCGATAGCAAGGGCGATCGTCATGGAGCCTGCGGTGATGCTCCTCGACGAGCCCCTGAGCGCCCTCGACGGCCTGACGCGAGAGAGGCTCAGGCGAGAGCTGAAGAGGATACACAAGGTATACGGGACGACGATAATACACGTCACCCACAACTTCGAGGAGGTGTTCTCCCTAGCCGACAGGGTGGCGGTGATGGACGGGGGCGAGATCGTCCAGGTGGGAACCCCGGAGGAGGTCTTCAGAAGGCCTAAAGGAGAGATGATCGCAAACTTCGTCGGAGTCGAGAACGTCTTCAAGGGCGCCGCCTCAATAACACAGGAATTAGTGGAAATCGAGGTCGATGGCTTGAGGATCGTCTCAGCAGCGGCAGGCGGCGGCAACGGCGGCGGGGACGATTGCGGGACGGCCGGGCGTGAGGTCTTCGCATCGGTCCGGCCTGAGGACATACTGATCTCAAAGGTGCCGCTCAAATCCAGCGCCAGGAACTCCTTTCACGGCAAGGTCGAGGAGATTGCGAACGGCGGCATAATGGTTAAGGTCTGGGTCGATGTAGGAATCCCTTTCATGGTGATGCTGACACGGCGTGGATTCGAGGAGATGGACCTTTCAAAGGGCGACCTCGTCTATCTGACCTTCAAGGCAACTGCCGTGCATGTGTTTTGACGGAATTTATGGTGGGCTGCACCATCGGCCCTTTCTGTCGATCATCGCATAGGCATTTTCGGTTAGAATTACTCTCTGCGCCTTGTGTCTTGCGCTCTTGACTATGATTACGGGATCGCTTACCTTTCTGCCCTCGGCGATGATCCTGTGACCGTGGATCGAGTCAATGATCTCATGGCCCTTCATCCGACGAACTCCATCTTGCCTTCCCTCTCCAGGTCATCCATGATCCTGCATACCAGCTCGTAGTCCAGCTGCAGGTCGGCGCTGGCATCGGAGGCGTATGCCTCGCC
>CAZWDT010000046.1:4238-23720 GCA_964632755.1 uncultured Methanotrichaceae archaeon
CCAGCTCGTAGTCCAGCTGCAGGTCGGCGCTGGCATCGGAGGCGTATGCCTCGCCCCTCATCCGGAAATATTCAGCTACCTCTCGTTTCGAGGTCTCATAGTCCACATCGCGGCATTCGACGACCTTGATTGTAAGAAGCTTTTCCGAAACAGCCTCCCGGACGAAGTCGGTGGGATTGAGGTAGAGACCCACCTCGACGAGCCTATTGATCTGTTCAATCTCGTCTCGGGTGAGCTTGGCGCCAACCACCTTCCCCGCGCTGTCAACAATGCCAACCTCTACGCCCATATCAGCTTATTCGTTCAAGCTAATTCATAGGCCTATCGGTCTGGATGCTATACCCGCTTCTATTGGGGCCACGGCGTTTCGGCCATGGAGGCGGGTTAACGTAGGATAGGAATGATCGGGTTGGGGGGGCGTAGTCAGCCTACCATATACGTTGACCGGGGGTTTTGTCGAAGATCGATGCATCTCATCTTACATCTCTTTTGAGTTGTCTACACAACCCAATCCCGTCTGCGGTTAAGCCAAACGTGGTCTCCCCACCAGTTGGATGGATAACGACATATCCGAATGAAATCAGTTTTTTAAGGGACTTTTCAGCTTCTCTTTTCCCTTTTGAAAATCTTTTCATAAAATATGGCTTGGGAACATGAGCAGATTTGCTCACATTCGTAGCTTTACAGATGCTCACGAGGACTGCTAGATCTAACTGACTTAGCACGCAATATAGAATATCTTAAATCATATTTATACCTTATCCAATCAGTATGGAATATCATAATGGCTAAACGGAATGATCCAATAAGAGTTAAACCAGATATTGATGGTAGCCAGATGTTCCGAAATGGTTATATAATACGTGTAGAAGGAATAGCATGGTCATTGATCGGGTGAGAGATAAAGATGTGCGAGTTAATTAATAATCCAGGTCATGAAATACCCACCCTAAATCCCGCCCATAGGAAGCGGTTGAAGAAAGGCGGGGAGACGGACTGGGAACTCTATGAGCTAATTAATGAAAGGCCGGGCTTTAACGCGTACGAGTTGGCAAAAGAGCTTGGTTGGTCACCGGGCCGGGTTCACGGGTCCATAAAGAGGCTTGAGGCCAAGAATCTAGTTCACGTAGAGAGATCAATGAGAGACGGGCGGGCCGTACTCAATATTACTCCAGTCGGGTGGCAGGAGTTCTTCGCTCCCGAAGAGCTAGAGGAATTCCGAAACATGGCCTTTTAGGCGGCTTCGATTGTGGCCTACGGCATTGCGGCCTTAGATGCTGAAGGATATGTAAAAAAGATTCCGGGCAGCCTTCAAAGGACTGCCCGTGCAACGGCCAATGTATGGTCCATCCTATCTGTGACCAGCACCTGTTCCCCATCCCGAATATCGAGATCGGCATCCATCAGCTGCCGGCCGAAGATGCGCCCTCCCCTTGCGACGAAGGGGATGGCTGCGTTCGAGACTACCAACTTGCGACGCGGTCTATCTTCCGACATGTTACATCACCGATTAGTTACATAGAGGCATATCCTATATGAATTTTTCTCTAATACGTAACACCTAATTTGAAATGGTACAAAATTAGTTAGAACAAAGGCGGATCCAAGCGGCACTGGACCGCTCCCACCCCCACCCAAACATACAATCGGTCGAATAAAAAAGCGGACCTATGCCCTCCCGGTCCCATCAATTCAGATTGCCCATCTGGCTTATCAAGTCCCCGCGGTCATCGCGCAGCGTGGCAGAGTCCCCGTCGTTGTTCCAGACGGGATGCGTATAGCCCATGTAGAGCCGGTCGCCGAGATCGGTTCCCCTGCCCGAGTAGACCTTGACCGAGTTTCCCCTTGCAAGGACGAAGAAGGGGAATATGTAGACGTGGACCTCCCCTTCGTCAGAGAGCGTCCAAGCCGTCATCTCCACCTCCCCATAGCCGCCGTTCGTAATCTTCACCCATTCTCCGTTGATGTTCTGGTTGTCATAGCCAGGGGCATCGAAGTTGATCGCGCTTATGCGCAAAGGACCCTCGTCTGCCATCGTCGAGGCGATTGTAAGCGAGAGCATGAGAAAGAGAACGGCATTCTTCATCGTCGATACCTCTTGTATCAGCGCCCCATCTCTTCGAAGGTTGCCCTCAGCTTGTCGTATGTGGCCGTGATATGCTCTGGGATCACCCTCGTCGATGAGAGCACCGGCATGAAGTTGGTATCCCCATTCCAGCGGGGCACGATATGCAGGTGAATGTGCTCTGCGATCCCGGCTCCTGCCACCTGACCCATGTTGATCCCGATGTTGAACCCGTCCGGCGCAATCGTCCGCCGCAAGACCTCGACCGCGAGATCAGCGAGCTCCATCATCTCCCCCCTCTCTTGAACGCTCCAACCGGCGAGCGTTGGAGTGTGCCGATATGGTACAACCATCATATGGCCATTATTATAAGGGTAGGCGTTCATGATGATGAAGTGAAACTCCCCTCGCAGGAGTATGAGGTTATGACGATCCTCCGCCTCCCGAGGCTTATCGCAAAATATACACCCGCCCCTCTTATCGCTGAGGATGTAATCAATCCTCCACGGCGCCCATAAAGCATCCATCTTAAATCCCCCGCTCGACCGGGCCCGGTCGCCCAAAGATCAGCCTCCTTCCATCCTGGCAAAGATCGTTCTCAATGAAGAGCTTGATCGCCCTAGGGTAGGCCCGATACTCCACCTTCTGGATACGGGCCTTTAGGCTCTCCAAGGTGTCGCCTTCCAACACCTTCACCGGCACCTGATGTATGATGGGCCCGTGGTCTACCTTCTCGTCCACGATATGAACGGTCGTCCCGGTCCACCGGACACCGTAGTCGAGCGCCTGCTGGAAGGCATTTAGCCCCCGAAAGGACGGAAGGAGAGCAGGATGGATGTTGAGTATCCTGCCCGAAAACCGCTCTACGAAAGCGCGGGAGAGGATCCTCATGTATCCGGTGAGCACTACCAGATCCACCCCTGCACCCTCAAGGCGGTCCACCAAAGAGCGGTCGTAGCTCTCCTTATCCATCCCCGTCGGATCGATGAAGAGCGCCTCCACTTTGAACTCCTGGGCGATATCGAGCGCGCCTGCATCCTTCTGGTCTGTGAGGACAATCCTAACCTCGGCTGGCAGATATCCGGAACGCTCCGCCTTCAGAATATAGCGAAGGTTCTCCCCTCTGCCCGAGGATACGACCCCAATCAGCGCGGGCCGTGCCCTCCCGGATCGATCCAGTAGCCTCACTTCCCAAGGGTTATTTCTATCGCGGAGACGTTGGTCTCCCCACGATCTGTATTCAACGTCTCGGTGGATATCTGTATGTCCTTGACGGAGACATCTGCCAGGAACCTGCATCTGGATACCTCGGCGACGTCAACTGCCCTGGAGATCGCTCGTCCTCTGGCCATTATCTTCACATCCTTTGCGCCACCGTTGAACTGGGTGACCACAGCTAGCACATAGTTCATCACTGGTTTGTTGCCGACGAATACCACATCATCCTCTGCCATGGCAAGTCACCACCTTGGGATTTATTTTTGGGTATCTCCCATATACTAGATAAAGGCTCTGATTTGATAGTCCATTTTTGGCGATAAATCCGGAGCCTCCTATAGAAATTCGGAGCCCCCTATAGATATCTTCCCCGAGCCTTGATCTGCTCGACCCGTTCGAGCACAGCCTCCCACCGGCCATTGGTGCGGCGGTATCCTGCAACGAATGCCAACCTCAGCTCATCGGACCGATCGTGTGTGGATGCAAGCGTCTGAAATAGAACGTGGACGTCGACCCCCTGGGCTTCGATGCTTTGATCGTGATAGGCAAGTCCGAAGTCGATCAGGCATATCCGGCCCTCCCGCACTATCATATTGGATGTGGTGAGGTCGCCATGGACGATTCCACCGCTGTGAAGCCTGCCCACAACCTCCCCGGCCTGCTCTGCGAGCTCCTTCGTTATCACATCCTTCAGCTTCGAGCCCACTATATGCTCCATGAAAAGATCGTAGCATGAGATGTCGCAAATAATGGGCGTGGGAACGCCGAATCTGCGGGCTTCGGAGATTATTCGCGACTCCCTTAACGTCCTCTCCTGCCGTATCTGCCGGTCGAGCTCGGGAACCCTATAGCCCTTGGCCATGCGAGACTTGCGAACCCGGCCCCCCTCCAATGTGACGACCGCCTCCGCTCCCCTGCCTATCTCCATTCCTCGCCCCCCCTCCTCCTCCAGGCCTCCACCAGGCCAAGAGACCCGGCAATCATCATATCCCCGCCTGGTGCCGCGGAGATGGGATCGCCGAGATCAGAGAGACCGCTCAAGAGCTTATGCCTCCTAGGTCCAGTGACGAGGACGGATTGGAGACGATCGATTCCAACCGCCTCCTCCACATGGGCGCCGTGTCCCCCATCGGCGAAGACCGCCTCATTCGAGAGCGTCCCCTCGCAGAGTGCCTTTGCGAGCACGCCGATGCGCCCCACATCGAGAAGAGAAGTATGATGCTCGAATAGGGAGACCATACGGCCGTCTTGGACGACCGCGGCGATCGTATGGCCGTTACCTATGTTCACTACCAGGGCGGGCTCACGATAACGGGGATCGAGCGTCGCCCCCAGGATCGCGGCAGGGCCCGTGTCCATCACGAAGGAGGGGGTGTCCTTCTCTCGAAGGCAGGTGGATACGGCCGCCATGCGACTGAAGAAGGCCGGAGGCTCCCGATAGGCGAAGTCCTCGAAAAGACCGCCCTTCCTCATCATCTCCGCCATCTGCTCGAAGCGGGCCTGGCGGTTGGATCGACCGGGGGAGTAACCGTGGTCCTGTACGGCGACAGCCACAACCTCGGGCATCTCAATCCCAAAGAGGCCAAACGACTGGGAGATGAGATCCAGCCTGAGATCGCCCGTCTCCAGAACGACCGCTCCAGCGGGCGCGTCGTCGCCAATGAGAACGCCCATTCCCTCCACGCGCGTTAGATCGTCATTTAGGCTCAGGGCGGCAGTTTTGGTAGCATAAACGTCCAGGCCGGCCTCGATATGACGGCGCACAGCCCTCGTTATTGCTCCCCCGCCCATGGTCGGCCCTTTGAGAAAGACCGGACGGCGATCGATGCGGGCACGATCGATCCACCCTGCAAGCATCACCGTGAAACTAGGAAGTACCATCTTGAACGAGCCTTCGAGCGGCATCGACTCGTTGAAGAGCAGTATGTCCTGGGTGCCCGCACCTATATCCACGGCCAGAATCGACATAACGGCGGAAAGACCCCTCCTTCAAGATAAGGGTTCCTCCGACCAAGGGCAATCCTTATCCCCCCAAAAGCGAGGCGATTGAATATGCAGATCCAGGCCATAACCGTCAGCACATCTCGCTTTCGCTTGCACGGATCGGTCTTTTCCCCGAAAGAAGCCGATGACGCCTCCGGAGAGACGATCATCGATGGGCTCGAGAGAGCAGGCCACATCACCACATATATGCTGCTCCCAGACGAGATGGTGCCCCTGCGAGAGGCGATTCTTAGCTGTGCTGCCGACGCCCTGATCATCTGCGGTGGGACCGGGCTCGGGCCCGAGGATATCACGATCGAGGCTGCAGAGCCCCTCTACAGGAAGGCAATTCCAGGATTCGGAGAGATATTTCGCCAGAGGGCTTACGAGGAGGTGGGGACGAGGGCTATTCTCACACGGGCGTCAGCAGGGGTTGTCGGGCAGATCCCGGTCTTCTGCCTGCCGGGATCCCCTTCGGCTGCCCGCCTCGGCCTCGAGCTGATACTCATGGAGCTAGATCATATCCTCAAGCATATACGGCGAGGCTGATCCATGATTTGATAGATATTGATAATCATATAAAATATCGGCACCCCGCAGCAATCCATTTATAGGGGTTGACCCTATGGAGTAATGGGTCCGAGGCTATAGCCACTATAGCTCATCACTATAGCCGGATACTATAGCAAATGATGGAGGAGATAGGCCATGGAGACAGCGATACCAGTTCGGGAGATCATGAGCCGTCCGGTGATCACGACCGATGCAGACCTAGACATCTTCACCGCGGCCAAGAAGATGATCTCCGTGAACGTGGGAAGCCTCATCGTGCTGCGGGGAGGGGGACCTGTAGGCATCCTGACCGAGAGGGATATCGTCAAGAAGGTGGTAGCGGAGGCGGCGGACCCAAGGGAGGTCGTCGTGGAGAAGATAATGAGCTCCCCATTGATCGTGATCTCTCCCGATGCCAGCCTCAGGGACGCCGCATTCCAGATGCTTAAAGCGGGCGTGAAGAGGCTGCCCGTGGTCTCCAATGAGGGGAGGCTCGTGGGCATCATCACCGACACCGACCTCGTCTCCGGCTCCTCAGTTGGGCTCAACGATATTTTGGCAGATCTAATCGAGATGCACCGGGAGAGCGTCCACTTCGCCGAACCGGTGGAGATGGTTGGAGGGATCTGCGAGCGCTGCGGTCAGATATCCGACTCCCTGACTGCAGTGGATGGCGAGCTGCTATGCTGGAGCTGTAAGGATAGCGGCAAGTGACTGTATCGGCATATATCCGTTGCCGGACGGGAGTGGCCATGTTGATAGAAGATATCATGTCCAGAGATCCACTTTATGTGGAGGAGAACGATTTTCTGACCAAGGCGCGACAGATGGTTCGGGACAACCATGTGCGCGGCCTGCCTGTACTGGACGCCCAGGGCCTCGTATTGGGTATACTCACCAATCGAGATATCTTGAGGATTACATCCAGCAGGTCGAACGTCACCGTGGCAGGGTTCACGGTCCAAGTCCCACTGATAACCGGCGATATGGATACCATGGAGACGGCGAGGATGATGATGAATGAGAGGGCGGAGATCCTTCCCGTAGTCCAATCCCAGGAGACCCCCAAGCTGAGGGGAGTTGTCAGCATCATCGACATCTTCGGCAGCATCGACCTCGATAGCCTTCCTCGGAGAGCTGTAAGCGCGATCATGAGCACCTCCGTCGTCACCTGCCAGACCGACGACCACGTCTCCAAGGTGTGGGAGACGATGATGGAGTCGGACCTAACAGGCCTGCCCGTGCTGGACCAGAAGGGACGACCGCTTGGGATGATAACCCGCTTCGACATACTGGGCGGGCCTAGGATCAGCAAGGAAGGAGCGTCGCGGCCAAGCGATGCCATGCATATGAAGGCTGAGAAGCTGATGAGCACGCCCTTATTCCACGTCGGCCCTAATGACGACATGGCAGATGTCATCAAGATCATGTTGAAACAACAGGTGGGACGGGTGACCGTCCTGGAAGATGACAAGCTTGTGGGAATCGTGGATAGATACGATCTGATCAGAAGCTACCTTGACGAGGGAACTTAAGATGAAGAAAGGCGCAGACAGAAAGGAGGCCAGGATGCCCATACAGCCGGGATCCATGGACCGGGGTCCCGTGGAATTCCAATCCCGTGCAGCGAAGAGGACCGGAGATATCCTGACCGTGGCCAACCCAAATGTGGTCACGGTGCCGCCCACCACCACCATAATGAGTGCCATTAAGACGATGACCTACTACGGTTTCAATCGGCTGCCCATCACCGATGCCGGGACCAATCGGCTGATAGGTTTCCTTTCCAGCGTGGACGTCGTGGACTTCCTGGGCGGGGGTATCAGACACAACCTGCTCAAGGAGAAGTACGAGGGGAACATCTTCGTAGGGATCAATGCCGACGTTAGGGAGATCATGAGCACCCGCCTAGCCTACGTGAGCGAAAAGACCTCGGTCGACGACGCCCTGAAGATCATGTATGAGAGGAACGTCGGCGGTCTGCCGATCGTGGATGAGGAGACCCGCATCAAGGCCATAGTGACGGAGGAGGACTTCGTCCATCTTATAGCCGGGATCAAGACGGGCATAACCGTCAAGGAGTTCATGAGCCCTCGCGTGGTCACCGTCTCGTCCCAGACGAGCATAGAGAAGGTCACGCAGACGATCATCCAACAGGGCTTTCGCCGCCTGCCCGTATTCCAGGACCGCCTGCTGATAGGGATTGCTACGGCATTCGACATAATGAGGTACCTGGCGAGCGGGGAGGCCTTCAAGCAGGTGGTCACAGGCCACGTACAAGAGGTTATGGAGC
The DNA here is from genome assembly GCA_964632755.1 of uncultured Methanotrichaceae archaeon. Taxonomy (GTDB): domain Archaea; phylum Halobacteriota; class Methanosarcinia; order Methanotrichales; family Methanotrichaceae; genus JAFGMR01. Next base: position 12,350 of record CAZWDT010000046.1, read on the forward strand.
AATCGGTGAAGTCTCTCATTGTCGGGGATCTAGTGACCATAGAGGGCAAGGCGGACCTCGGAGAAGCCGCCCAAACGATGAGCGAGAAGGGGATAGGTGCCCTTCCTGTCATGGAGGAAGGCGCCCTTGTGGGAATACTGACCGAACGGGATTTCATCAGAGCAGTCCAAGAGAGGCGAGGTATCATATCATGAAGGTCAAGGACTACATGACAGCTCCAGTCTATGTGATAGAGAAGAACGAGCCAATCCAGCGAGCAAGGAACCTGATGCTGAAACATGATATAAGCCGTCTGCCGGTGATGGTTGATGGGAAGCTCGCAGGCATCGTCACCAAGTACGACATATCCAACCGGCTGGATCAGGCCGCCCCTGAATGGCGCAGAAGACCCATAGATATGATCCCCATCCACCTGGTGATGACAGAGAATCCAATCACCATATACCCCGATGCCACGATCGACCAGGCGGCGGAGTTGCTGGTGGAAAACGAGTTCGACGGGCTGCCGGTCGAGAGGAACGGTTCTGTGATCGGGATCATCACCGCTCGAGATATAGTGCGCTACTTCTCCAAGCTGGACCTGGACCTTCAAGTGAAGGATCTGATGGCCGAGGGCCTGGTGACCGTCCATCGACATCACACCATCTCTCATGTAATAGAACAGATGAACATCCACGGCGTGAGCAGGGTCCTGGTCTACGAGGACAACCAGTCCCCTGTCGGTCTGATCACCCAGTCCAACCTGGTCTTTGCCGGAACGGAGAACAAGATGGACCAGGCGAGGATGAAGTCCATCAAGATGACACGAAAGGAGAGCCCGGCCGGCAGGAAGCAGTACCGCTACATCAAGGAGGTACCCCTGGTTGCCGAGGACATCATGTCCTATCCGATAATCGCCACCCGATCCGATGCGCGCGCGGTAGACGAGGCAAAGGTCCTCGTGGAGAAGTCCATCTGTGGCCTGCCTGTGATCGAGGAAGGAAAGATGGTTGGGTTCTTCTCCAATCGAGAGATCATAGCGGAGATGGCAAGGTGATGATGATGCAGGTTAGGGACATAATGACAACCCCGGTGAGCATCGATAAGTCGGAGAGAATAGGCCATGCCCTGGACCTCATGGAGAAGCATAACCTGAGAAGGCTGCTCGTGACCAACAATGGCCGGATCGGCGGGATCATCACCATGCGCCAGATCGCCCGGGTCCTGGGAGCGAGGCAGAGCCTGGGGCTGCCCGCCTCATCCCTACACGTCGCCGCGGCCACGATGGACTCGGTCATCAGGGTGCTGCCCGAGATGAGCGTCGGCGATGCCACACTGTTGCTTCAGAAGACCTCGGTCCTTGCGGTGATGCAAGGAGAGGAGATGCTGGGATGGGTCAGGCCCCGCGAGGTCCTCGCATCGACGAATATTGCCGGAGTTGCCAAGGACGCCATGAGGGCGGCCTTGAGCGTCCATCCACAGGACCGCCTGGTGCATGCCCGCCGGATGATGTTGGATCGAGACGTTGGAAGGCTGCCTGTGGTGGAAGGGGGCGACCTCCTCGGCATTGTCACCGAGAGGGACATCGCAAAGGCCATGCGGGCATTTCGAGACCTGGTCTCCCGAAGGCAACAGGACGCGAGAATTAAGAACCTGCTCGTCGCTGATGTGATGACTAAGGATGTGAAGAAGGTGAGGCAAGATACGCCCCTCCAGGACGTCCTGAACATCATCCTCTCCGAGGATCGAGGAGGCCTTCCGGTGATGAACGAGAAGGATGAGCTCGTCGGCATGATAACCAGGAGGTGTCTGATCGACTACCTGGTGAGAACCAGATGAAGATCTCGCGGGTAGCCGAGAGGCTGGGACTGCCCAAGGAGAGGCTATCCGAGCTCCAGGAGACGATCGTCAAGGAGAGCGACTGGCCTCATCCAAAGCTTATCCGCTTCGATAAGCCCGTATCCGGGGTGGAGGCGGGGACGGTCGTCTTCTACACGGGCGAGGTGGTCTACGGCTACCCGAAGATCAGGCGGGCCATGCTCCTCGAACCGGCCATCAAGAGGCAATTTGCTGGCATTGTGGCCGTCGAGGAGAAGATGAACGGATACAACCTCCGCGCAACCAGCATCGACGGGGAGATCGTGGCCCTCACCCGGGGCGGCTACATCTGTCCCTTCTCTACCGAGGTCGTGCAGAACCGGATCGATCCCGAGGTGTTCAGGGACCATCCGGGGATCGTCCTCTGTGGGGAGATGGTCGGGCCGGAGAATCCCTATGTTCCCAAGTCCGTCTACCCGGTCGATAGCGCCGAGTTCGTCCTATTCGACATTGCGAAAAAGAACAGCAGGGTAACTCAAGGAGTTCACCCAACACACGACCTGGCCGAGGAGTACGGCCTCAACGTCGCGCCGCTCCTCGGCGAGTTTCGCGCGGAGGGGGCATACAAGGAGATCGTCCCAATCGTGCGAGACCTTGGCAAGCGAGGTCGTGAGGGAATAGTTATAAAGGACGTCTCGAACGAGGCTCCTCCAATCAAATATACCTGCTCGGAGAGCAATTGCATGGACCTGGAGTACGCCTTTCGCTACTACAACGATTATGCCTCGGACTTCATCGTCTCTCGAGTCGTCAGGGAGGGTTTCCAAGCCGTTGAGTGGGGCGAGTCGAGCGAGGAGATCAGGGCGAGGGCTGCAAGGCTTGGGGAGAGCATCCTCCTCCCCCTCGCCGACACGATAGAGCGAAAGATGGAGAAGGAGCAGATCGTACAAAGCGTACAGATCAGGGTCAAGAGCATCCAGACCGCGAGGGACTTCGAACAACATCTCCGGCGCATGGGAATTAGGGCCATCTTCGACGTCCCCATGCCGGACGTGGATGGATTTGTGGTCCGGATCGATAAAATGGTGATGTCCACCAACGACAAGACCCAGGCCATGATAGATGGCCAGCTGTGGTAGCCGGAAAACGGCGGTAGGTCGAAATGTTAGGTGAAATCTGCGATATTGAGATGGAAGGTCATCTCATAGACTCGCTCATGCTCACCAAGGTCTTGGATAAGATCATGGATATGGGCGGCGAGTTCGAGATCAAGATATTTCGCATAGGCCAGAAGAAGAACGATTCGAGTTACGCAAGGATCGCAGTTATGGGAAAGGATGCAGCCAATCTGGAACGCATCCTCCTCGAGCTGCACTCCCTTGGGGCAAGATCGGTTGAGGTGGAGGACGCAAGGATCGAGATCTGTCCCGGCGATATGGTGGTTCCCAAGGGATTTTACTCCACAACAAACCATCCAACCCTCATTCAAACCGAGGGGGCCTGGATGAGGGTGGAGAACAGCCGGATGGATTGCCTTATAACGGTCAAGGACGGCAAGGCGCGCTCTACTCCCATCAACCACATCCATCGTGGCGATAGGGTGGTTGTAGGCACGGCTGGGGTCAAGGTAATGCCGCCGGAACGTCCCAGGGAGAAGTCCTTCTTCGGCTTCATGAACAACGAGGTCTCCTCAGAGAGGCCGAGCAGAGAGATAATAAGGCAGCTGGCAGGGGAGATTATCGGCACGAGGTCGAAGGGGGGAAAGATCGCGGCCATCTGCGGACCGGCAATAATCCACACGGGAGCTGCCCCATCCCTAGCCTGGCTGATCCGCGAGGGTTACGTAAACGTCCTCCTGACCGGAAATGCCCTGGCAGTGCACGATATTGAGCGGCAGCTTTTCGACACGAGCCTGGGGATGGATCTCCACGGCTGTGCGACATCGGGTGGCCACCGCAACCATCTCTACGCAATCAGCGAGGTGATGGAGAGCGGCTCCATCGAGGGCGCGATCAGAGAGGGGAAGCTGAAGGGAGGCATCATGTTCGAGTGCATCACACGAGGTGTGCCATTCGTTCTCGCGGGATCGATCCGTGACGATGGACCCCTGCCTGAGGTGATCACGGATACCGTAAAGGCCAAGGACGCCATGTACGAGGCGCTCGATGGCGTTGAGATGGCATTGATGATGTCGACCATGCTCCATTCAATAGCTGCGGGCAACATGCTCCCCTCCTACATCAAGACCATCTGCATCGACATAAATCCCTCCACGTTGACCAAGCTGATGGACCGGGGATCGGCTCAGGCGATCGGCCTCGTCACCGACGTTGGGACGCTGCTACCGCAGCTGGTCGAGGAGATCCAAGACCGCCGATCGCAAATCTTAAATCGATAGCTGGACATGGACGGGATGTTGCCGCCGTGGCTTAGCCCGGTTAAAGCGGCTGATTCGTAAGGCAGGGTGCCCGAATGATCAGCAGTCCATGGGTTCGAATCCCATCGGCGGCTTAAATCCCCTCTATACCCGTCTTTCTCCCCCCCCTTATATACCCATACTTTATATACCCTTAGCTTGAGAAGGGGCCATGGAGAGACGCGCATGGAGTCCACAATCAATATCGAGAACGTGGTCGCTTCTACCAAGCTTGCCGACGATTTTGACCTGATAAAGATCGAAGCTGAGCTTGAGGGGGCAGAGTACAATAAGGAGAAGTTTCCCGGGCTTGTCTACCGAGTGAAGGCACCCAAGGCCGCCTTTCTCATCTTCACCTCGGGCAAGGTCGTATGCACCGGCGCCAAGAACGTCGAGGATGTGAGGACGGTGATAACCAACATGGCCCGGACCCTCAAGTCCATCGGATTCGACAAGATCGATCTGGAGCCGGAGATCCACGTTCAGAACATTGTAGCAAGCGCCGACCTCAAGACCGACCTAAACCTCAATGCCATCGCCTTGGGCCTCGGTCTGGAGAACATCGAGTACGAGCCAGAGCAGTTTCCCGGACTGGTCTACCGCATAAAAGTCCCTAAGGTAGTGGTGCTTATATTCAGCTCGGGCAAGCTCGTGGTTACCGGAGGCAAGTCGCCTCAGGAGTGCGAGGAAGGGGTCAAGATCGTTCGAAGCCAGCTGGAGAACATGGGGCTCCTTTGAGGGCGCATCTCCGGAGGCTTGCCCGCTGATGGCTCCAGGTAGGGGTCCAGCCGGCAAAAGGTTTATAGGGCCGCAAGTTCTCCCACTGCTCATGGCACAGGAATCATCCGCGTGGGATCGTTTTCTACAGTGAATCGCGGCTTCAGGGCGAGATGGTAAGGATATTCGACACCACCCTTCGCGATGGGGAACAGACTCCCGGCGTCTCCCTCACCTTGGAAGATAAGATCGTCATCGCAAGGCAGCTTGATAAGCTTGGGGTCGACATCATCGAGGCTGGCTTTCCCATATCCTCTCGGGGGGAGTTCCAGTCGGTGAAGAGGATCGCCGATGAGGGGCTCTGCGCCCAGGTCTGCGGCCTCTCCCGGATCGTCAAGGGCGACGTCCAGGCTTGCCTCGACGCCGGCGTCGATATGGTGCACGTCTTCGTCTCAACATCAGACATACAGATAGCCCATACCATCAAGAAGAGCCGGCCTGAGATAGTCAGAGCCTCGGTCGACGCGATAGAGCAGGTGAAGGATTCAGGAATCACATGCCTCTTCTCGGCAATGGATGCCACGAGGACATCCCCTGAGTTCCTCAAGGAGATATTCGGAGCTGTGGAGGAGGCGAACTGCAATATTATCAACATCCCAGATACCGTAGGCGTCGCCGCTCCCTCGATATTCTACCGCCTTGTAAAAGAGGTCTGCCAGAACGTCCGCCACATGACTGTTGACGTCCATTGCCATAACGACTTTGGGCTCGCCGTTGCAAACAGCATTGCAGCAGTTGAGGCCGGGGCAAGGGAGGTCCAGGTGACGGTAAACGGCCTCGGGGAGAGGGCGGGAAACGCCAACCTGGCCGAGACCGTCATGTCCCTCCAGTCCATCTTCGGGGCCAAGACATCCATCAAGACCGAGTACCTCATGGAGACAGCAAAGCTCGTGGAGCGGCTCACCAGGGCGCAGATCCCCATCACCGCTCCGATCGTGGGGGAGAACGCCTTCTCCCACGAGAGCGGGATTCACAGCCACGGCGTATTGGAGAGGAGCGATACATTCGAGCCCGGCATAATGACGCCTGAGATGGTGGGCCACAAGAGGCGCATAGTCATAGGCAAGCATACCGGCCGCCACGCCGTGCGCCAGGCCCTGGAGTCGGTCGGATACACGACGACCGATGAGCAGCTCCAAGACATACTCTCCCGGATCAAGGAGCTGGGGGACAAGGGCAAACAGATCTCGGACGCTGACCTTCAGACGATAGCCGACGTCGTCCTCGGTGAGGTTGCCCGGGAGAAGCAGGCGATGATCCTCAAGGAGGTATCGGTGATGACGGGAAACACCATCACCCCTACGGCCACCGTGAGGGCGATCATTCACGGCCAGGACCGCGTGCTTGCGAAGACGGGCGTAGGCCCAGTCGACGCTGCCGTCAGGGCGGTCAGCGATATACTTGGAGAGGAGGCCACGATCAAGGTGAGCGACTTCAGGATCGAGGCCATATCGGGTGGATCCGACGCCCTCGCCCAGGTGGTAATCGGCGTCGAGGACCGGTCGGGCCGAAGGGTTCAAGCCAGGTCCGCAAGGGAGGATATAGTGATGGCCTCGGTGGAGGCACTTGTTAGCGCCATCAACAGATTGATGCTGTTGAAGGCGAATGGAGGCTAGATTAGTTTGCAGGGACTCGTTGACTCACACTGTCATCTCGACTTCAAGCATTTCGACAAGGATAGGGCAGAGGTTATTGAGCGGGCCAGGTCCTCCGGGATTGAGCTGATGATCAACTCCGGCGTGGACCTAGCCACTAATCGAAAGACGCTTGAGCTTGCCCGAAACCACGACTTCATCCGGCCAACGCTTGGCCTAAGCCCAAACGGCCTGGAACGGCTTAAGCCGGCAGACGTCAAGATGGTGCTCGACCACATTCAGGAGCACGCGAGCGAGATCGTCGGCGTGGGCGAGGCTGGCCTCGACTACTATCGCTGCGTCGAGCCCTCGCTGCGGAGAAGGCAAGTGGAGGTATTCTCCCAGGTGATCGAGCTTGCTCGCTCCCTCGACCTGCCCTTGATCATCCACGCCCGCGATACCGAGGAAGAGGCCTTCGGGATGGTCAAGGATCTTGATAAGGTGATCTTCCATTGTTATAGCGGCAACCTCGATACCATGAAGAAGATAGTCGACCGAGGCTTCTACGTCTCGATCGCAACGGTCGTCTGCCGTTCGGTCTCCCATCAGGCAGTCGCAAAGCAGGTGCCCCTGGAGAGGCTGCTGATAGAGACGGACAGCCCATTCCTATCCCCGCGCCGGGGGAGGAACGAGCCATCCTTCGTCCTCGACTCGGTGAGGCTGATCTCCAGGCTTAGGGGCATTGACCCTGCGGAGCTTGCAAGGGCGACTGGCGATAACGCGCGAAGGATCTTCGGGCTTTAGTGCCATGGATCACAGAAAATTATATGAAAGAGACAAGATATTCTCCTTCAGGGATCAGTGATCTCATGCCGATTCACTTCGAACACATACTGAAGTACCTGGGCTCCAGGAAAGAAAAGGGGAGGAAGAAGATAGGTCTTCTTGTGGACGGTCCCAACATGCTGAGAAAGGAGTTTCAGATGGACCTAGAGGAGATCCGGGACATCCTCAAAGACTACGGCGACATCAAGGTGGGAAAAGTCTTCCTCAACCAGTACGCGTCCGAGAAGCTGGTGGAGGCGGTGGAGAATCAGGGGCTCGAGCCCATCATCTGCACGAGCGACGTGGACGTTCGCCTCGCGGTCGAGGGGATAGAGATGATCTACAACCCCGTGATCGATACCATCGCCCTGGTGACGAGGGATGCAGACCTCAAGCCAGTACTGATGAAGGCCAGGGAGCATGGCAAGGAGACGATCATCTTTGGGGCTGAGCCCGGCTTCTCCGTTGCCCTGAGGAACTCAGCCGACTACGTGATCGTTCTGCGAAACGGGGAGTATGTGACCGAATGAGGTCCCTATTGCACCTCCCCTTGACGAAGGGCCTGGGTTCAACATGGATCCGCACCGATGCTCAATGGGACGACGGCGAGGACTGGCGAGCGCCGAGGAGTGGCCTTCCGGTAAGCGCCTCTGGAGCCATTCTGATCATATGCATGCTCTTCTACGTCGCTACATTGATCGCTCCTGGGATTGCCATACCCTATCTGGCCCTCAATCCCGCCCTCGTCCTCGAACGGCCATGGACGATGGTCACCCATATGTTCATGCACGCGAGCTTCGATCACCTCTTCTGGAATATGCTCTTTCTCTTCTTCTTCGGGATGGAGCTCGAGCGCAGAGTTGGAGAGAGGCTCTTTCTGGAGATCTACCTCACTTCAGGCCTCGTTGCCGCCATCTGCCAGATAGCCATCTCCTCCGGCTATATGCTGGGGGCTAGCGGCGCCCTTTACGGCGTGCTTGGGTGCCTCGCCCTGATCGCCCCAGAGATCAGGGTGATGCTATTCTTCATACTGCCGCTCAGGATACAGTATGCGGTCGCCCTCTTCGCCCTGATGGACTTCAGCATGATGGGGTCAAGCGACAACATCGCCCATATGGCCCATATCGGCGGCCTATTCGTGGGGCTTGCCTTCGGCTATATCCTCCGGGGCAGGTACAAGCGCGCCTACCTCTGAAGGCCGCCCTCCCCCCCCGGGCCGGGATCGATATAGTCGATGTATCTGGTCGATATATGGGAAAATAATAATAAGGATAAGCGCCGAAGTTCGGGGGAGTAAGCGATGAAGGATCCGCGGTGAGGAGCTTTGAAGAGCGCTATTGGCATTATCGTAGGCGAGACGAGCCCCATGCAGTTCAAGTTCATGATAGGCCGGCATGTGGGGCGTGGAGCCTACGTAAAAGTTAGGGGCGAGGGCAAGGACTGGGTCCTGGCCCAGGTGGATGAGGTGAAGCGCTCCAACGCCGCCTACAACCTGGCCCACATGGAGAAGGGCGAGAGGGGCCGGGAGGACGGGACGGCTCGGGAATGGATCGTAGCCCAGGCTAGGGTAATCGGTGTAGCGACAGGCAAGGGCCTTCGGCCTCCCACGACCCCATCCCGGCCGGGGGAGGAGGTCTTCCTGGCAGACGAGCGGCTGATCAAAGGGACTCTCGGCCTCTCCCAGGGCCGCATGTACATAGGTAAGCTTCGTGGCTACGACCTCAAGGTCGAGCTGGATGCAAACAGCCTCGTGCAGAAGCATTGCAGCATACTTGCAAAGACCGGAAGCGGCAAGTCTTACACGGCAGCGGTCATGCTAGAAGAGCTTTTGGAGAAGAAAGTTGCGCTTCTCATAATCGATCCCCACGGCGAGTACGCCTCGATGAAGAGCCCAGCCCGGGAGGGCGACTTCTCCCGCTTCAAGATCAAGCCCCGGGGCTACGACGTCACCGTCTACACCCCGGCCAACATGACGGTCAATCCACGGGCGGACAAGCTATTTCGCTTCAATGGGATCAGCCTCAACGCGAGGGAGATTGCTCGGATGATGCCTGAAGAGTCGAGCAACGGCCAGATAGGCCTCCTCTACGAGGCGATCACCGCCCTGAAGGCGGAGACCGATACCTACGACCTGGAGGACGTGATCGAGGCTGTCGGCAAAGGCACGAGCAAGTCCAAGTGGAGCCTGATTGGAAACCTGGAGCAGCTAAACGAGATGGGCATATTCTCCGGATTTCCTACAGAGCCCGAGGAGCTGCTCCAACGGGGCAGGGCGGCGGTGATTGACATGACGGGGATCGCCTCTGAGATGCAGTCGATGATCGTTGCCCGATTGCTATCGGAGCTCTTCGAGGCCCGAAAGCTCGGGCGCGTCAACCCGGGGATGGTCGTGATCGAGGAGGCCCACAACTACATCCCCGAGAGAGGGACAGGGAAGGCAGCCTCCACATCGATCATAAGGACGATAGCGGCCGAGGGGAGGAAGTTCGGCCTGGGGCTCATGGTGATAAGCCAGAGGCCTGCGAGGGTGGACAAGAACGTCATATCGCAATGCAACACCCAGATCATCATGAGGGTTACGAATCCAAACGACTTGAAAGCGCTCTCGAAGGGCCTCGAAGGCATGACAGGAGAGCTCGAAGAGGAGATCAAACGCCTACCCTCCGGAACTGCAATGCTTGTGAGCAACGAGATCGAGCGCCCAGTAGTCGTGAGCATCCGACCCCGAAAGAGCTTGCACGGAGGAATCAGCACGCCGATCGTGGCACCCGAAGAGGAGATGCTGGACCGGCCCGCCGAGATCAGGGTAGAGCCTCCGGAGAGGAGGGCTGAAGGGGGGCTGCTCCGGCGGATGTTCGGGTCGCGATAGGAAAGGCCGGCGGCGCAATCCGCAGCAAGCTAGCGGAGTATCACGTTCCAAGATCAATGGGGAACTCGGGCAGGATGGATTGCAGGAGAGGGATCTTTTGCCCGGCCAGGCTATGCCTCCCGTCTCTGTGGCTTTATGAGAATATTGAAGCCGCCTTCTAAATTCCTTCTTGGCGGCAAAAATCATCAAAATCTACGTACTTATCCTTCTCTCTAAGGAACCGCCTGTATTCAGCGTCGGCGTATTCTTCCTCATCGGAAAGGACCTCTATAGCAACTTCGGCAGCCATTTTTAAGCCTCTATACCCTTTTTTATTCCTCATTATTTATAACAGTACGTATAGTCGGAATCGCCAGATCTGGGAAACATCTTGGAGATGTAGAGTCCCGAAACCTTTGACTTTATATACCGATCAAGGGTGCATGGGAAATAAGCGCCAAACGACGGCGACGCAATCCGCAACAAGCTGCGAGGTATCACGTTCTAAGATGAAACAGCGAAGAACCATTAATCCTCGCCATCCCCCCAACTTGGGGGGTAGCCTCCCATGATCCTCGTGATCCTTGGCCATCCCTGCAAACGTTGCGTCAACCACGCAATCGCAGCTTGCGCCATCGAGACGCTGGAGGCTATCGGCTACGAGGTCCTCTTCCACGACCTCTACCGGGATGGCTTCGACCCTGTGCTGCCATACCGGGAGATCCCGGACGACGGACCTCTGGATGACACCATCAGCGACCATTGCAGGGAGGTATCCCGGACCGAGGGCTTCGTCATCGTCCATCCCAACTGGTGGGGCCAGCCGCCGGCCTTGCTGAAGGGCTGGGTGGATCGCGTGATGAGGCCGGCCTTACGCTTCCTCGAGGGCAACGAGGGCGAGGGCGCGCCAGATCTCCGCGCTCGGTTCGCCCTCGTCTTCAACACGTCCGATACGATGCCTGAGCGGGAGATGGAGGCCTTCAGCGATCCCCTGGAGACCATCTGGAAGAACTGCATCTTCGGCCTTTGCGGCGTTGTTGGGGGATCTCCATCGCATGACCTGCCTCCCCTGTCGTCACAAGCAGCCCGGCGGCCCCTGGCGGTGCGGGCCCGGGCCTGCGGGAGGCCGCACAG
>CAZWDT010000047.1:0-23230 GCA_964632755.1 uncultured Methanotrichaceae archaeon
CATAGCTCCAATGTGTCTTCCATTTTAGATCTCTGGGACTTTGTAGGATAGATCCTATACCGAAGTACTTTCAGCAAATCACTTCACCTTTTGCATTTCCACATAGCGTTCAATGACATCTTTGGTTGCATCTCCACAGGTTCCAACGTAGTATGACGGATTCCAGAGATGACCATTCCAAAGTTGGTTTCTCAGTTCAGGATGTTTTTCAAAGAGCTTTTTCGCTGTAATACCTTTAAAGATCTTGGCAATGTTAGCAGGAGCAAATATTGGATGAGCAGTCACAAAGAGGTGAACGTGATCAGGCATTACTTCCTGATTGATTAATGTAATATCCTTCTGCTTTGCGATCAATTCATGCAACAAGTGAAGGTCCTCCGCTATTGATCCAACAAGAACATTTCTCCGATACTTTGTGGACCATACGAAGTGATAATACACGTTATAGACACAGCCTCTTGCGCGTACCCAATGCGCTTGTTTAGTCATCCTGATTCATACATGTGGTCACCATGTGTATATATACTTATCAATAAGTACGGGCTGTATCCAGCCTTTAAAAAGGCGGGGATTAGCCCTGATTTCGTCCTAAAGTCGGGTGGCATCCGATAGAAGGGCGAAGCTTCCAGTCCAGAGCCCACCTATTACCTCCATCGCAAGTATTGCCGAGGTGAGGAGAAGGGCGATCAAGAGCCGCCTTGCCCAATCCCTTATTACCCTCCATTGAGCAATCCCACGTTCTCTTGATCCTTCACACTTTCGGCCCGGGAAAACTTCATAACCCAGGCTAATTGTATAGCGGCATCTATTCAAAGGATTGATGAATGATGAGCGATGCAATAATGCACCCCCCTCATTCGGAGGATGGGCCAGAGAGGGATATGGCCGACACCGCCACCCTTCCGAACTTCGCTGCTACCCTTGGAAGGATAGCCCTATCGGCCTTCATACTTATCTCGGCGTATGAGGTGACAAAGCAGCTCATCTTCCCACAGATCTCCATCTGGAACTCACATATTATTACAATCATCTTCGTGACCATCCTCACTCCGCTCGTAGCCTACTTTGGCCTGATGGAGTACTACCGGCTCTTTCGTTCCACTCAGGTGGAGCTAGGAATGCGCATGAGGGTGGAGAGGAATCTCGATGACGCAAGGCAGGAGCTCTTCACTATCGTCAACAACCTGAACGAGGCGGTGATCATCCACGATGCCTCGGGAAAGATTCTGGACGTCAACGAGAAGATGTTGGAGCTCTTCCTCCTCGACGAATCTGAGCTCTCCATGCTTACCATCACAGAGGACCTCTCCGGTCCGGACAATCCATTGGAGGACCTCGTCGTCCGCTGGCAAAAGGTCATGAGAGGCGAGCCCCAGCTATTCAACTGGCACTGCAGGAGGCCTGCAGACGATAGCCACTTCGAAGGAGAGGTATTTCTCCGCAAGGTGACGATGAGGGGCCAGGATCTGATACTTGCAACTATTAGGGACATAACGGAGAAGAAAGCCGCCCAGGAGGCCATCCGCGCTGAGTGGGCCAATCTGAAGGTCATACTCGACTCCATGAAAGACGGCGTCTACATGGTGGACAAGGACCACAGGATACAATATATCAATCCCTCCATCATGAAGGAGTTTGGACCTGTCGATGGGCGAAGATGCTATCAGTACTTCCATCATCGATCAGATCCCTGCCCATGGTGCAATAACGATGAGGTCTTCGCCGGAAAGACGGCAACCTGGGAGTGGACATCACCCATAACCGGCCGAACCTTCGACCTCTTCGACACGCCTGTGAGAAACGCCGACGGCAGCATATCCAAGCTCGAGATATTTCACGATATCACAGAGATCGTGCAGGCGAGGGAGGCCCTCTCCAACAGGGAGTCGCAGTTTCGCGCAATCGTCGAGGATATGCCCCATCTGGTCTGCCGTTTCCTCCCCAATGGAACCCTCACGTTCGTCAACCAGAACTACTGCCGCTACTTCGATAGGACCGCAGATGAGCTCTTGGGAACGTCCTTCCTGGATCTCATCCCCGAGGAGGATAGAGAGGGGGCGATGGCCCAATACCTTTCATTGAGCTCGGATACGCCAATGATCTCCTATGAGCATCCCGTTCTCGCACCAAACGGCATCACGCGATGGCAGCGCTGGACCGATCGCGCCCTCTTCGACAGAGAGAAAGTGATCGTCGAGTACCAGTCGATAGGAGAGGATATCACCGAGAGGAAGCTGGCAGAGGAAAAGTTGCGCGAGGTTCAGCGAAGACAGATGGCCCTCTTGAATAACATCCCTGACATGGCATGGCTGAAGGACGAGCAGTGCCGATTCATCGCCGTAAACGAACCCTTCGCTCGAGCCGCCGGCCAAAGACAAGAGGAGCTCGTGGGGAAGACCGACCTCGACATATGGCCAAGCGAGCTTGCCAAGGGATACCTCAAGGACGACTGCGAAGTGATGGCCGTTCGAGCACAGAAACGTGTGGTGGAGGCCCTCAAGGAGTCGAGCGGCAAGGAGATCTGGATGGAGACCATAAAGACGCCAGTAGTTGACGAGAACGGGAGGGTGGCAGGATCGGTCGGCATAGCAAGGGATGTCACCGAGAGGATGCAAGCAGAGCAGGCGCTCCGCCAGGAGCTCTCTCGAAGAAGGGAGCTCGAAGCGATCATCGCAAGAAGCCCGATAGTCGTCTTCCTATGGCGTGCGGAGGATGGCTGGCCCGTTGAGCTCGTATCGGACAATCCCTGCATCTTTGGCTACTCCCCCCAAGAGTTCACCGATGGGCAGATCATCTTCGCAGATATCATTCATCCACATGACATTCCCCGAGTATCCGAGGAGGTTGATCGACACTCCCGTGAGGGGGCGGAGGAGTTCGTCCAGGAGTACCGCGTGATCACCAAGTCGGGAGACGTTCGCTGGGTTCACGATAGCACGACCGTCCGGCGGGATGCATACGGAAATATCACCCACTTTCAGGGCATCATACTGGACATAACCGAGAGGAAGGAGGCCGAGGTGCTCCTTCGGAGATGGTCCTACATATTCGAGAATGCAGACTGGGGGGTTGCGGTTGTAAGCGCAGACGAAGAGAGATTCGAGATGATGAACCCGGCTTACGCCCGCATGCATGGCACCACGATTGAAGATATGATGAAGATGAGGATCTCTGAGGTCTTCGCCCCAAAGGATCGAGAGGCACACCTTTCGCAGATCGAGTTCGCTCATCAGAAGGGCCACCATATTTTCGAGGCAGATCACATTCGAATGGATGGCTCAACCTTTCCTGCCCTGAACGACGCAAGCATCCTTAGGGATCAGTTGGGAGAGGCAATGGCCTTGGTGGTCTACGTCCAGGATATAACGGAGAGAAAGCGGGCCGAGAGGGAGCTTCGGGAGAGGGATGAGCGGTTGCGCACCATATTCAGGGCGGCGGAGAACGTCTCATTCATAATCACCGATGCCAAGGATCCGGAGCCCATGGTCATGGAGTTCAGCCCGGGAGCGGAGAAGATATTCGGCTACTCCAGGGAGGAGATATTGGGAAGGCCTGTCTCTGTCCTACACCTTCCCCAGGAAGCAAAGGCGTTCCTCGAGACCCACCGGAGGATGCGGGAGGAGAGAAAGGGATTCTCCTGCATAACCACCCTCGTTCGAAAGGGCGGCGAGAGATTTCCTGCCCTCTTCACGACCTATCCGCTATTCGATGATGAGGGCCGAATGTATGCGGCGCTTGGCGTAAGCATCGATATCACCGATCGAATTAAGATCGAGGAAGAGCTCCTGGTGGCGAAGGAGGCGGCAGAGGATGCGAGCAGGACGAAGTCCGACTTCCTTGCCAACATGAGCCATGAGCTGCGCACCCCCCTTAATGCGGTAATCGGCATGGCAGGCCTCCTCATGGAAACCCCACTCTCCACGGAGCAGATGGAATATGTGGAGACCATATCGACGAGCGGCGATGCCCTCCTATCGGTCATCAGCGATATCCTTGACTTCTCCAAGATCGAGGAGGGGAAGCTCGAACTCGAGAGGCGGCCAGTATCGCTGCGGGAGACTATCGAGGAGTCCCTCGATCAGGTGGCGATCAGGGCTGCGGAGAAAGGGCTGGAGCTTGCCTACGACATGAGGAATGCTCCCCAGACAATCCTAGGAGACCGAGTTCGTCTGCGCCAGATCCTCGTCAACCTCCTCGCAAACGCCGTCAAGTTCACGGAGTCGGGGGAGGTCGTGGTGATGGCCGGGCGAGAGAAGGGCGACCTCATCCACATCTCGGTCCGGGATACGGGAATAGGGATTCCAAAGGAGCGAATGGACAGGCTGTTTCTGTCCTTCAGCCAGGTGGATGCATCTACGACTCGCAGGTATGGGGGAACGGGCCTTGGCCTTGCCATAAGCAAGAGGCTCGTAGAGATGATGGGGGGCAGCATCTGGGCGGAGAGCTCCCCAGGGAAGGGAAGCGTCTTTCACTTCACCGTAGCGGCGCAGGAGGTGGAGGAGGAAAAAGCCCAAATCCAGCCGACCTATCTACGGGGAAGAAGCGCTCTTGTCGTTGACGATAACCGAACCAATCGGCTGATACTTTCAAAACAGCTCCAGTCATGGGGCATGGTCCCCGTCCTTGCCTCTTCCGGAAAGGAGGCCCTCGGTCTCATCATGCGGGGGGAGGAGTTCGACCTCGTTATCCTCGACCAGATGATGCCTGAGATGGACGGAACCCAACTCGCCGAGGAGATCGCACGCCTGAGGGGCAGGACTGGCCCCATCATCATGCTAACCTCCCTTGGACACAAAGAGGAGTGCCCGGCAGTCTCAGCGCACCTTACAAAGCCTGTCAAGCCAGTCCAGCTCCAGGAGGCGCTCGCAGGCCTTCTTGGCGAGGAGATGACGGTGATTGCGCCTGCAAAGCCCAAGATCGATCCCCATTTAGCAGAGCACTTTCCGCTACAGATACTGCTTGCGGAGGACAATCCAGTCAACCAGAAGGTCATAATCCGCATGCTAAAGCGGATGGGCTACAAGCCGGATGCCGTTTCAAACGGCCTTAGGGCGATCCAGGCTCTCAAAGAGAGGAGCTACGATCTGATCCTCATGGACATACAGATGCCGGAGATGGATGGGATGGAGGCGACGCGATTGATCAGGGGGCGCCATCCCGGAGGCCAGAACCCCCAGATCATCGCAATGACCGCTCACGCCCTTGAGGGCGACAAGGAGAGATGCTTGGAGGGCGGGATGGATGACTATGTAAGCAAGCCAGTGCGAATAGAGGAGCTCGTCTCCGCACTTGTGCGAGCTTTTCACGCTAGGGGCAAAAAGCCTGCCGGCCTCAAGCCCTCCTCCTGATCCCCGCAAGGGCTGCCGCGAGCATTATCGGTCCTGTGAACTCGCTTCGGGACCGGCTGGAGTCGACGAAGATCTCATCGATCAATGCAGGCGCCCCAAACGACTGCCCCTCCCCCAGGAAGAGAAGCGTTCTAAATATCAGGTTGCCCGAGATCCCGTCCGGAGCTAGGATCAGGTCGTCTCCCCAGCACTCCTCGATGAGGATCCCCTTGTGGACGGCATTCATCCCTTTCTCCCTTGCAAGGGCTGCGATCAGCTCTCCCTGTTCGAGGCTCTTGTCCACGCGGGGGCTCCGTCCCATGTCCTCCAGGCGGCCACCCGATAGGATGGAGATCGCAGGCTCCACGCCGAGCCTGCGGAGCAGCTCCGAGCCGCCAGAGGCTATATCCAAGAAGTCGGCAACAGAGTCACCCTCGGCGATCCCAACCGGCCCGAGTAGGAAGTGCCAGCCAGAAGCGGCCATGAAGGCCATCCGTTTGACTTTCCTCCCCATCCATCGTTCGAGGGCGTTCATTGCCCGCGCGGCCGAGACGTTTCCCCTCACAGCTCCGTCGATCTCGCCTCTGGCGAGCAGGTCCACGAGATCCTCAGCAGGCTCCTCGCTCTCGATGAATTCCAGGCCGTGCGACGAATCGACCTCAAAAGGGCCTACGAGGACGAGGCGAGCATACTCCTGCGATCTCCTCAACCCGTCCAATGTGGATCTATCCAGCTCGCGAATGCCTATTCCGATCCTCGGCCGCTCCCTTCGAGCGATCTCCCTGAGGATCTCTGCAAACTCCCCTCTCATGATCCGGCGATCCCCGTGATGGAGTCCCTGGAGAAGTCGAAGAGCACTGCCTCATCCTCTCCGGATCTGAGGGTCAGTCGCCTCATCTCCACAACGACGCCAATGCGGGAGGCAGAAAGGCCGCGTCCCTTGAAGATCTCGATCACACGATGCACCGACTCCTCAGGCGTCGTCACGACGAATCCCATGCCGGGGTACATCTTCATCCAGGATGCCATATCCATGCCGTCCGGCTTTGGAATGGCATCCATATCGACAACTGCTCCAACGCCGCTCGTCTCGAGGAGCATCGCGAGCGTGCCGAGCATGCCCGGATTGCTGATATCCTTTCCCGCCCGGACAAGGCCCGCCTCTGCAAGCTCCTGCATCGATCCTAGCTGGCGCAAAAGGGATCTGCCATCCTTTTGGCTCGTTGAGTCGAAGTTTATCTCGAACTTGCTATGGGCGTCTCCATCGAGGTCGACTGCTACAACCACGGCCTCTCCCGGTCGAGCGGTGCTGCTTAGGATCAAGGCGTCCTTCCTCGCCTTTCCGAGGATAGCAACATCGAGAGAGCTATAAGGGGTATCCGGATGGAGATGGCCCCCGATTATGGGGACGTTGAACTTCTCAATGCCCTTATTGAGGCCTCGAAGCACCGCCTCACCGATCTCCGAGGAGCCAAGAGAGAGGACGTCGACCATTGCAAGGGGCATGCCGCCCATGGCAGCGATATCGTGCACATTCACGAGCACAGCGCAGTACCCTGCCCACTCGGGATCGGCCTCCATTAGCTTCGACCATATGCCGTCGGCTGCAAGGAGCAACACCTCATCGCCGTTATCGATCGCAGCTGCATCCTCACCAAAGGAGGCAATTACCTTATCTGAGGTGATGGGGAAGTGATGGATCAATTCGCCGATGCTCTTCTTTCGGGTTATCCCCACAAACCCACGAAGCTCAGCAGCCAGAGAGTCAAGGTTCATCCATCGCAATGAGGGGATATGGTCAAAAAAAGATGACGGTGAACCTTCAAATATCCGGGCGTTCCAATGGAAGCATTGCTTTAGACTGTTATGACGGACTTTGCCGATATCGATGTGTTCATACTGTATAAATTATATATTTAAACTTGATAAAGTTTTGAATGCCAAACCAGATGCTATAACCATGTTAGTTCATGGGAAGCAAGGGGGTCGATTGGTAAATAATTTTAGGATGATCTCTATACCCGACTGCACCCGACCTTCTTACCTCGGTAGAAGGGGCATATTAACCCTTGCGCTCCGATCGAGAGGGCCTGCAATGATGGGCCGGGCCAAGGCTTTGAACCTGAATCCCATTCAGCACCTAACGTCAGAGACTTGCACCCAAAGTAGGGCCGAAGAAGCCCATTGGGTGCAAAGCCCCCTGAACCGAGAAGGTTTTATCCAGGACCGATCACCGCTATCCATTGGAATGGTGGGGGTTGCTATTATGTTAGTGGGTGAACTTCGAGCAGGCAGGCATTTCATGGCCCGGCTTGAGCATGGTCGAGATCTTCTGGAGCAGATGAGAGAGGTTGCAGAGGGGGCCGGGGTGCAGATGGCATATCTAGGCGCCATAGGAGCTCTACAGGATGCAAGGCTCGCCTTCTACGACCAGTCGACCCATCGATACGAGGCCATCTCCATCGACCAGCCGGCGGAGATCGCCTCATGCATCGGCAACCTGACGAAGAAGGACGGGCAGCCATTTATCCACGCACACGCAGTACTCGCCCTCTCGGACGGACGGGTGATGGGAGGCCACCTCGTAGGTGGATCCGTCTTTGCAGCCGAGCTCTACATCCAGGAGCTGATGGGCACTCAATTGGAGCGTCGTCTCGATAGTACGACCGGCCTTTACTTGTGGTGAGGTTTTGGAGGAGTACTTCCTATCTTTGCAGTCAGGCCTCGGCGATGCGATAGCTCTCGCCCGCCAGGCTCGCGAACGTGGATTCGATCCTAGCCTCGATGTGGAGATACCACTTGCAATCGACCTTGCGGAGAGGGTTGAGAAGCTTGTGGGAATCGAGGGCGTTGCGTTGCGCATCCGCAAGTACGAGTCGGATGGATTGAGCCGCGAGGAGGCAGCTCTCGCAATCGGTGTTGACTTCGCCGAGGGGAGGGTGGGAAGCTTCACAAGCAAGATCGAGTCGGTCGAGAAGGCGATTCGCACGTCTGTAGCCCTCCTCACGGAAGGGGTCGTCGCTGCACCAATAGAGGGCATCGCCCGCGTGGGCCTTGGAAACAACGACGACGGAACCGAGTACCTGAAGATATACTATGCAGGGCCCATCAGATCCGCAGGGGGTACCGCTCAGGCCCTCTCGGTGCTCGTTGCCGACTACGTGCGCCGGCGCGTCGGGATCGCGGCCTATCACCCACGTCCCGAGGAGGTCGAGCGCTACGTCGAGGAGATCGCCCTCTACAAGAGGGTTGCCAATCTGCAGTACACCCCCTCGGATGATGAGGTGCGAACGATAATTCGGAATTGTCCAATCTGCATAGATGGGGAGCCAACCGAGGAGGAGGAGGTCTCCGGGTATCGCGATCTCCCCCGAATAGAGACCAATCGGGTGAGAGGAGGGATGGCGCTCGTCTCTGCCGAGGGAATCGCCCTAAAGAGGCCAAAGCTGAAGAAGCACGTATCCCGGCTGGGAATAGAAGGGTGGGACTGGTTGGATGCGCTTGCCAGCAGCAAGAAGGAGGGGGGGAGCTCCGGCGAGAAGTTCCTCCGGGACCTGATCGCAGGAAGGCCGGTCTTCTCGCACCCACATCGACCGGGGGGATTTCGCCTGCGCTACGGCCGCTCGCGAAACACCGGCCTTGCCGCAGCAGGGATCAATCCCGCAACCATGATCATCCTCAACGAGTTCCTGGCAGCCGGCACCCAGATCAAGGTCGAGCAGCCGGGAAAGGCGGCCGCGGTCTCTCCAGTGAGCAGCATCGAGGGGCCGACTTTGCGCCTTTTGAACGGCGACCTCGTAAGGATCGAATCTTGCGAGGTCGTCGCCGAATGGATGAAAAGCCCTACGGGCCTTCGCGATCACGTCTCGAAGATCGTGGACGTGGGCGAGATTCTGATCAGCTTCGGCGACTTTCTCGAGAACAACCGCACGCTTGCCCCTTCCTCTTACTGCTACGAGTGGTGGGCCATGGAGCTTGCCGAAGCCGGAGGCGATCCTGCGGGAAATGAGAGCATATCCGGCAATGAGGCAATCGCCCTCTCCCAGAAGTTCGGAGTGCCCCTCCATCCCCAGCATACCTACCTCTGGCATGATCTGGAAAGAGAGCAGTTCGACCTCCTCAGAAGGACGGTCTCCACCGAAGGGAAGATCATGCCCGGGGATATCCTCTCGCTTCCCCTGGAAGTCAAGGACTCGCTCGAGACGCTGCTCGTGCTCCACAAGGTCAGGGAGGGGCGAATTCTCGTGGAGGACCCAACGCCCTTCCTCCTCTGTCTGGGACTTGCTGGAGATGTGGGACTTGCTGGAGATGACGCTCGCGGCCCAAGCGGTGAAGGCCCCGTTGGGGCAGAGGGAAGCACCCTAGATGTCGTCAACCTCCTTGCCGGGATTCTTGTACGAGCACGCGCACCTACCCGGATAGGCAGCCGCATGGGACGGCCGGAGAAGTCGGACAAGCGCGAGATGCGCCCCCCACCTCACCTCCTCTTCCCAACGGGCGAGGCCGGGGGAAGGAGCCGCTCGATAAAGGAGGCCACGCGACATCAGACCCCAAAGAGCACGGGAGTAATTGCGACGGAGATGGAGAGGAGGGTCTGCCCGAGATGCGGACTTGAGGGGTACCGGTTCATGTGCGCTTGCGGGACCCATACGGAACGAAAGCGGACATGCCCCAAGTGCGGCATCGTGGCCGAAGAGCGCTGTCCCAAGTGCGGCAAGGATACAAGCGCTGCTACGCGGATGGATATAGACGTGAGGGGATGCTATCTGGAGGCCCTCGAAAGGCTGGGCGAGAGGGAGCCGGAGATGATCAGGGGCGTCCTCGGCCTGACGTCGAGAGACAGCACCCCTGAACCCATGGAGAAGGGCATACTCAGGGCCAAGCACGGGGTCTACATCTTCAAGGACGGCACTGTACGATACGATCTGACCGACCTTCCCCTGACCCACTTCCGCCCGAGGGAGATAGGCACGTCGATAGAGCGGCTCCACCTCCTCGGCTACAGAGAGGACATGGACAGCCGCTCCCTCATCGATGAGGATCAGGTCCTGGAGCTGAAGGTCCAGGACGTGATACTCTGCAGAGATGCTGGAGATTACCTTCTTCGCGTTGCCTGCTTCGTCGACGACCTCCTGGAGAAGTTCTACGGGCTGGACCGCTTTTACAGGGCGAAGAGCCCAGAGGACCTGGTGGGAGCCCTGATGGTGGGGCTTGCCCCTCATACATCTGCAGGCGTGCTCTGCCGGCTGATCGGATATACCAGGGCGAGCGCTGGATACGGCCATCCATTCTTCCACGCGGCAAAGCGCAGGAATTGCGATGGAGACGAGGACTGCGTCATGCTCTTGATGGACGCCCTCCTCAACTTCTCCATGTCATATCTGCCGGAGAGGAGGGGTGGAAAGATGGACGCCCCTCTCGTCCTCACAACCAGGCTGAATCCCGCCGAGGTGGACAAGGAGGCCCACAACCTCGACATCCCCTCGTTCTATCCACTGGAGTTCTATCGGGCAACCCTCGAGGGCAGAAGCCCAAAGGATATCGAGTTAAAGATCGACCTCGTCTCCCAACGGCTGGGGACTGCTGGGCAGTACTGTGGATTTAGATTCACCCACGACACGGAAGACATCGCAGCCGGTCCCAAGAACAGCGCCTACAAGACGCTTAAGACGATGATCGACAAGATGGACGCTCAGCTCGAGCTTGCGCGGATGATTCGAGCGGTGGATGCAACAGACGTTGCCGAGCGGGTGATCAACTCGCACTTCCTCCCCGACCTCATCGGCAACCTGAGGGCTTTTTCGAGGCAGAGCGTCCGCTGCGTCAAGTGCGGTGCAAAGTTCCGCCGCCCGCCACTCCGGGAGCTATGTCCCAAATGCGGCGGACGATTGATCCTCACGGTGCACGAGGGAAGCGTCAGGAAGTACCTGGAAGTCTCCCTCAAGGTCGCCCGGGAGTACGGGGTCTCCCCCTACACACTGCAACGGCTGGAGATGCTCGGCCTGGAGATCGACTCGGTCTTCAACAACGATAAGGCCAGGCAGACGGGGCTTGCCGACTTCATGTGAGGCGCTCGCGAGTTCTCGCCGCCCGCCACAAGGGACTTGCGAGTCGTAGGCAATGGATCCCCTTATGCGCACAATGGCAATGGTATACGGGCCATCATCCCTCCGTCGAACCTAAAGGCAGAAGATCCTGGGGATTCAACCCATACCGATCGAGAGATGCCCCGACCCCATTTGGAGCGATATATTTATTTTTATAGAGCGCTCACTTGAGGGTGAGATGTTCCTCTATGAGCCGCAAGATATTCACACTGGCCTTCCTCTTCATGGCCTGCATCGCCCTCGCCGAAGGCCAGCTCCAAGCCATACCCGCCTCAGACGACCTATATCTGGACCTTGGGACGGGCACTGTATGCAATACAGTTGTGCTGCGCTGCGAACTCGTCAACAAGACCATTACAGCCCTTCCCGTGATGCAGTTCAACCTCTCCGGGGAGAACCTCAGCGAGGATGGAATCGCGATCCTCGCGCTCAAATCGGTCCTCGTCGAGCGCCGCGGAGGCGAGCAGACCGGGATGGCAAGTCTCACCTCAACCCACTCCTGGAGCGAGAACGCGACGCCGTCGGAGCTCGAAGAGGTCTTCCATCCCATCATGACGTCTCTTAGGGAGGGATTTGGGAGCATGGAGGATGTGGAGGCCCTCCACCTGGACCGCCGCGACGAGGAGGGAGTGTTCGCTTTCGACGTCACGCGAGCGGTCCATAATGCCACCGCGGAGAGGATATCCTTCGTCCTAGTCCCCATCAACGAGGCCGACTATCGGGTGGCCTTCAGATCTCGCGAGACCGGGAGCGGACCCGCCTTGCTGCTGATAGAGCCCTTCGCCCCCACCGATGACGGCCTCCAACTGGAGGGGGTGAATGTAAACCAGAGCGATGACGTGTCCGTTGCAACAGCAGAGACCAGCCTCATCGAGGCATGACCACCGAGTCCGCAGCTCCAGCAACTGCCGACCGGAGGAGCGAGAGCCAAGGGCCATTCGCCCTTGCAACCTCCATACTGCCAGCAGGGGAAGCCGGACGATCGGTTAGCCTTTTATCTCAATAATTAAAGAAGTAAGAATGCAGCGAGGAGGGGTCTCCAATGGACAACGGATTATGGATCAAGGCATCGCTAGTGGTCGCGATGGTATGCGCGCTATGCGCATCTGGGCATGACTGTGGACGTGACAATGGATATGCAACCCTCATCTATCCTCCGCCATACTGGGATTCCTGCGCATCGAATCCCTGCGGATGCCAGATCCCTTGCCAGCAAACAAGCCCCTGCCAGCCGATGATCCAGTCCCAAACCGTCTACACCAGCTGCTGCTATTCCACAACCTTCGCTTATGCAGCTCAGCCCTGTGGAGGCTGCCAATGCCCACCGCTGCCGCCGCTGCAGTATCCGGCCAGGCCATGCTACGGGCCAAATCCCTGCTCCTACCCATGCCAGTACCCATGCCAATCCTACCCATGCAAGTCCGCATATCCTACGTCATGTTATCAGCAGCCAGGGGGCTGGCCCTGCTCCAGATGATCGCAAGTACCCGGCGCTGATCTAGCGGCCCTTTGATGTGGGAGGGATCCGGAGGAGGGGAGGCATAGGCTCCCCCTATAACAGCTTCACACCTGCATCATGCCGGGATGTAGCCGTTCTCCTCGGCAATGGCGTTCCCATCAGGCCCTCCTATGAAATCGATGAACGCCTGGGCACCCGGACTTGGCTTTCCGAATGTGTAGAAATAGAGCTTCCTCGTCAAGGGATACGACCCATCCTTAATGTTCTCGATCGTCGGCTCCACACCATCGTAGGCCAGAGCCCTGATGGGCCCGCTTTGGGCGTAGTTGTAGCCAAGGTAGCCAATGGCGTGATCGCTGCTCGCAACGGCCGTCTTGATCTCGGAGTTGCTGGCCCCAACCGTCTGAATCCCCGGCGTCTCGGCCTTTAGGTCGCCCATCACCATCTCGTTGAAGGTATCCCTCGTGCCAGAGCCGAGCTCACGCGCCACGACGTAGATCTCCTCGTCCGGGCCGCCCAACCCATTCCAGTTCGTGATCTCGCCGTTGTAGATGGCCTTCACCTCTTCCTTGGAGAGGGCGGTCACTCCAGAATCGAAGACGGCCTGGCTTACTGCGATGCATATGCCGTCGAAGGCCACGAGGTGCTCCTCGAACTTCCTGTCCCCATTCTGGAACCTCTCACGCTCGCTTGACTTGACCTCCCTCGATGCCATTCCAATCATGGATCTTCCCTGGGCAATGTTAGTGATCCCCACGCCCGACCCGCCTCCGGTGACCAAGACGTGATAGGCATTCCCGATCCTGTTGAACTCCTCTGCACAGGACTCGGCAAGCGGCATGACCGTTGTGGATCCGGATACGGTGACGTCGACTACCTCCATCTTCGGCCCTTCCTTTGTAATGCAGCCGGAAAAAGCTATGATCGCAACCGCCAAGGCGACTGCGGCAAGATGTATTGTCTTCATATGATCACTTCCATCCACCACTCCAAGTATCCTATGTTAATTTATTGACTATAGAGTGGGATTATCTATATAGCGTATATATTCGACCATCAAGTAACAGACCATCTCCTCGGCCAGGGCTTTGCCTTCCGAACGCTTAATAGGTAATGGAGATCGATATCCATGCCATGGCAAGAATGACCGAGGAGATAATGGAGTCCTTCAAGGCTGTGAAGATATTCCCATTGGCAACCGCATCGGCTGCGGGAGCTCCAAATGTCGCACCAATGGGCATGGTCTTTCTAAGAGACCCTGAGACCATCTGGATCGTCGACAGCTTCATGAAGAAGACGTTGAAGAACGCGACGGAGAATCCCAAGGCAGCCCTGTACGTATACGGCGCAGGTGCTAAGGGCTGCATCCAGATCAAGGCCGATGTGACGATAAAGACCAAAGGCGACGAGTTCGAGGCGGGAAAGGCGCTGGCCTTGGAAAGAAAGCCAGATCTTAAGCCAAAATCGCTCCTGATACTGAAGGTTGCCGAGGTCTACAGCTGCGCGCCCGGCCCCGATGCCGGAAAGAAGGTGGCCTGATCGAGGGAGAGGCCGGCCTTTCGTCCGATTAGAGAAGCGCTGCAGATGGGCTTTGCGGAGGGCAAAGCGGCCCCTCCCCCCAAGCCCCCCTCAAAAGACGAGCTGGATCTTACAGGGCACTTTCCTCTTCTTGCTCGCCACCTGATGCTCTTCCCTCTCCTGGAGCAGATCGGCCTTCGGGGAGATATCCATCAGCTTATGCCAGTTCTCCCTCTCCCAGAGGCTGTATGAGCGAGACTCCTCCGTTGTCAAATGGCGCAGCCGGAGGACGTGGCCGTCCCAGTTGACCTCGTGTCCGTCGAAGTCCGGGCCGTCGACGCAGGCAAAGCGGGTCTCTCCCCCTACCTCGACCCTGCAGGCGCCGCACATGCCGGTTCCGTCAACCATCATGGGAAGAAGGCTCACAATCGTCTTGACGCCGGAACCGCGGCTCGTCTCGGCGCACTTCATCATCATGAAGGGACAACCGTGAACGAAGATCCGGTCGATATGCGTTCCCCCCCTCAGCAGATGACCGATGTAGTCGTCAGTCCAGCACTTGCCGCCGCCGCTTCCGTCCCCCAGGACGAGGTGGACCTCGTCGCTAGCCTCGCGCAGGCGGTCCTCCCAGAAGACCGCCTCCCTGCTGCGGGCTTCGACGACGGTTATCACCTCGCACCCCTTCTCCTTCAAGGCCTTGACCAATGGGAGGGTGGGCCCTATCCCAAAGCAGCCGCAGGCACAGATCACGCGGCCGAAGCTATCCACCTCAGTAGGCTTTCCAAGCGGGCCTGCCATGTTGAGGATGGACTCGCCCTCCTTGAGCGTTGCAAGCTTCACCGTGCTCGTGCCAAGTACGTAGAAGGTGATATCGACCGTGCCCTCAACTTTATCCCAGCCGGCAAGGGACATGGGGAAGCGCTCCCCGATCTCGTCCACACGAAGCATTACGAACTGGCCCGGTTGTGCTGCCGCTGCGATCTCGGGAGCTCTTACCTTCATATATATAATGCTTGGAACAAGTACCTTCTTCTCGATTATCTCGAACATTTTATCTCTCGCTTGAACGCGTCAAAGCTTCAGATATATCCTCTTTCCTTTCAAGCTGCTTTGCATGCGATAGGGCCTCTAACGCCTCATCCTTCCGCCCCATTGCCCCCAGGAGATGGCCTTTCTCCACCCAGGCCTTCGCGCAGCCAGGATCGAGCTCTATGGCACAATCGAGATTGCGCAAGGCATTCTTGTACCTCTTTAGCATGCGCTGGGCACGGCCTCGAAGGTACCAGATCTCAGGATCGGCGGGCATAAGGCGTGTTGCCTTCCTCAGGGCGAGTGCTGCTTTGGAGTAATCGCACATCTGTAGGTAGACCACGCCCATATGGCGCCAGGTTGATCCGTCCTTCGGATCGAGTGCTAAAGCCTTCTGGAAGGAGGCTATCGCTTCGTCATAACGACCGACTGGATCCCGGCTCGAGCTCAGGGCAAACCCCCTGTAAATCCAGACGGCACGGCTCTCTGGCTCGATCTCCCCAGCCCTATCTAGATGCTTGACCGCCTCGTCATATTTGCCCTCCTTGAGGTAGAGCATGCCCATGCCAAACCACCCGCCGGCCGCCTCGGGATCGAGATCGATCGCCCTCTCAAAGCAGATCCGTGACTCATCGAAATCGTCTCGCGCAAGAAGGAGGCTTCCGAGTTGAACCCATGACATTACCCTCATGGGATCGAGATCGATCGCCCGGCGAAGAAGCCTCTCGGCCTCTTCCTTCTGGCCGGAGCTAATGAGGAGGATCGCCAAGTTCGCAAGCGTCTCTGGGTCGTCCGGTTTCAATCTGTTGAGCCATTCAATAGGAGACTTCCCGCTGCGAATCCCGGAAACCGCCTCCTCGATCAGATCTGGATCCAGCCCAAAGGCGCGCCCAAGGGCGTGGATGGGAAGATCCCCGTCCGAGCCGCCATCCTCGACGGACTCATTCCGTTCGAGCTTCATACATGGCCCTCGCCAGCCCTCGCATATCTAGGCAGCTGTTTGCCGCATGCAAGGCTTGACGAGGATGCCGATAGCTTTTACACAGCCGGATCCCCATGGCCGAGGGCCTCAGGTCCAACATGCACCACCTCGATGCTCGGGCAGGCCTCCCCCCTCGCCCATCATCCTTGCGAGCTCCTCGGGGGATGCGATCAGCTTGTGCCAGTTTTCGCGCTCCCAAAGGGCATGCGATCGGTCCTCCTCGGCCATGAGCTGCCTCATCCTGAGGGTTAGAACCTCCCAGTTGACCTCGTGTCCGTCGAAGTCGGGGCCGTCAACGCAGGCAAACTTGGTCTTCCCAGCCACCTCGACGCGGCAGGCGCCGCACATGCCGGTCCCGTCAACCATGATGGGCGTGAGGCTCACGATCGTCTTCACGCCAAAGGGCCTCGTGGCCTCCGAGACCTCCTTCATCATGAA
Organism: uncultured Methanotrichaceae archaeon; assembly: GCA_964632755.1. Taxonomy (GTDB): domain Archaea; phylum Halobacteriota; class Methanosarcinia; order Methanotrichales; family Methanotrichaceae; genus JAFGMR01. The sequence continues at coordinate 16,861 of CAZWDT010000047.1, forward strand.
GGGACAGCCATGGACATATACCCTGTCGACCTTCCGGCCTGCCTTCAGGAGGTCGGCGACGAGGTCATCGGCCCAGGCCTTGACACCGCAGCTCCCGTCCCCGAGCACTATATGGAGCTCGTCGCTCAATTCTCGCAGGCGGTCCTCCCAGAAGATGAAGCCAGATCCCCTCGCCTCGACGACGACAATCACGCGGTTTCCAATCGCCTTCAGCTCACGGATGAGAGGCATCGAGGGCCCGATTCCAAAGCAGCCGCAGGCAACGATTACGGATCCGTTGCGTTCCAATTCGGTCGGCCTTCCCAGGGGACCTGCCAGGTTCAGGATCGAATCTCCCTCCTTTAACGAAGCAAGCTTCATCGTGCTCGTCCCAAGGACGTAAAAGACTATATCCACGGTGCCATCGGCCTCGTCCCAGCCGGCTAGGCCCATCGGGACCCTCTCTCCCAGCTCATCGACCCTGATTATCACGAACTGGCCGGGCTTTGCAGCCGCCGCTATTCCCGGGGCCCGAAAGCTCATGAATATTAGATTTGGGGCGAGCGTCTCCTTCTTTGCTATCTGATACATGGAACTAAACCTCCACCTTGCTCAGCTTGACAGCGCAGACCTTATACTCGGGGATCTTCGCGACGGGATCGAGGGCGGCGTTTGTGAGGACGTTTGTGGGCGCCTCGGAGAAGTGGAACGTCATGAAGATCACGCCCAGCGGCGATTTCTCGGTGATCTTCGCCCGGGCCCTGACCGATCCGCGCCTGGAGGAGACGTCGACTAGATCGCCGTCGGCAATTCCCAGGGATGCGCCGTCCTGGGGGCTGATCTCGACGAGCTCCTCATCCCGGAGCAGGTTGAGATCTGGAACCCGCCGGGTCATCGTCCCGGTATGGAAGTGGCATAGGATCCTGCCGGTTGTGAGGACCAATGGATAATCTCCGTCCGGAAGCTCCATCGATGGCCTGTAGCGCACTGCGTGAAATAGGCCCTTTCCCCTGGTGAAGCTGCCCTTATGCAGATACCGGGTCCCCGGATGATCCGCGCTCAGGCATGGCCACTGCAACCCGCCGCCTTCCAGCCGGGGGAAAAGAATTCCCCCGTAGATGGGCGTAAGCCTTGAGACCTCCTCCATGATCTCTGAAGGATCGCTATAGGAGAACTCATCCCCGTATCCCATCCTCTTTGCGATCTCCGCTATGATCTGCCAGTCGGCCAGGGCCTCTCCAGGCGGGGAAAGCACCTTTCTCACACGCTGCACCCTCCTCTCGGTGTTTGTGAAGGTTCCATCCTTCTCGAGAGAGCTTGCTGCGGGAAGGACGACATGGGCGAGCCGCGCGGTCTCCGAGAGGAATATGTCCTGGACGATCAAGAACTCCAGCTTCCCGAGGGCATCGACAACGTGCGAGCTGTCCGGATCGCTCAGCACCGGGTTCTCCCCCATGATGTAGAGGGCCTTGATCCTCTCCGGTATTGAGTTCATGATCTCGACGACGGTAAGGCCGATCTCGGCAGGGATCTCGCATCCCCAGGCCTTCTCGAACTTTCCCCGAAGCTCCGGGTTGAGCACGGCCTGGTATCCGGGAAGGACGTTGGGGAGAGCCCCCATATCGCATGCGCCCTGGACGTTGTTCTGGCCTCGCAAGGGATTGATGCCGGAGGAGGGGATGCCGATGCTTCCAATCATCATCGATAGGTTTGCAAGCGCGAGGATGTTGTCCACGCCATGGCTATGCTGAGTTATCCCCATAGAGTAGACGATCGAGGAGGGCTTGTTCAGGGCATATAGCCGGGCAGCCTCCCGGATCGGGGTGAGATCGACGCCGCATATCCCCGAAGCCTCCTCCAGGGTGACCTCCCCATTCAGGTACTCCTTCAGGTCCTCGAAGCCCTCTGTCCTCTCCTCGATGAACTCCGCATCGATAAGGCCCTCGTCGAGTATGACACGACAGAGGGCGTGGATCAGTGGAACGTCAGTTCCAGGCCTCTGCCTCAGCCAGACGTCGGCGATCTTGCAGAGATCGATCCAGCGGGGGTTGGCAACGATGATCTTCGCCCCCTTCCTCTTCGCCTCCTTGATCTTGAGGGCGATTACCGGGTGCTGCTCCGACGTATTTGAGCCGATGATAAGTATGCATCCCGCATCGGAGAGCTCCTCTATGGAGTTCGTCATGGCACCGCTTCCAAAGGCCGTTGCGAGAGCTGCTACTGTCGATGCATGGCAGAGGCGAGCGCAGTGATCGATGTGGGGGGACTTCATCGCGAGACGGCAGAACTTCTGGGCGAGGTAGTTCTCCTCGTTTGTGCACTTTGCTGAGGAGAGCATGGCAAAGCGATCGCCCCGATATCGAGAGAGCTTCTCGGCGATAAGGCTCAAGGCCTCCTCCCAGGTTCCAGGGACGAGGGCTCCGTTTCTCCTGATCAGGGGGGTTTTCAGCCGTTCAGGGCTCTCTGCAAACTCGAGGCCGAACCTGCCCTTCACGCAGAGCTGGCCGTTATTGGGGGTATCCCCCCTTCGGCCCCTCGTCCTCACAATTCGGCCATCGTTTACGCCGACATCGATCTGGCAGCCTACGCCGCAGAATGGACAGACGGTCGTCACCGTCTCGCTCGGCCTCTCCCATCGCTCGAACCTGGCGTAGAGGGCTCCAGTCGGACAGGCATCCAGGCAGGAGGCGCAGAACTTGCAGTCGGACTCGATCAGAGAGAGGGGGCCGATCCAATGGCGCCGGTGGAAGTCTGGATGGATGGATAGCACTCCTTCTCCTCTCACCTCCTGGCAGATGCGGACACAGCGCCCGCAGAGGATGCATAGGTTGTAGTCCCTATCGAAGAAGGGCTCCTTTAAGACGGGGAGGTTTTTATAGGTGACCTGATAGCGGATGCCCTTGAGGCCGGTGTACTCCACGGCCTTCTGCAGCTCGCACTCGCCATTTTGAGGACAGTACTTGCAGCCGACAGTTGCGGGAAACTTGCGCATGCACTCCCTTAGATCCGTGCATTCGTCTTTGCGATCGCAAAAGAGGCAGCTTACCGGATGATTGGTCAATGCAAGGAGCATCTCAAGGGTGTGCCTTCGCATCTCCTGAAGCTCGTCGGTGGCGGTCTCTATCACCATTCCATCCTCAGCCGGTGTTGTGCAGGCCAGTGGATGGCTATTCCAGCCCTGTACATCGACGATACAGAGCTTACACGAGCCTGTTGGCTTGAGGTCTGGGTGATCGCATAGAGAGGGAATGTAAACTCCACAACTCCGAGCCGCTTCCAGAATCGAAGACCCCCTCCGAACCCGGACTTGCCGTCCATCAATAGTTATAGCTATCTCATCCATCTTTACCACCGGGTAGCTGCCGGTGAAGTTAATTTGTTTCTATTAGAAGGTTGCTCTGAGGATAAAGGCCAGCCAGACTTGCGTTTCGCAGGCAGGAGGCCCCTTCCGGATATCCGTCGACGAGAACCACTTGCAGCAGTTCACTTGTAGTAGTCCACTGTAGAGCTCAGAAAAGGTATATATACGGTCAAGGGGAATCGCTCGGAGCGTCTGGCAAATCGCTATCGCCCTGTTGCGACTTATGAGGTAGACCATCCCTGAAAACGGTGGCTGGTGAGGATGTCAAAGAGCAAGAAGCTGAACCTGAATCGAGTGGAGATGCCAAAGCAGGAGCCTGAATTGAGAAGGCATAACTTCGATGAGGTGGCCTTTGGCTACAGCGACGAGCAGGTCGTGGAAGAGGCCGGCAGATGTCTGCAATGCAAGAAGCCAAGATGCATGGAGGGCTGTCCCGTTGGCCTCGATATCCCCAGCTTCATCGAAGCCGTACGGGATGGGGATATGCGAAAGGCCGTTAGGATCACCAAGAGCAAGAACAGCCTTCCTGGGATCTGCGGGCGGGTCTGTCCCCAGGAGGTTCAGTGCGAGGAGAGGTGCGTGCTTGCGAAGAAGGGGGCGCCGATTGCCATAGGCCGGATCGAGAGGTACATCGCCGACTGGGAGCTCGCCCAAGAGGGGAGGGATCGCCCAAAGATCCAGCCCCCCACAGGAAAGCGCGTGGCAGTCGTTGGATCCGGTCCTGCAGGCCTCACCTGTGCTGCCGAGCTTGCCAGGATGGGACATCAGGTGACGATCTTCGAGGCATTGCACGATGCAGGCGGCGTTCTCATCTACGGCATTCCCGAGTTTCGTCTGCCCAAGGGGATCGTCAGATCGGAGGTCGAGTACATCAAGTCGCTCGGAGTTGAGCTGGAGCTCGACTCGGTCATAGGCCGACTGGTCAGGCTCGATGAGCTATTCGGGCGAGGATTCGACGCCATATTTCTGGGGATAGGGGCAGGGGCCCCCCGATTCCTCAACATCCCAGGCGAGAACCTGAGCGGCGTCTACTCGGCAAACGAGTACCTGACGAGGGTCAACCTGATGAAGGCATACAAGTTCCCCGAGTACGACACGCCCATAAGCCAGGGTCGGAAGGTTGCGGTGGTAGGCGGAGGAAACGTCGCCATGGACTCGGCGAGATGCGCGTGCCGACTTGGAGCCGAGGAGGTCCACGTCGTATACCGACGCTCCGAGGCCGAGATGCCGGCCCGGCTCGAGGAGGTGGAGAACGCCAAGGAGGAGGGCGTGATCTTCGACTTCCTGACCAATCCGACGCATTTCGTCGGAGACGATCGAGGTCGCGTCGTGGCGATGGAGGTAATCGAGATGGAGCTCGGGAAACCGGATGCAAGCGGGAGGAGGCGGCCTGTCGAGAAGGCGGGTTCAGAGCACCTAGTGGATGTGGATACCGTAATCATTGCTGTTGGAACCGTTCCAAACCCCCTCATCCCGTCGAGCACGCCGGGACTCGATACGACCAAGTGGGGGACTCTCGTCGCAGACGAGAACGGCCGCACCACCCTCGAAGCGGTCTGGGCCGGGGGCGACATCACAACGGGCGGGGCAACCGTGATCAGCGCCATGGGCGCGGGAAAGAAGGCTGCAGTCGACATGGACCGCTGGCTTCGGCAAGGCGGGGCTTGGAGGAGTTGAACCCCCCCCGTGGCACCCTATTTATGCAAATTAATATGAGTGATCAATCCAAACTGGCGAATGCAAGGCTGAAGGCAATCGCCCCATTCGCGCGTTAAGAAGAGTTATGAAGTTTTAATAAGTGCCATCCCACCATAGCTTTTATAACGCCCTTTGTCCACCTTTCTCACCCGGATCCGCAATCGGGATCTCAGCCTCATGATCCCCATATTGGGGTGATTAATCGTTAAATTTGATATGATACGAGTTGGGAGGGTAATGTAGGATGGGATTCAAGTCACCGAAAGATACGACGTGCGCCGTCGATAATATAGGCTGTGCCAAGGCGGAGATGCCATTTGGACCGCTTCTAACGCTCGGCTTTCTCGCGGGGGCCTTCATCGCCTTTGGCGGCCTCTTGGCAGTGATCGTAGGAGGGGGCGTCCCCGGCCTTAAGGCGGATAACCCAGGGTTGCAGAAGTTCCTCTTCGGCGCGGCCTTCCCCGTGGGGTTGATGCTCGTCGTCGTTGCCGGGGCCGAGCTATTCACGGGAAACACCGCCTGCTGCATTCCGGCGTTGCTATCGAGAAAGATCTCCTGGGCCTCATGCATGAGGAACTGGACCGTCTCGTATGTAGGAAACTTCATCGGATCGATCTTCGTCGTATTCTTCCTCACATACATGACCGGCCTTCTCGCGCCCGAGCCGTGGCACGGGGCGATAGTTGCGATCGCCGAGGGAAAGGTCGCCCAGGACTTCTGGCCCCTCTTCTTCAAGGGGATCGGCTGCAACTGGCTCGTATGCCTCGCCGTCTGGCTTGCGCTTGCATCCGACGACGTGATAAGCAAGCTCTTTGGCGTCTGGTTTCCGATCATGGCATTCGTTGCAATCGGGTTTGAGCACAGCATCGCAAACATGTTCTTCATCCCAGCGGGGATTTTCTACGGGGCAAACGTCACCTGGGCCCAGTTCTTCATCACAAATCTGATACCGGTGACGCTCGGCAACATCGTGGGAGGCGCCGTCTTCGTAGGCGCGATATACTGGTATGCGTATAACGGGAATAGGGGGTAGTGGGGGCCTTCGGCCCTCAATTCTCCGATGGCCGATAGAGTCTTTGCGCCTTTGACCTCGTCCGCTCTCTGCAGACGTTCCTGACAGCAGAGGCGCCGCAGGAGATGACGCCTGCCGGGCTGGCGGACTAGGGATCGCTCATCTCCCTCGCCGCATTTCACCGCGTTGCGCCGCTGCTGGAGCGCGGCCTGCGGTATGGATATCCGGCATCAACTTCAGCCTTGAGACACGCAACGTCGAAGGGTGGGCAGCAACAACCTGACGGCCAGACCTTAATAATCTTCAAGACCTTTAGGATC
>CAZWDT010000048.1:0-21409 GCA_964632755.1 uncultured Methanotrichaceae archaeon
CGGCGCGAAAGGGCGATAGCGGAGCAGCCCCGGCCCCGGGAGGCGATGCGGCCCGGAGTGGGGCGATCATCCCACAGCCGGGCGCGCCTCCTCAATCCTCGCATCAGCGCATCGTATGCCAGGATGGCGTCCCCGTGCCATCGAGACTCTCCTGCAGGTCGATAGTCGATCCGACCGGGGCATCCGATCGATCAGGCTCTAGCGCAGGATATTTTATCCGTCCCTCTGCCAATAGTCGCTGTCTAAATTCTGGATCCGGAACCGAGGCGAAATTATTTCAGGACTCTACACAAGTATTTGGATGTCTTGACAGGCTTCTTGAGCCCCTTGTCCTGGCGAGTTGTCGAATGGTAGATGTGGTGGTTCGAAATCGCGGCCTTGATCTCAAGGCATCTCGCGCCTCTTTCGCGCCCCCCTTCCAGCCACTCCATGACCTAATCGTCCATACGTTCCATATTGGGAGTATATCTATTAAAAATTTTTCATGGAAGTAGCTGGTGGGAAAGGCTGGATCGGCAGCCTCTGAGGAGGTCAGGGATATTATTCCCTATACGTTGGGAGTTTAGGTTACCTAACTGATATTAGACCGGATCTCCGTCACAATCAATTCCAAAATTTTTATAAACTGCCCAAATTCCGATTCGTCGATCAATAATGAAAGGTTAAAGTTTGGAAATCGGTCTATTTTATCATCGGGTATGCTCACTCCGTGGATTTGGTTCAGGCGGTGCAACAGATCCAAGCGCTTGGACGCCTCGTCAAAGGGAGGCTGACGAATCATCCATCCGAATGGGATTTCAATTTTTCCATATGTCCAGACATCGATTATCCAATGATACTTCCCATTGTGATATAATTTGAGGAAGTAGGAACCGAGGCTCCTCCCTTTGCCCCAAAAAATTTGGATATTATTATTTTTTGCCCAATCCAGTATCTTCCTGGCGACCTCGACCCCTTTGACACCACATCTCTGCTCCATCTCTTCGAAAAACGATTGCTCATCCCATTGCCTTGATTCACTGCTTGATGGAGAATGGCGTTTCGATGCCAGGCCCACCACTTTGGGAACCAGAGTCTTCATTCCTTCTCCGACATACTGCTTGATCTCAACCGCCAGCACCTCAGCAGGATTCATCTGCTCGTTTAAAAATTCGATAATTCTCCGAAGTTCTGTTGGTATCTTATCTGCCACGAAGATCAATCTGACCTTTCCCGCCTTCAAATTGGTATCGACCTGTTCCCAGAACTTATCCACACTGACTTCGTCCTCTGGATCGATCCCCACCAGATCGGCAACCAATCCTCTAGGATCGTTCCCCATGCCATCGCAATGACCTTCGAACTTGTTCCTTATGGTCTCTGCGGGCCAATAGACAACGGAGTTGGCTGCATAATCGAGCATTTGGCCCACGACCTCCCTTCGAATTCTGGTATCGCTGCTGCGCTTCACCTCAACCAGTGTGGGTATTCCATCTTGATCCAAGAACAAGTGGTCGAGGGACCATCGAACAGTCCCTCCCCCCTCGTCAGGAACTCCAATTTCCCGGGAGACAAGAAGCCAACGACGAGGAGATGATTCATCTATCTGCTCGCCCGCCAGCAGATCTGGATACTTCTCCAGCAAAGTCTGGATCATATCTTCGCTGTTGTATATTTGCTCCTCAAGTGAGCGAAGCGTGCCGTCCTTTTCTACCAGATATATCCTTCCAGTCATCGATTATCGCCTCTTGATCACATCACCTCGGCCTCGTCATCAAGGCCAAGATTCCGTTTCGCAGTCATCATCTCCTCGACCTCCTGCTCAGAAGTATCAGAGCCTGACCGCCCAGCGTATTAGGCACATAGCCCGTGCTATGAGCCCGGCCTTATATGAGACGCGAGATGTTTTTGTGACTCTGCAGTCCAAGATCGTGCCCGAAGAAGATAAATATGATCCAGAGAACAACCCTCCTGGAGCCAGAGGATGGGGATAAAACTCGTTAGAGCGGATATCGTGGTCCTTGCATCAGCGCATAATCCGAGCATTATGTCTCCGGAGTGGCTAAGAAACAAGGGGCTTCTGGCCGAGAAACCTATTAACTTCATCCATACCCCTGATTTCTCCCTATTCGAGTCCGATTCATACACCATAACCCTGGATCGTCAGAGGCTGCAGATAGTGGCCCATTCAGCCGAGCAGGATCAAAGCACCGTAAGATCAATCGCGAGAATTGCAGGCGGCTACATTGCCCTCTTGCCCGAGATACCATATACGGCACTGGGATTGAACTTCTCTTGGAGCATGGCGTCGGATGATGAGATAAAAGCCCCTGGAATCGAGCTGAGATTGAATCCTGACAGGGATTGGAGGGATATCTTGGAGGAGCAGGATCTGGCTTACGGCGGAGTCATATACGCGAGAAAGGATCCCTACCGCCTAACCATCACAATCACCCCCGAGAATGAGAGCAACTTGATTTATAAATTTAATTTTCATTATGATATAACTGGAACTGACGCGGAAAAGATTCTAAGTTACCTAGCAGAGTTTCCGAAGCTATACCTTCATTCTCATAAGGTCATCAAGAGCACTGCTCAGTAGAGGTATGACGATGGCAGGAGCTATATCAGATACATCAGATACATCATGCAACCCCTATACTGGTTCGATGATGCTCGATAAGGATGGCAACGTAAGCCAAAGGTCCACCATGATTTCGCGGTTTGATTCCATTGAAGGACGATATATTATCAATCGAAGCAACGCTATTCTCGAGTCTCGGATCGAAGGACCATCTTGCTCCATAGATCATGAAGAGGGCCTGTTTGAGTTCATCAAACGCCAGGAGACTCTCCTGCAAAGGTTGGAAGCAAGGCACACCAAGATTAGCGATCTCGACAGGGATATCAGGGCATTAGCCGAGGTTTATAAATTTCGACGGCCGGAGGAGGTGTATGCCTTCTTGAGGAAGGATCCAACTGCTATTGCACTGATCCTGGAAGCCCAAAGGAGAATCCGAGAGCATTTCTCGGAGGAAGAGATCTTCATGGAAGTCCTCACCGATCCCAGCTTACCAGATGAGAAGGAGCTGCTGATCTCCATATCCACTAGTTTGCCGCCGGACGAGGCCATCAGAAGGCTGGATGCCTTCGATGAAGATTGGTGGCTCGGCGCCTTGACCAACTCCACAGCGGATATCTGTATCAAGGTGGAATACAGATAGCAAGAGCGGAGCAAAAAGAGTTCAACTGGCGGCTCTACCTGGCTTTAGCAGAAGAGCTGGGAAGGAGCTCTGATGACGAGGCAAAGCTGCGATCTTCGATCAGCAGAGCTTATTATGCCGCGTTTTGCACCGCATGCAACTACATCTCCCGTGTCGATCAAAAGATGCTTCCGAAGGACGAGCCCGTTCACCAGTATGTCATAAATTATTTTAGCGAGATAACACATGGAAGCAAAAAGAACCATAAAAGGATTAAAATTAGCTTAGAACTTAGAAGAATGAAAGCGGATCGAGTAATGGCTGATTACGATAACAGCATAGGCGATATGATATCGCTAAACTCAACAGCCCGAGACGTTCTAACGAGATCGGAGCGAGTGATCTCCTCACTCGATAGGGGAGGGCTCTGATATGTCAGAAGATCAAAAAATCCAGGATATTCCTTCCTTCAAAAGGACCAGATCGGATGTGAAGAATTTCAAGGCAGTCAAACAGCAGCGTCCCCCCCTTCAGCTTGATCGGGTTGCTCGTTGTGCAGCAGCTGCCGGGCAGCGTTGGGCCAGCGGGCCCACGGCGCGAAAGCTGCGACGGCGAAGCAGCCCCGGCCCCGGGAGGCGATGCGGCCCGAAGGAGGAGGCGGAAGGCTTTCCCCGGCGGTCCTTCGGAGGGACGATGGATAGGCGCGCCACCTTGCGGGCGGAGCTGGACGCTATCTACGCCCACCTGTACGGCCTCGACCAGGAGGAGCTGGATTACATCCCGGAGACGTTCCCGATCGAGGAGAGGAAGGATGTCGAGAGGTACGAGAGCTGCAGGACGAAGGAGATGGTGATGGAGCGCTGCGACCGGTATGGATGGATTACAGTTAAAACCACGACGTTAGGAGAACGATTCGATGGAGGCCTACATCCCTGAGCAACTACCCCCGAAGGGCATAGACTGGGAGCAACATGTCCCCCTCATCGGCAGTGCCAACCGGGCCTTAGCCCGGTATGACGGGGTTCTTCTTGGCATCATCAACCCTCAGGTGTTGCTCTCGCCTCTGGCAACCCATGAGGCCGTTTTGTCTTCCAGGATTGAGGGGACTCAAGCATCCCTCGAAGACGTACTGCAATACGAGGCGGAGGTGGGGGAGAAGGCCGAGGAGGATCGTGGGGATCATCCTCGAATTGACGATATCCATGAGGTCATCAACTACCGCAAGACGATGAGGGCGGCAGTGGAGGGTCTGAATAAGCGCCCTCTTACCATCAACATGATCTGCGATCTCCATCGAATTCTTCTCACAGGGGTTCGGGGAGAGAACAAGGCTCCTGGCGAGATTCGCCGCATCCAAAACTACATCGCTCCACCTGGTACACCAATAGTACGGGCCATTTTCGTGCCACCCACACCGCCTATGTTGATGGACGCCCTCTCAAACTGGGAGATCTACCTGCATAGCGATGAACTGGATCCCCTGGTCCAGCTTGCGATCCTCAAAGCCCAGTTTGAGCTTATTCACCCGTTCCTGGACGGAAACGGCCGCATAGGACGGATGCTTGTCCCTCTGATCCTCTATGGCAAGGAGATCATCTCCAGCCCCAACTTCTACATCAGCGACTATCTGGAACGAAATCGGGACATTTATTATGAGCGACTGCTTACCATATCGCGGGATGGCGATTGGAACGGCTGGATACACTTCTTCCTGCAGGCGGTAACAGAGCAGGCAGACCTGAACAGTCGAAAGGCAAGAGCCATCCTCGCCCTATACGATGATATGAAGATCAGAGTCCCGGAGATTACAGGCTCCAAGTATTCCATTCAGGCGATAGACGCCATATTCTCCCGCCCTATATTCAACGCCCGCGAATTCTCCAAGATATCAGTTATCCCCAAAGATAGCACCGCTAAGATACTGAAGGAGTTGAGGTCGAACCAGATCCTGGAGATCTTGAGAGAAGGAAGAGGACGGAGGCCCAACACGTATATATTTACCAAGCTAATAGAAATCACTCGAATCGACGCTCTGTAATGAATTCCAGTCGGAGCTCCCATGAGGATACGAAAAGGTCCGATCTATCCACACAACGGAGATTGCTCGTATTCTGGTACTGGCAAGTCAAATTGCGGATACCAAAAACCAATTTTATTACGCACAAACTCCTGAACGCCAAAGTTCGAGCTGAAGCAAGGAGTACTAGATAATTCTATTAAAAATATAATATGCATATATAAATGGCGGCAGACGGCACCGGTCGCGCCTCTTGGCCCGCGGGAGGATGCCGCAACCGAGATGTATAGAGGGATGGCGGCCATGCCAGGGCCTAGTACCCCTCTCGGTTCCCAGGCCGACGGGTGGATTCCCACGGCCGTATCGACCGCCCCCCCTACCAACCCCGCCGGGGCACAACGGCGCAGATCCTGCAGCCGCTTCTCGCATCGAGAAAGCAGCAGGGCCCGGCCCCAGGCGCTGCAAGCTGCTTCCCCGCCCCCCCCCGAAGCGGCATCCTGAGGCGCCCGGCGGCGTCGCCCGATAGGCCCGTCGTGCAGCAGCTGCCGGGCAGCGTTGGGCCCGCGGGCCCGCGGCGCGAAAGCTGCGACGGCAAAGCAGCCCCGGCCCCGGGAGGCGATGCGGCCCGGAGGAGGAGGCGGGCGATCATCCCACAGCCGGGCGCCCCTCAACGATCCTCGCATCAGCGCATCGTATGCCGGGATGGCGTCCCCGTGCCATCGAGAGAAGCTCCTGCAGGCCGATAGTCGATTCGACCGGGGGCATCCGATCGATCAGGCTCTAGCGCAGGAGATTTTATCCGTCCCTCTGCCAATAGTCGATGTCTCTATTCTGGATCCGGAACCGAGGCGAAGTTATTTCAAGACTCTACAGGGATAGTATTAGGACGGAAAAAGCTAAAGAGAATCAGCCAAAGGCGTAGCGAGGTGACTATATGCCAACGAGTAAGAAACAGATGGAGAAACTGAACAAGGCGAAGAAGGCCAAGGCAGAAGAGCTCTCGAAGCAGGCAGCTTCGGGTAGCAAATCCGCCAAGAAGAGGCTCAAGAAGCTTGAGAAAAGAATCAAGTGAGCAGCATGGCCTTTCCACCCATTTTTATTTTCTTTTTAACTTTCGGAAGTGGGGAGGGCAGAGCGGGAAGTCTCCGGTCTTTAGGCCGGTCTCCCGGACTGCGAGTCCGAGGGAGTGGCAGACATTGTCAGCCACAGGATGAAAGCGGAGCCCTCCCTGCAAGTTACCTTCCGAGCAGCTCCTCTAAGAAGAAGACCAGGCCCATGAAGTTTCTGAAGGTCGGCTTCTCAAACTCCACCAGGACGTCGATGTCGCAGGTCTCCTTCTCCTCACCCTGGGCATAGGAGCCGAAGATCCCTATCCTCCGGGCGCTGAACCGATTCTTAATCTCGGTCTCGTGCTCATTCAGGGCCTTGATCGCGTCCTCCACGCCAGGCCTCCAGGTGCTTTCGCTCAGCAGCATGCGAATTGCGGTCTAAATTGAACCCTCAATGGTATATCTGTTATCTTAGAACGCGATACTCTGCGACTTGCTGCGGGGTGCACCGCCGCCGTTTGACTGGACGCAAGAGCGATTGGAACAGACGATAGCTATCTTCCGCCGTTGGTGCGGGTGGGAAGGCCGGAGCCGATGATTCCACCCCCCCCGCCCAGGGGCACAATCGCCCAAGAACGCGATCGGCGCGGGAGGCCTCACACCATCTCCTTGAGCATCTCCTCGAGCTCATTCCTCGCCCGGCGGACCGCGGCCGGATCGATCGCCCCCATGCCACCCTTCAGTTCCTCCAAGGCCGAGTGAAGCTTTCGGGCAGCCTCCACAGATCCAGGGCATGTGGGATGGACGACCACCCGCTCGGGCGAGCCGTAGATTCCAAGAAACGGGAAGATGCGGCAGGACCAGGGCCGGACGGCGTATATCTTGCAGCCGCTTCTTGCATCATAAAAGCGGCAGGGCCTGGCCCTCTTGAATGCGTAGTCGTCGCCAAGACGCACTACAAGCTTCCTCTTAGCCCTCTGAAGCGACATCTTGAGGTGCCGGGCAATTTTTGCGACGTCCTTCCCCCTCAGCTTGATCGGATCGGCAGTTGTGCAGCAGGTGCCGCAGCGATGGCAGCGAAAGACCGCTTGGCTTGCGATGCGGTAGTAGTCGACTGCGGTGTATCCCAGGGTCCCGGGTAACGCGGTTGCCTGGAGGAGGAGGCGGGCGATCTCCCTCACCCTCTCCATCTCTTTTTCTTTCTCGTTCTCGTTCTCCGTCTTCACCCCTTCGGCTTGCAGATCCACCTCGATTTCCGCCAGATCTCGCGCGGATTCTTCGCTTGCACTCATCCGATCAGACCTGGAAAGGCCCCCTCTCCATGGTGCTCTCAACGATTGCCTCGTACTCCTCCGGGCTCAGGTACTGGGGGTTGTAGCTGTAGCCAAAGCGGTCCATGTTCCTTGAAAATGAGCGCAGGTGGTTTCTCGATCCTCGCATCAGTGCCTCGTATACCAGGGCGACGTCCTCGTTGTCCGTTCCATCGAGACGCTCCTGCAGATCGAAGATGTCCAGCTCCTCGATGGTCGCCCCCGTCTTCAAGGAATCTTCCAGCGTCCCAGCCGCCGACAGCTGGTCATATAGAGCCTGCATCTGGGGATTGACGAAGACTCCAGCCTCGCCCGTGTCTGGATCGGAGAGCTCGTACTTGTCCAAGAGGAGCTTCACCGAGTCCATATGCGTCTGCTCGGAGGCTGCTATGTTTCCGAAGATCGGCTGGCTGAACCGGGAGGCAAGGGCCAGGTAGACGTCCCTTGCAAGCTTCTCCTCCTCCCTCATGTAGAGGAGGCCCGCTTCCTCGCTCTCGTTCAGCGTACCAGCGGGAATCGCTGCTACCGCATCCCGGATGGATACGATATCGAGCGATGTTATCTCCTGCGACTCGGCCCCAGAGGCCGATCCTGCCATGGCCAGGAGGACGGCTATGAGGGCGACTCCACATATTGCGTATGGTCTCATGATGTTGTTTATGGGAGACATGAGATAAATAGGTGGTCGTTTGATGCAAGTAGGCTGGAAGGGCCAGCTTTTTTGTATCTTGCAGCATAACGGTTTTCTATCTCGGAGACTGATATCAGGACCTCGCCCGCGTCAAATCCTCGATTGATGGTTACTTTCCGTTGCTGTATCACTCAGCGGAGATGGACACCGAGCCTCCTGACCTCTTTTGCCATCTCACGCTGTAGATGGCGAAATTGTCCGAGTGCTTCTCAGGATCTCATCCAGCACCTCGATGTGCCTTTCAGTGTCTTTATGAGACGGCGGCTCGTCAGCCCATATCTTCAGCGAGCCAGATTCCTTCCGCCCCTTATCCCATCTTTATCTCTACAAAATGCTCCATACGATCGTCAACCAGTTGTATCGCACCATCGCTCTGTACCAGGCCATCAACTGTCATGCTAACCACCTTGCATCCAGCCCCCACCCGCGCAACCGTGATATGGTAGAATGTCTCACGATACCGGTAATGCAAGCGAAACGAGTTCCATTCTGCTGGAATACAGGGGGTAAATTGCAGCCTGTCAACGTCAAGCTTTAGTCCCAGCAGCGATTCCACTATGAGACGATACATCCAGCCCGCCGCTCCGGTGTACCAGGTCCACCCGCCTCGCCCTGTGTGAGGCGGGAGGGCATAGACATCTGCTGCCACGACGTATGGCTCTGCCTTATAGATCGCAACCTGCTCTGGGGTCGAACCATGGTTCAGAGGGTTGATCATTGACAATAGCTCATAGGCCCGGGTGCTGTCTCCAATGGCGGCGAAGGCCATGGCTACCCATACAGCTGCATGGGTGTACTGCCCGCCATTCTCCCTCACTCCAGGAATGTAGCCTTTGATGTAGCCAGGATCAGAGTCCGACTTATTGAAGGGCGGCTCCAGGAGCTGTATTAGTGAGACATCTCTTTTGACGAGTCGGCGATCCACTTCCTGCATAGCCACCTTTGATCTTTCCGCATCTCCTGCCCCGGATAGAACAGACCAGCTCTGAGAGATGGAATCGATCTGACATTCTGGATTGGCCGAGGACCCGAGGGTCTCTCCGTTATCGAAGTAGGCGCGCAGATACCAGTTTCCATCCCATCCGAACTCTTTGATATTCTGGCGCAGATTGGCAGCCTCGCTTCTGCATTGATTTGCGAAGGCGACGCCGCCACGTTGAAGCGCAATCTCTGAGAACTTAGTGAGCACATGGTGGAGAAAGAAGGCCAGCCAGATGCTCTCGCCCAAGCCCAGGTGTCCCACGCGGTTCATGGCGTCGTTCCAGTCTCCAGAGCCCATGAGGGGCAGGCCATGCGGGCCAAACTTAAGGCCGTTCTTGATGGCTCTGACACAGTGCTCGTATACGGTGTCGGACTCTTCCGACCTGATAGGCAGGTCGTAATAGGCGTCCTCGTCGGGCTTCAGTGGCCTTCCCTCGATGAAGTTGATGCGCTCGTCAAGCACGCTGGTATCTCCTGTGGCAGTGACGTAACGGTGAGCCGCCAGCGGCAACCAAAGGTAATCATCGGAGCTGTTCGTCCGCACGCCTCGCCCCGATGGCGGATGCCACCAGTGCAAAACATCTCCCTCCAGGAACTGGTGGGCCGCACAGCGCAGGATATGTTTCCGGGCAAGCTGCGGCTCTGCATATACCAGCGCCATGACATCTTGTAGCTGGTCGCGGAAGCCAAATGCCCCGCTCGATTGGTAGAATCCGCTGCGCGCCCAGATGCGGCACGCCAGGGTCTGGTAGAGGAGCCAGCCGTTGGTGAGCACGTTGAGGGCCTTATCTGGTGTCTCCACGTGGACTGCGCCAAGGGTGCGGTTCCAGTAGCTCCACACCGCCTCTAGCGCAGCGCGCGCAGGACTAGACCCGCGAAAACGCTTGATCAGGCTGCGAACATCGTCAACAGTTCGCCCGGTGCCCAAGGTGAAGACGATCTCGCACTCCTGCCAGTCTGCCAGATCGATCTTAACCTGCATGGCTGCACATGGGTCCATGGCCGGGCCAATTCTGTTAGAGAGCCGCTCCCGTGCCAGGGCGGCTGGCTTCGCCATATTGCCGTTTCGACCAAGGAACTCGGTCCTGTCCCCAGAGAAGCTGCCCATCTCCTCGTTCACATCCAGGAAGACTATCCGTTCGGGAAAATCCGCATTGTACGGGTTTCTGGCAAGGAGAGCCCCTGTCCTCGTATCGATCTCTGTGACAATGTGCATCCCAGACTTAGAACGCATCTCCCCCAACACCAGCTCGACGTAGTTGGTAACAGATAGCCTGCGAGATATGCCTGATTCATTGCGGAGCTTGAGCACGCAAAACTTCACTGGCGCGTCTAATGCCACATATACCCAGAGCTCGGATGCAATCCCGCTCTCTTTGTGCTCGAAAACGCTGTAACCGAACCCGTGCCTGCAGGTATAAGGCGTCGGCCCGCATGCCGGCATGGCCGTAGGCGACCAGAACTGGCCGCTCTCCTCGTCACGAATGTACAGAGCCTCGCCGCTGGCATCGCTCACAGGATCGCTATACCAGGGGGTAAGGCGGAACTGCTGGGAGTTCTCGCCCCATGTATATGCTCCGCCGCTCTCAGAGATTACTGTCCCGAAAGTGGGATTTGATATCACATTCGACCACGGAACTGGTGTCGCCTGTCCAGGAGCGATCCGGATTATGTACTCGCGCCCGTCCTGGGTGAACCCGCCTAGGCCGTTGAAGAAGATCAGATCCCGGCCGATAGACTCAACCACCTCGCAGTTCTCGACACGGGGAGCCTGGACCGGCTTTAAAAGGGGAATGGCTCCTAAGAATCTGCATTTGCGTTCGAGCTGGTCCTCAAAAGTTCCCTGGTCATCCGTGAAGATGGCACAGGCTGCGGCCTGCATCAGGATCCTGGCCTCGTCAGATATCTGATCCGTGCGCAAAACAAAGACGCCGCCCGGCCGGTCCAGGGTGCCGACATCGGCGCTGCTGGAGGAGATCAGGCCCATAATATCGTCCTGGAGCTGCTGTCTATATCCAGAGCTGTCTTCATTCCAGATCACTAGATCTACTGCCAGCCCCATCATACGCCAGTACACATGGGCCCTCAAGAGCTCGTGCGCCAGCTCGATGTAAGATCGATCCATGATCCTCAGGATTACAATCGGAAGGTCGCCCGAGATGCGATAAGCCCATAGGCCTGACTGGCCACTGTGATTGCTCAAAAGAATGCTCGGGCTGGCGCGCCAGGTTGGACTGGGGTAGATTATGGCGCTGGCAAGGCGCTCATAGAGCTGGATATCGGCCTCGGCGATGTTGAGCTGCTGCAGTATCATCTGGTTGTGGGTCCAGGCCAAGTTGTAGACTCGGTCTGCCATGCGCACGTCGTTGTATTTGTCGATCAGCTCCATAGCAGCAGCCCGCGTCTCTGCTATGCCTGTAACGAAGCTCACCTTGGCCGTCTTTCCAGGATCGATGGTGACCTTGCACCTGATGGCAACAATGGGATCTAAGACAGATCCTTCGCTATCTGAGAGCTCTGATAGCCCCGTCAAAGCCACAGGATCGGCGGCGCATCTTCCACGGCCTATGAACTTCAAGCGATCTGTCTCATAGGAAACTTCGTCAACCTCGATATTCTCTCCTGCTATCAGGTGCAGCATCCAGGGAGTTCTCTCGTCCTTTGACCTCGGCCGGCGAGTGCATAGGATCGCAGATCTCTTGCGGACGATCTCGGTCTCTACGAAAAGGTTACTGAAAGAGGGATGTGCCGCATCGGCTGCCGGAGTCGTTAGGACGACCTCTGCATAGCTGGTCAGCTCTATACTCCGCCTTCTCCATGATCGGTTGGTGACGCTGATGCTGCGTAGCTCGACATCGTCCTCAGGGGAGACTACCACTTCGGCATAGGTATCGATATCCTGAACCCTTGACCGGAACTCTGCCATCGATCCCCGGAAGATCGCCTGGTACGTCTCAAAGTCTTTGAGCACAGGCTGATATCCCACAGACCAAACCTCGCCGCTATCCAGGTCACGGATATAGAAAAACATGCCATCATTGTCGCGGGTGGAGTCACCACGCCAGCGAGTAACAGCGATCTCTTTCCACTGGCTGTAGCCCCCGCCCGAACTGGAGACCATTACGCTGTATCTGCCGTTAGAGAGTAGGTGCACCTCAGGTCGGAGAGTGTTAGGATCATCGATGACCCGCAAGGACTCTCGCCGATCCAGCATGCCCGCTCTCCAGATTGGTGCCGCGACCTCAGCAGGATGGGGATAGAAAGGCACAATCGTGGGAACCCGCTCCTGGAGAAGCAGATCCGCAGCCTGGAAGATGGGGTTGGCCATGAATCGCCTCTGCATAGGTCGGTCTAAAAGCACGTAAGCCAGAGAAAGTAAGCTCATGCCCTGGTGGTGGGCCATGAAGGATTGCACGGTTGCATTAGTCTGATCCCGGGACAGTCGCGATGAGGTGTAATCGATCGCCTCGTAAAAGCCATACAACCCAAGATAGCCCTCGGCAGCCATTCGCTGCAGGTTGGTGCATGCCTCGGCCGGTTCCACCATCAATGCCAGAGCCGATGCGTAAGGCGCGATCACCAGGTCCTCGATCAGCCCGCGCTTAAGCCCCAGGCCAGGCACTCCAAAGGCGCGGTATTGGTAAATCAGGTTGACATCTATCATGTTGTAGCCGGACTCTGAGATGCCCCAGGGAACACTTCGTTGTTGCCCATACTCGATCTGCCGCCTGACTATTGATCTGTAGGTCTGATTCAGGAGAGTGTTCTCATAGGTCGGCATGATCAGTTGCGGCATGAGATACTCGAACATGGTTCCTCCCCACGAGAGCAAAGCCAGCTCTCCGCCTGCGGAGGTAAGCATGCGGCCTAAGGAAAACCAGTGCTCTTGCAACAGCTTCCCTTGGGCGATGGCAACGAAGCTGGATAGCCTGGCCTCAGATGCCAGCAGATCATAGCAGCTCTCATCGCGTCTGGAGTCGTCGACGTTGTAGCCTATGGAAAGAAGCCGACGCGACTTGTCGAAGAGGAAGTCGTATCTTATCTCAGCCAGCTCGTTGCAGTCGAACGCAAGCTTCTCGATGGATGCTATCCTCTTGTTGGCACGGTCGTTGGCCTCAGTGATCATCTGCCCGAGGTGGATGAACCAGTCTTTCTCCTCCCGGCGGTCTTCGCCCTGGAGACAGACGAGGATCTGGTCTATCATAGGCATCAGCTTCATGGCCATCTCTTGCACCTCTCGCAGTGATGGAATGCAATCGAGCCTGAGCAGTTCAGCCTGCAGATCGCTCAAAATTCCTGCCTGTTCGGCTGAGCCACTGGCCAGGAAATCACCACTGGCAGGATGTGTCTTCGCCCATATAGGCAACATAAGCCACGGAGCCATGAGGACCATGTCTTCCAGATGGTCCCGGATCTGCCTCTCATACGCCTGCATCCACCACCTAACCTGACTATCCACCTCCCGATCCAGGCCGTCTATTATCCCTGACACAGCTCTTGCCTGCTGGTCCAGCAGCATCCAGGCTGCCGCGAGAGTACATGGAGGCGACCGAAGCTCGGCCTGTAACCGATCGATCTGGACGAGCATCTCCTGGGGCACGATATCCTTCTGGCTCTCATCTGCAGTCCCACTTTCGCTGGCTGCATCCGCAAGGATATACAACGTATCCCTGAGACCGTCAAGGGCCTGACAAGGCAGGATTTTCTGGTCCGGAAGCTCGATGAGCCCCTGCAACAGGGTCAGCAAATGACCTGCCAGGTTGCCGCTATCCACAGTTGAGATGTACTTTGGATGCATCGGTTCAAGCAGCTTAATATCGTACCAGTTGTAAAAGTGGCCCTGGAACCGTTCCAGGCCTTTCATGCTTCTAAGGGTGCTGGCGTTCCGCTCGATCAGCCTCCCTGCAGAGATATAGCCAAAGTCGTATGCAGCCAGGTTCGCTAGCAGCGACATCCCCATGTTCGTAGGCGATGTGCCGTTGGCAACCACTGAGCGGGGGTACTCCTGATAGTTGTCCGGCGGAAGCCAGTTGCTGTCAGGTCCCACGAATGTCTCGAAGAACTTCCAGGTCCTCCTGGAAAGCTTGCGCAGGAAGATCGTCTGCTCCACGTTGAGTTTTGCCTCAGGTGTGTCAAGTGGCAGGCTGATCCACCAGGCCACAGCAGGTGCGAGGCTCCAAGATACCAGCAGTGGCCAGACGATGTACAGCACATCAGGACGCTGGAACGCAAGATAGGAGATTGTGACAATGGCTACAGTCGGAGCTATCCACATCGACTGGTAGAACCCCACTAAATCACTGCGCCCACTGCTCTTGGAGTTGCTCGCCGAGTTCCATTCCAGCAGCCGCTTATGTGTGAATAGCAATCGTCCGCCTGTGCGCACAACTGCATCCAGGCTGAAGAAGGCCTCATACGGCATAAAGGTCAGGCTGAGCCCTGCCTGGGCTAGGTATCTGACTATCGATCTTCCGGCTGAATACAGGTGCTGATCAATGGGCAGCTCGGCAGCCTTTCGCAGGATCACTTGGATGCAAGCAAGCACCGATGGTGCCAGAACAGCCCCTACGACCACAGAGGTCCAGAACCATGGCTGCAACAGCACCAACCATCCAAGGAACAACAGCAAAATCTGGGCGGGGGTCACTAGGCTGCGCCTGAGGTTGTCGAGGATCTTCCATTTGGATAAGCCGGAGATGGGATTATCAAAAACAAGGCCTCCTGGGCCTGGCACCCGCGACAAGAGCCAGCTGGCAATCTGCCAGTCCCCCCTGATCCACCTGTGCCTTCGGCTCACATCAGAGGTGTAGCGGTAGGGATAATCCTCGTAGAACTGCACATCGCTGACCAGCGCAGCTCTGGCATAGCTTCCCTCCAACAGATCGTGGCTAAGAATCAGGTTATCTGGAAAGCGTCCTCCCAGACAACTCGAGAAAGCATCGACGTCGTAGATCCCCTTGCCAGTAAAGGAGCCTTCGCCGAAGATGTCCTGGTAGACATCCGAGACCTCACGCGTGTAAGGATCGATGCCCGGCTCACCTCCAAAGAGGGCCACAAACCTCGACCTGTCTACCATAGGCAAGCCTGTGCTCAAACGTGGGTGGAGTATGCTGTAGCCCTCGGTGACATACTGCTTATTCTCGTCGTACCTGGGGCGGTTCAGAGGGTGAGCAAGGGTCTCAACGAGCAGCCTAGCAGAGTCGTAGGGCATCTTGGTATCTTCGTCGACCGTGATGACGTACTTCACATCAGGCAGTATCGAACTGTCGCCCACAATCGAAAGGAAGCTATTCTCAGATCCCCCTCGCAGCAGTGAGTTGAGCTCCCCGAGTATGCCTCGCTTGCGCTCATAGCCCCTCCAGATCCCATCCTCTGGGTCCCATCCGCGTTGGCGGGGGAAGAGGAAGAAGATCCTATCATGGTACTTTTCGTTTAGAGCCTCGATTCCCTGACGAGCCATGAGCAACAGATGCTCATCCTCGAGCATAACCTCCTGCTCTGCATCGCGGAGATCCGTAAGAAGGCCGAAGTAAAGGTTTGTATCTCGGTTTGCCAGGTACCGAACCTCAAGACCATCCAGCAGATCCTCGACTTTCTCAGGGCTGGTTAGAACAGAAGGTACTACAACCAGCGTTCGCAGCTTTTGAGGAATGCCGGATGAGAAGTCCATTCTAGGGAGCGCATGAGGCCTGACCGTCAGAGTTGCCAGCCAGTTTACCAGGCCGACCGCAGGACTGCTCATGCAGAGCACCAAAAAGATGGAAGCCAAGACCAGCGTCCATCCGCTCGACCCAAGCTTATATGCCTGGGCCAGCACTGCAGCAGCTATTGTTGCAGTGACCAGCGTTATCGTGCCGATATAGCAGAGCAGCGGGAACCGGTGAATGGTCCTGCCAAGGGACTCCATCAGCGGCTGGCTCATCCTGGCAGCCCACTCGAGCTCTTCCAACCCCATATCATTCAGGTAGAACCCAACATGGGCAGATCGATCATCGCTGTCATCGGCCTCTAAACTTTCCTGGGCCAGCTTAACTGCCAATAGTGCGACCTCTTCCTCAGATAGCAGGCTGAGCCTCGCGATCCTCTCAACCGTATGACGGTAACGATCCCGGGTGGCGAAGTCCATATGGCTGTATACGCCTGCAGGGTCCATGTGCAGTGCCCTCTCAACAGCGCTCGTCCCTTCTACAAACTTCCGCCAATCCGTCGACTCAAGAAAGCGGAAGCTTCTGATGCTGTTGCCTATAGAGACTTGATCTGCGGCCTCTTGTTGGATTTCCTGTTGGACCATCTGCCCAACGGTCTTTCCCATTTCAGATAGTCGCTGATCGATCCACGTTAGCGGGAGAGCGAGAGCAAGGCTCTGTCCTTCCAACCGTCTGGCAAATTCAGCAACGAAGGCACTGGACATTGGAGGGTCTGAGCCGGCCAGATCAGCCACCACAACGATCATGCGCTTGGGATCGGTCTCTGCCGCCAGGATTACCAGATCTGCCCAGTATCCTGCTAGGTTGCGGTCGGTCCTGCCCTTGGCGATGGAGAGAGAGATGCGCCGCAGGTTCTCTATCAGCGCCAGGCGGAGCATGATCGCAACTGCCCAGAGCTCGCCCAGGTTGAGAACACAGGCCGTTTGATAAGCATCCACGAAACGCTTCAGGCTTTCTGCATCCACCCGACCATCGGTATGGAGTATCAGCTCCATGGCAAGGTCATAAACGCGTGGATACCCGGCCAGCGGCCCTTTGAGCAGATGCGGCAGCTCTTTGCTGTAACCCTTAGGCAGATGCCGTCTAACCATGCGAATCTGCTCTTCGATCTTGTGGAAGTTGTCGAGTAGCCACTTTGAGGCTGGCGCAATCCTGAGATTCGATGCCACAGCCTCTGTCAGCAACTTGATTGCCTGCAGCAGGATCTCCTCGTTCTCAGTCAGCCTTGGCAAAAGCAGATCCTTGCTTGGCGTTGGATCGATCTCATGGTGTCCTGCCAGCGCTTTAGCATGCCGCTCCAGCTGATCGGTGCTGAACAGCTCAGATCGCAGTGGCTGCTCATAGCCGTGCCGGTGCGGGAAGCCATCGCTGTCGAGGCGCGCCTTGAGACGGTTTAAGCTCCTATGAACTTCATTTTGAATTATATTCAATTCTCGACACCCGGTTTTGCTGCACAGTGGCACACCATCGATTGTCGACCGGCTGGAGGCAGGTAATCGCCAAACTCTACTTGGATCAAAAGAGTTAGGCAGTGTGCCAAGTTTTCTGCAACTTCGTAAGACCTGTTCTCAACTAAGGTTATTCTTGGTCCATAGATTAATAGCTTTTACCCGCCAGCCACACATCATTGATATCCATTATAAAATTTCGATCAACTTTTCGATCGATATATTTAAATTTTACAATCTGGATTAATAATCCAAATGTTTTAGGATATAGATAGAAATGCAGTAATAATATTAATTATCGGATTCGAGCTCTTAACTGCGGAATGTGTCCTAGATAAGCCTCTTTTAGATCCATGGGGCCTATAATCCGAGAAGAATGCGTAGTCGGGACACACCCTCTCCGATGTGACCCCCTGGACCCCGTAATGGGGGAGGATCAACCAAAATATCGCTCGAAGAAGCGATCCTCAAAGCTGCGGCTCGTTCAGGTTATCCAAGTAGGGCCTCTCCATCACGTAAGATCGCCTTGATCGCTCGAAAGGTTGCCGGGTGCTCGTCCCCGATCCACTCCGGGAGGGCCTCGATCTGGTTCTCCAAGTAGTAGTTCGAAAAGAGATGCCCGTTGTTTACGAGATCGGAAGAGATCCTGCCCAAGAGATCACCGTGCTCAAAGGGAGAAGTGCTGCATAAAAGTATCGTCCAGTGCCCTGGCAGCACCGAGTGATTCGCAAGGCTTCTCGCTACACCCTCCAAACCCATCCGAACACCTTCGCCCCCCCGGCTTAGGCACAGGCCCGATCGATACCTATCACACGCATCCTATCATCGGGGAGCAGAAGCTCGATGATACCAAAGAAATATGGGAAGTCTTAAGAACGAGTTGATGCTGTATATGGGCTATTGAGGAGGTATTACATTGAATTTGACCGCATATAGCGTTGCCTTCTTGGCGATATTGATTATCGGCAACGCTTCTGCCGAGGAGGCAAGCGCAGATCAGATCAAAGAGATGATCTCTGATGGGGCTCTAAACCTCAGTACATATGCATACGTAAGAGATGCGGATGCATCGATTCTTTACAGCAACAGCTCCATCGAGGCCGAGTTCCAGGCCTCGAAGGTCACCCAAGGAATGGTGAACCTCACCTCCCAGGAGGGATGGTGGGAGGCCAAGCTGACTGCCACTGGCAGAGAGGAAAGCCTCGGCTGGGAAGGCTACTTCGTCAATGGATCCGAGTACTGGAAGGAGGGCGATAATTGGACCGAGTTCATAATAGACGATCCGGCGAGCATTATGGCCGATTACAACGAGATGCCGGGCCAGGCAAACCTGGTGAACCTCTCGGCTATGGAGCTTCTAGGGACTGAGATCTGCGATGGCGAGGAGTGCTACGTGCTTTCCGGCACACCTCCCGAGCCTGTGCTTCAAAGGATGCTTGGAGTGCAGCTCTTAGCAGCCTTTTACCCCTCGCCGTTCACAATGCCGGCCGAGCTTGGGGATGAGGATGAAGAGGTGCTTGATATCTCGAACCTGATGAACAACAGCAGCATCGAGATTACGGCCTGGATCTCCAAGGATTTTGGCCTCTTAAAGAGGCTCGATATCAACTCCAGCCTCGTCATGACGCCGGAGATGCTTGGAATATCTCCTTTGGAGTTCAGGATAGAGAGCACTTTGAACGAGTCGACCACCTACAGCCAGTGCGGCTCATCGATCGAGATCGAGCTGCCGCCCGAGGCGCTGGAGGGCGTAACATACCGGACCGAGGGGACCGACTGGAGATGGATGGTCTTCGGCACCATCAAGCCATAAATTAGGAGGAATGAGTTGATGAGAAACGTTTGGCCAATGGCGAGGAAGGCCGCCCTGTTGGGCCTCGTCCTCCTTTCTGTCCTGGCATTCTCGCTGCCCGCCTTAAGCGCGGCTGCGTCATCCGATGACCCGGCCAGGTCCTACTGCGTAAGAAGCGGCTATCTCTATCGGGCTGCTCCGGGACTGAATAACGGGATGGGTATATGCGAGTTCTCAGATAAATCCTGGTGCGATGCCCAGGCGTTCTATGCAGGAGAGTGCGGACCCAATCGCATCCCCTGGACCTCGACGAGCTATCAATACCCGGCGGCGGGAACGTGGAACTCTACCATATCTCAGATGTGCTCTGAACGCGGCGGAATGCTGCAGGAGGTCCACACCCCATACGGGGATATGGTGCTCTGCGTGCTACCTGGTGGGCAGACTTGCAGCCCCGAGTCGCTCTACAGCGGAAGCTGCTGGCAGGACGACTGGCTGACCTACGCCCGGTCCTGGCTGAACGCCCCCTAAGGGGGCGCCGCTGCCAGAGCTTTTTTTTGGGCGACTATTCTGCCAGTCCCTTGCGCGCTTTGTGATCTTCCAGCGACCGGCCTTCTTACATTCGCACTTCTATTCCATTTGCCGACAAGTACTCCTTCACCTGTCCCACGGTGTACTCCCCTCGATGGAATATGCCTGCAGCAAGCGCAGCATCTGCTCCCGCGACTGTGAAGGCCTGGAGCATGTGCTCAGGGTTCGCCGCGCCGCCGCTTGCAATCACCGGAATCTCGACCGCATCGCAGACGGCCTTCGTCAGCGGCAGGTCGTAGCCCTCGTTGGTGCCGTCTCGATCCATGCTGGTCAAGAGGATCTCGCCTGCCCCCAGGCGCTCCATCTCCCGGGACCACTCGATCGCATCAAGGCCGACGGGCTTTCTTCCGCCGTAAATCACGACCTCGAACCAGGCTCGGCTCCCGTCCTCCATCTCGAATACGTTTGCCCCCTCGCGGATATCCGGGTTTCGGCGGGCATCGACTGCAACCGTGATCCGGCCGGGGCCAAACGCCTTGGAGGCCTCTGCCACAAGCCCCTTGTTCAGCACTGCAGCCGTGTTCATGCCGACCTTCCCTGCCCCTGCATCCAGGATCTCCTTGATGCCGTCCATGCTGCTGATCCCGCCGCCGACAGCGAAGGGAATGGATATCTCCTGGGCAGTCCTCCTGGCCACATCCACCATCGTCTTTCTGCCCTCGTGGGATGCGGTGATGTCCAGGAAGACGAGCTCATCCGCCCCCTGATCCTGATAGCGGCGGGCGAACTCGACCGGATCGCCCTGCCTCTTCAGATCCACGAACTTCACGCCCTTGACGACCGAGGGCTGGCCATCGACGACCTTCACGTCCAGGCACGGTATGATCTTTGCATAACTTTTCATAACCGTGCAGGAGGGCGAATGGGCAAAAAGGCTTGTGCTGGATAATGGGGCATAAGCGAAGCACAACCGATGCCTTCTTTTTGGGGGTAGAAGCGCGATTGGCCGGCAGGTTCGATCCTATAATCTGGCCAATGTGTTTCCGGCAGGCCTCGATGATCTGCTCCTCGCCACCCTCAAGGGCGAACCCGGGATGGTCTGAGATCAGCTTGACCGTTACATGGCGCGAGCCGTTCCCCAGCCGGACGCAGCCAGGATTTTCTTCTCGACTCTGAAGGAGGTACTCTTCTGCGATGTTCACCGCGGCGTCGAGAATTGCGCTCATGGCAACCACCCCAAGAGATAGCCAGCGCTGGCGGATGCGAGTCGAGCCGGTCCTTGCGGCAGGAGATTCGAGGGCCGGGATCGCGGCTCCGATCGCACATCGATCTGGTGAAGGCAGGGCATTGGGCCGATTATGGGGGCAGGTCCGGGCCAGAGCCTGCTGGATGCGCAGTGAGCCGGTTCGAGCGGATTCATGCGGCCTCGCGCGCATCGCGACACCCGTCGCGCATGACCTTGTGGTCTGCGTGGTGGAAGGCCCGGAGCTGGTATGCATCGACCCGGTCTTCAAGCAGATATTCCGAACAACCGATACAGAGAAGTGGGGGGATGGGTGGGAGATCGCGGAGATCAAGGCGATCGCGATATGGTTCTGATTGGCTTTGTTGAAGGTTGTGATAAAATTATTGGGATGAATGCAGTATTGGGTCGTGATTCTGAAATAGGTTGGAGTTTCTATAACCCGTCTATAGCTTGCG
>CAZWDT010000049.1:0-20851 GCA_964632755.1 uncultured Methanotrichaceae archaeon
CCCCTTCAACCTCATATGAGGCCCATGTGATCCCTCCAACGAGATTTATATGAAGCTTAACAATTTAAATCTCCAACAGCGAGATCTCTTTGGGATGCCACTCCCAGGAAACCAGAATGAGAAAGATATTGATGATCGCAGCCCTGATAGCCCTCTCCTGCCCGGCCTTTGCAGGCACCTTCTACGGCGGGGGGGAAAGCGCCCCCCATGGCTCGGATGCCCCTTCTTACGGAATGAATGGAGGACATCACGGAAGGGATGCCACCCCTTCCGGAACAGGGTGGGAAAGCCACGGGGCCGGCGTCATGACACGGGCGCCCCTGGCGGCCTCGCAGGAAGGGCCGCGGCTGCAGGGCGGACAATCCGCATGGAATGATGCCAGCCTCTACGGCCATGGCGGTGGATTGGCTCAATCCATCCGCCAGTCGGGCTACGGAGGAGACCAACGAGCCGGCAACTCGGCGCTCGTCTACGGAAGCGGCAACGTAATCGAGCAGAGCATCTATCAGGAATCCTACGGCGGGAGCCAGTGGGCCTTCAACCAGGCCGAGGTCCACGGCGGCACTAACTACGTGGACCAGAGGATCGAGCAGAGGTCGCAGGGGATGAGGATATCCTTATACCAAAGCGGAGTCCTGAGCGAGGGAACGATGACGCAGAGCGCATACGCGAGCTCGAATGGAGCATGGATTCAGAGCGGAGTTACGATCTAGACTTTGCCCCGCCCTTCCGCCTCCGGCGGTATTCGGCGCTGGCGGTCTCCAGCTGGAGACCGCTCCTCTTCCTCCTCCAGATCGTCGGGCAGATCAGCGCCGCACAACTTGCCCGACCTCCTGCATACTGCCCGCAAAGGGCCTCTGTACACATCCGTTCATATCAAGCATCTATATTTAGGTCAATGATCTGGTAGACCAAGCCTTTGCATAGAAATGCTTTGCATGGGGATGAGCAGGGATCGAGGTTGATCCTTATTCAAGAATATGGCGATGATATCTTTACAGGTGGTGATGATCAAGATGGTTGCTGCAGTTGATTCCAGTAAGGCCTCGGGAGAGGTCGCGCTCCATAATGCACTCCGCTTGCTCTCCTCCGATGGCCTGGGCGGTGCCATGATGGTCGTTGACCAGGAGCTGGCCGGAGACCCCGAGAGCTGGGAGGCCTGGGCTGCGAAGGCGGATATCCTCTACCTGCAAGGCGACTTCGTTAGCGCGAAGAGCCATAGCAAGAGGTCCATCGAGCTGAATCCCGATAATGCGCTTGCCTGGAACACGCTTGGTAACTCCCTCTACAGGCTTCACCAGCTGGAGGAGGCAATAGACTGC
This sequence comes from uncultured Methanotrichaceae archaeon, assembly GCA_964632755.1. Classification (GTDB taxonomy): domain Archaea; phylum Halobacteriota; class Methanosarcinia; order Methanotrichales; family Methanotrichaceae; genus JAFGMR01. The sequence continues at coordinate 1,323 of CAZWDT010000049.1, forward strand.
TACGATCGGGCAATCGACCTCGATCCCCTCCTCGCCAAGGCCTGGCACAACAAGAAGATGGCGCTCGACATAAGGCTGAGCCGGATCCGTCCAAGGGTATCCCTCCCAAGGGCCTCGCGTGGGGATGGGCACCGTGACGGAGACGGCTCGCTGCGCCTGAGGGTCAGCAAGGTCCGGTGAGGTCCACCCTCACCGCAAGCCTATTATTCCGAGCCAGGCAGGGCCCTGGCATGGCAAATCTCAATGTGGCGGTCCTGGGCTCTCCCGGCTATGCCAAGGAGCTGGGAAAGAAGGGCACAGAGAGCGACCTTACATTCTACAACCTCAAGAGGGGGGAGGATAGCGTTACGATGATCGAGCCCTCTCGTTATCCGGAGAAGCTTTCCCCCCTATTCTATGCGATCTCGCTCGCCAAGAAGGCCATCCTTGTGGTGGAGAAGATCGATCCGGCCTTTGGCGAGACGGTCCTCATGCTCGATTGCATCGGGCGTAGCGATGGTCTGATGGTTCTAAGAAACTTCATAGCCCCTGAGCAGATAGCACCCCTGATCAAAGGGACCGCCCTCGAGGGGTATCGAGTCGTAGAGGACGACCCAATAGCCATCAGGGAGGCGTTGCTGGAGGAAGCTGCGTCCATGCCCCCATCGGATGGGGCGACCTGTGGGACGATGCCTGTCGACCACTTCTTCAACGTGAGGGGAATTGGAACTGTCGCCCTGGGAAGCGTGGCCCAGGGGACGATTAAGAAGCACGACCTCCTCTCGGTCCTGCCGGGAGAGAAGACGGCCCAGATCCGCTCCATCCAGAAGCACGACCAGGACTTCGACTGGGCAGGGGAGGGGGATCGCGCAGGAGTCGCGCTGAAGGGCTTGGATGTGGACGACCTGGACAGGGGTACGATCCTCACAAACGACGCCACGATCCAGACGCTTTCAGCCATAACGGCAAAGGCAAGGCTTGTGAAGTACTGGCCAAGCCCCATCAAGGAGGGGATGGTGCTACACGTTGGCCATTGGGCGCAGTTCTTGCCAGCTCGCGTCCAGGCGGTGACAGTAAATGGGGACTGGCACGAGCCCACCCTCTCGCTCTCCCTCGAAAAACCCCTCGTCTGCCGGCCAGGAGGCCTCGCCGTTCTCACATATCCGGAAGGGGGAAAGCTGCGGGTAGTCGGGGCAATCGAGCTTCCCCGGAAGGACGACTGAGGCGAGCTGCCGATCTATTTGCGGCGACTGGCGAGCTCGATCGATCGGTGAGGCATAGAAGACTCACTGCGTCAGGCCAACGCGCCAGCGCAGCAGCCGGTCCTCCACAAGGAACCTGAAGGCCCTGTCCATGGTCAGGCCGATGAGGCCCAGCACGATCATGTAGAGCAACACCAGGTCCATCCGATGCAGGCTGTAGAAATGCCAGATCTTGAAGCCGAGTCCGCTAGTGCTCACGCCGAACATCTCAGCGGCAACTAAACACATCCAGGCGATCCCCATGGCGATTCGAACTCCCGCCGCAATGGATGGAAGGGCGAATGGGAATGCCACGTAGCGTATGAGGTCCCGATCCCTTGTGCAGCCGAGGACTTTTGCCGACTCGACGTAGACCCTGGGAAGGTTTCGAAATCCGGTGTATGTGTTGATCAATATCGGAAAGACCGCGCCAACGAATACTATGAACCCGGCAGACTCGTCGGTCAGTCCGAACCAGATTATGGCAAATGGGATCCAGGCGAGGGGGGGGATCGGCCTCAAGAGCTCTACTATCGGATCGAAGACGCGGTCTGCAACCTTGAACCAGCCCATTGCCATGCCTATCGGAAGGGCAACTATGACCCCCCCAATCAAGCCTATGAAGAAGTGGATCAGGCTGATTGGCAGATCCTCAAAGAGGATCGCCTGCCACTGCCTGAAGAGCCCGCCCACCACCTGGAAGAAGCTGGGGAGGAGGAGGGTGTTGTCAATGACCTGGGCTGCGATCTGCCAGATAACCAGCAATCCTGCTATGGAGAGGGCTTCGATGCCGTATGCCCCCCCGAACGACCCGATCTTTCCCCCAAGCCTCCTTCTCATTTCATCCCTCAGGCTACTGAATCGTAGAAGCTGGTATCGAACAGCTCATCCTCTGTGAGGTTCTTGGTCGCAAATCCCAGATCGTAGTTCACAGCGGCAAACGCAAGCGTTGAGGGGATCTGCACGTGGGGATCGGTGATCAGCCTTCCGTCCCAGTTGGCAAGCGAGTGCTCGACGACGGAGAGGTCCTCGCCGGTCCTATTGGAGAATATCTTCGCCGCCTCATCGGGATAGTCGTTGGCATACTCGGTGGCCCTTATGTGGATCCTTAGTATCTCATCGAGAAGCTCCGGATGCTCCCTCATCAGCTCGCCGCTTGCAACGAGACAGCAGCAGGAGTGGCTCGGCCACATCTCGCCCGAGGCGATGACCGATACGCCGTTACCCTCGAGCTCGATCTTGGATGGGCTGGGCGTTGGAAGGAAGACACCTGCGACCTTGCCCGCTGTAATCGCGGTGACCGCGTCACCCGGGCCCATGGGCAGAATCTCGACATCGTCCGGGTTGACGTCGTTATCCATCAACCACTTGCGAATGACCGTGCTCTGGATGGAGCCCGGCGGGAAGGTTCCGATCTTTTTGCCCACAAGCGACTTCGGACCGTCGTAGGAGATCTCAGGGCGAAGCACCAGGTTGGAGCCGTTGATCTGGGCTGCGGCGACGATTTTAGCGTCGAGCCCCTGCGCTATGGCCGAGATGGGCGGCGCCGACCCCACGTAGGCTACGTCGAGGTCGCCTGCGAGCATCGACTGCATCTCAGGCGGGCCGGAGGGGAACTGATACTCCTCGATCTTCTCTATTCCAAAGGGCAAGAGGTCCTCCTCCCACCAGCCCATCTCCATGGCTACCATCTCCGCAACCTGGTGGGTGCTCGGCTGGTAGCCGATCCGCAGCGTCGTCATCTTCTTCTCCTCCGGGCCGCCGCCGATACAGCCCAGCGAGGCTAAGACAACCGCCGCAACCATCACAAAAATGATCTCTCCTCTCATCATCATCACCATCAGAGCGATATCGCATATCTCCTATCGCCGATCCAGTGAAAGGAAGCGGTCCGTATAAAGGTGTTTCCAGTCAGCAGGCTATATATTCCCCGATAGGAAGATATCGCCAATGCGTTCTACAATAGTACGGATGGGATAGCGCCATGTCCAGGCTGGATACGATACTGGATCGCGCAAGCAAGGGAGAGGCGGTCGTGATGACGGCGGAAGAGGTCTGCAGCCTGGCCCAAGAGGGCGAGGAGATTGCCCTTGGAGATGTCGACGTCGTAACTGCTGCGACGAGGGCTGTTATGAGCGGAACCTATGCAGTCCTCTCCTTTCCAGTCGACGGCCCCCCATTCTCGAGGGCGAGAGCGGCCTATCTGAACGGCGTTCCGGCCGAGATCGGCCCATGTCCAAACGAGCACCTATCCATCCTCGACATGATCGTATTTGGGACCGCTCGATCCAGGGAAGATCCCCGCTATGGTGGAGGCCACCTATTTCGCGATCTCGTCGCAAAAGATGAGGTGCGCGTGGATGTGGAGACCGTCGAGGGCCGCCCCTTCTCTACAGATATCGCCATAGATGAGATCCCTTGCGCCCGGCTCTTCGGCACACGTCACTGTTTCTCGAACTACTCGGCCTTCGTCAATCGAGGGAGAAATCCTCTCTCGACCATATTTCATGCGACCGATTTTGGCCCCTTGCTCGGCGAGTGCACATTCTCCGGGTGCGGCGAGATAAACCCCCTCAAGTGCGATCCACTGCTCGATACAATCGGTGTAGGATCTCGCATCCTCATGAACGGAGGAGAGGGCTTCGTCATCGGCCAGGGAACCCGAAGCACCCCTGCACGGCCAAACCTCTCCGGGTTTGCTGATATGCACAAGATGGATCCTGAGTACATGGGAGGATTCAATACCTCAGCCGGGCCCGAGTGCGTCACCTCTTGGGGAGTTCCAATCCCGGTGATAAATGACCGCGTGCTCGATTCAATAAAGCGGACGGACCGGGAGATCCCAGTCCCTGTGATGGACGTTGCAACGAGAAAGGAGATCGCGAGAGCAGATTACGGCAGCCTCTGGGATGGAGCGGATCTAAAAGTTAGCATTCATCCCAAACGCTGCCGAGGATGCAACAGCTGCAGCAGCTGCAGGGCAGAAGATCTCTGCCCAACCGGTGCGATAAGCATTCGGGAGGGCGTCCCCAAGCTCGACGGAAGAAGATGCTTCAACTGCGGCCTCTGCACGAGAGCCTGCCCTGATGGCGTCTTCTCAGCAAGGCTTGGCAGGATAACGCTTGAAGGAAGGGAGATCCCTGTAGCGCTGCGCCAATCAGACAGGCTTCGAGCCCTTCGGCTTGCTCGGGATCTCAAGAGGCGGATACAGGAAGGCTCCTTCAAGATGACACGGATGGTGGAAGGGATCCTTTGAACCGCTCCAGTATCTGCGCTGGCGAGAGGTCGATTATGGGAACGGACGCGTTTCCCGGCTCGACGCGAACGAGGAGGACGCCGCTTCCCGCGAGGGCAGGGCGCAGCCCTTCCGCATCATTGGCCTCCCGCACGTCGGAGACCCCCGCCCCCCGCGCGATTCTCGCAAGGTCAGCGCATCCTGCGGTGCATGTTGGCTGGGAGCCTGTCGATCCATAGCAGCAGTTGTCGAGGATCACGAGGAGGAAGTTTCCCCCGGCATTGGCGGCGATCGTTGCAAGCCCTCCGAGATTCATCAGCACAGATCCGTCGCCATCGATGACGATCACTCGGAGAATCGGCCGCGCAAGAGAGAGGCCAAGGCCAATTGATGATGCAAGGCCCATCGATCCGAGCATGTAGAAGTTCGCCGGCCGATCGCCTACGGCGTAGAGCTCCCGGCTGGGGTAGCCGATGTTTCCTATGAGCGCCGCGCCCTGGATCTCTGCCTCCTCTGAGACGATCCTAATGGCATCTATCCTTTTCATCCGCCCCTCCAAAAGGAGATATCGAGAAGAACCGCTACAGGGTTTCCCGCTTCCTCGGCGGTGTCCCAAGCGCGGGAGACGATCTCCTCAGCATCTTTGGTCCGGGGCGTCCAGCAGGGGATCTCCATCGCCTTCAGCAGGGCGGGGGCGAGGCGGCCCATGGGCACCTGGGCGACTATGCTCTCGCCCTCGCCTCCGCGATGGCTTATGATCATGAGAAGGGGTATCCCGTAGAGCTGGTTTAGGGATGCTAGCGCATTGATGCTGTTTCCAAGGCCCGAGTTCTGCATCATCAATGCCGGCCTTCTTCCGCCCATCCAGGCGCCTGCGCAGATCCCCACGCCCTCCTCCTCCCTCGTCGCTGGAACGTGGACGATTTCAGGATCCGCCTCCACGAGGACGAGGAGGTCCTGGAGGTTGATGCAAGGGACGCTTGCCACGAAGTCGATTGCCGCCATCTTCAGGCCCCGGTATACTGCCGCGGTGGGGTCGACTGTCATGATGTGTATAGGGGCTCTCGATCCCAAAAAGCCCTTCGCCCGGATGGGCGAGAATAAGGCTTTTCCCTTTGGGGGGATTCGAGATCGATGATGATCGAGAGTTCCACATCCGATGAGGGGTGCAAGGGCAAAGTCGTCGTCTCCTGGACCGGCGGCAAGGATGGGTGCCTTGCCGCTTGCATGGCGATTGCCGAAGGCTATGAGGTAACCCATCTGCTCAACTTCAGCGATGTGAGCAGATACAGGTCTCATGATATCGATCCCCATCTCCTGAGCGCACAGTCCGCGGCGGCGGGGATACCACTCATCCGGAAGGGCTTTACCTCCTACGAAGAGGAGTTCAAGAAGGTCGTGCGGGATCTGATGGCGGACGGGTGCCGGATTGACGGCGCGGTCTTCGGTCATATCGAGACCCACAGGGATCTCGTCGAGAGGATCTGCAGGGATCTCGAGATAGAGCTCATCCTTCCGATCTGGAAGCAGAACTCGGAGGGGATCATAGAGGAGATTTTGGATGCTGGATTCGTTGTTATGCTTGCAAGCGTGAAGGCAGATCTGCTGGGGAAGGAGTGGCTCGGCCGGAGGATCGACGACTCCTTCGTGGAGGATCTGAGGAGATGCGACCCCTCGATAGACCCCTGTGGCGAGAACGGCGAGTTCCATACATTTGTTTTAGACTGCCCCATCTTCAGCCATCCGGTGAAGATCTCGGCGGGGGAGGCGACGCTTCGGGAGGGGTACTGGCATCTGGAGATGAGGGGTGCTTGATGCGGTAAAGGGGCTGCTCTGCAATCGAGCTCTGCCTCTTTGGGGGACCGCAGGCGGGAATCGCGGCTCGCGCCCCTCCCCCCCTTCGATTGGCCTGGTCCCTCAGCCCCTCGCCAGCCTTGGTTCGGAGGCAGGCTTCCCTGCTCGTAGAGCTGGAGGTCCTCCTCGTGCTCTGCCAGGTAAAACTTGACGGCATTTGACTCTCGATAGCGATACACTATCCCGCGGATGATCTCTCTTGCCCCCAACATATTGAAGGCGACAAAACGGTTGAGGTGGGTGAAGGCTGCCTCTTTGACCAGTTTGCGACCGCCTCTGGGCGCGAGAAGACCGCCTGCCCCTCATCATCGAGAAGATTCCCCAGCCGAATCCTCGTCTCCCGGACATCCTGTAGGGACTGAACCGCGAGCAGACGCATAACGTCCTCGAATCTGCCCCTGCATTCCAGGCCGTAGGATGCCCCGTAGCAGGTCTCTCGTCTCGCTGCTGAGAGGCTCTCGCGCTCGCAAAGTCATATCGCGAATCGCTGATCTGTTCATGGGTAATCACATCCAAAACTTGGAAGGTTCAGCCTGGCAAAGGGCTTTAATCTCTTCACCGGCATGAGGCATCATCCTAAGCTATGTTCGAGCGTTTTAAGATCATTGCTCCTTATCAAAATTGAGTCAACACCAACCTCTTCGGCATGATGATTCATTCCGGAGTCATCGGTGAGCAATATAGCATCCTCTCTCCTTGCCAACGCTATGAAATAAGAATCAAAGCCAGTGCAACCGGTTTCCAATGCCACCTCCCAGGCAATGTTGAAAACAGTATTCTCATCTGCTATATTGTACGAATTTATGATTCCTTTCGATGCTCTGGCAGCCAGAGTTCTGCCTGCAAGCCGCTTAGCTACAGCGGCGGTCTCTACCACGCAAACCTTCGGCACATGAACTTCTACATCTCGTTCTTCAACAAGCTTGATGAGCGCTTTGCATTTTTCGTGGGTCTCCAGCTCCCTATTATAATCCTCTCTGGTGAGCGAGCGGTGTGGCTTGAAAATACTTTTTATTAAAACAGACGTATCCAAAACGATCTTAATCATTGTATCTTCTTTTCCGCATCTCATTCAGGACAGCTTCTACATCTTCCTTAGCTTCAGGTTCGCCCAGCTCGTCCAAAAGATCGCTGAAGCTCTCATGAATGGTAATGCTGACGAGAGCCTTATCTGGAAGGTCCAGGTCCCCGAGAGGTTTGAGCACATCATCCTCATATATGGCCTTTATCTTCATATGCGACACCTGGCATTTGGACGGTTACATACTAGCATGTCAACTACCCCCCCCACTAAAGTAGGGGGCTTGTGGCTCCGCAAAAAGTCGGGCACACGATAGGCCGGTTGACATTAGGCTTGCAAAGCCCTAACAGGATTTCCCTGCGGCGGCCCTCGCGCGATTCTACCCTCGGATGCATAATCGGGCTAGACCTTGCGGCCTATGCGAATTGTGGTCATGTAGTGTGGTCTCAATCATGCCCGAGCAGTTGGCCCATCGGGTGCCTTAGGGTCATGAAATCACAAGCGAGAGGTGGATTTATGAGCATAAATAGTTTACGGGGGAGCCCAATTCCTCCCGCCTCTGAAGAGGCAAGCATCCTTGGGCAGACGGTCTTGAATCCTTGAGGGCGAGGCATGTTGCAAGGCATTCAGGATCTGCATAATCCTGAAGCCCTGTAATGAAAGGTCATGCGGAAATCATTAAATACTCTCCCCGCCATCATACTGTCAATGGTGTCAGCTATTCAACCTGCTCAAAAGATGGAAGAGTCCGACCTAGAAGAGCTTCTATCCAATGATTTTGCATCAGGCGTAATTAGAGCCATCAAGCAGTTCAAGATGGGCAAGGGAAGAATTTACAATGACAAAGATGAGTTCTTAGACTCGCTCAAATGTGATATTTATTGATGCGAACGCATTATATAACGTCCTTGTTGAGGCCAAGTTCAACCAGGCAGCCATAATATATCACGCTGGTACTCCTCCACACGGCCTATCAGCTCCCTCTCGAACTCCTCGACATCTTCATCCCCCATCCCAACCCCACGGACGACGCCGTCTTTCAGGTAGAAGATCTCCGCGTCCAGCATGGGCTTGAAGATCTCGCGGGCCAGGTAGAGATAGAACCTCATCTGGAACTCGTAAGCCTCGCTGTGGCTCTTCGACTCGGCGAACTTGAAGTCCACAATCTTCCATCCATCTTCCGTCCGGATCAGCTTATCCAGCCTGCCGTAGAGGATGAATCTTCCAAGAGGCTTTGCTAGCGCGTACTCGCTAAAGGATTCAGCCGCCTCCTCGATCATCCCAATCAGTGGATGGTCTCTTAGCCGATCGAGATAGCTCCAAACCTCTTGGACCTCATCCTCCCGGAGATCCTCGTCCCATTGAGAGATCCAGGAATCCTGACCTTCTGCGAGCTCCTCCAACAGGCAACCTTCCCCCAACCTCTCCAGGATCCCATGAGCCAGGAGGCCCAACGTACGGCCTCGGTCCCCTCTTAGGCCCCCATCCCCATCCTCTTTGCCCCCTGAAGGTAACGCGCGGCCCAGCCCTTGGGACTCGACGATGGCTGTAGGAGATACGTACTCCTTGAAGGGAAGGTAGTTGACCGGAGTTATGTACATGCACTCGATCCGTCTGCTCTTTGAGCTTGTTGGAGTCGCAGGCGGTGCGGGTGCATTAGCCCCTACTACCTCCAGGACATCCTCAAATCCAGTGGCAAGACCGACTTCATCTTCACCTTCGATGAGGACGCCTTGTAGCATCTCCCGCCAGGGTTTCGTCCCCCGCCCGCCCTTCTTCGAGAAAGTCATGACCAACATATCCGAGGCCCGGGTAGTTGCCACGTAGAGGGACCTCTTCTCCTCCCATTGTTCCCGTTCCTGCTCCTCTTGCATCCACCGGCTGAGCAATGTCTCTCCTTCCCCCTCGTCCTTCAGGTAAAGGGAGAAGAGAATACAACCGCCATCGTCATTAAAGATTAGGGGGTCTCTTTGCATGTTCTTGTTCCAAGAGGTCTCCCCCAATATGACTATGGGAAACTCCAGCCCTTTTGCCTTATGGACGGTCATGATCTTGACGGCATCCGTATCCTCGCTCTCGATGGATGCCTGCTCCTCATCTCCCAACCCCGCGTCGAGAAGCAGCCGAATCAGCTCTCTCAGGGATGCACCGGCCTCATCGAAGCCCCTTGCGGCGATCACGAACTTCCTCAGGTTGGCGGACTTCCTGCCGCTTTTGTCCTTGGTTGCCAGGAAGGCCGGATAGTCCAGCTCCTCCATGATCCTCTCTATCAGCTGGCTGGGCCTGATTAGGGCCCTGATGGGGATGTAGCGATCGATCATCCTCTGGAACCGCCTTGCCCCCTCGATCCTGCCGGGGCAGATATCCCCCGCCTCGATATGGCCCAGGGCCTCGTAGATGCTGGACCCGCATGCCTTTGCCCTGAACTTGAGCCTTGCCATCTCCTCGATGTCCAGGCCCACCAGGGGGGAGACCAAGACGTCGGTAAGTGAGAGGTCGTCTCCTGGATTGGATAGAACCTTCAGCGCGGCCAGGATGCCTGCAATCTCTGGCATATCGTAGAATCCCAACTCGCCCACTGTGTAGTAGGGAATCTCGTGCCTCGATAGGGCCTGCATGTACTGCTTGCCGATATCAGGCCTGATCTTCCGGAGCAGTATGGCGATATCCTTGAACTGCACGAGCCTGCGATGGAGATGGAGCTTCACCCCTTCGCCGTCTCTCCGCCTCTCCAAGAAGTCGAACTCGCTTCCCACGAGGCCCAGTATGTATCTGGCTGCAGCCTCCGCCTCGTCCTCTGGGTCGTATAGCACCTTCACCCTGGGCCTGCACTCGGTCTCGCCCACCACGGAAAGAGGCCCTACCGGCTCATAGCTTTGACAGCACGAACTGGCCCCCCCGCAGAAGACGGCCGAATAGAAGAGGTTGCAGAAGGCCAGGATGTCTGGGTGGGAGCGGTAGTTCCGATCGAGGTATTGGATCTCCCCCCCATTCGACCCCACCTCACCCATTGCCTGGGAGAATACCTCCACCTCCGCCCCCCGGAACCTGTAGATGGACTGCTTCGCATCCCCCACATAGATGACTCGTGTCTCCTCGCCTCGGAGCAGGTCCAGGATCTCCTTTTGAAGGGAATTGGTATCCTGAAACTCGTCTACGATGATGTGTCTGAACTGACTGGAATACCGATCCCTGATCCAGGCGTTATCGGGCGACGACAATATTTCCCTCAGGAGGAGCAAGACGCCTGTGAAATCGGTGAGATTTTCCTCCTTCAGCTCTTCGATCAGGAGACCATAGACCTTATCGAAGAGCGTCTTGAATGCCTTCGAGGCGAGGGCTAGCCCATCAGCCACCTCAGGGTTGCCATGAAGGGGAAGGCCCCCTTCGAATGGTCCCGCTGGGCGAGCCCGCATCATGGAGCATCTCCACCTCAATATGGCCAATCTCAATGCCTCTCCGATCTCATCGATAGTATAGTAGCGCAGCATTGGCACGAGCAGCTCCTCATATTCAACGAAGGACCGGGCCATGCACCGCTCAAGGATTCCTTCTATCATGGACTCGGTGCCAATGGAGAGGCCTGGGTCCACCTGGGCGTAGATCCCGACCTCGGAGAGTATGCGCTGGGCGAAGGAGTCTATGGTGCTTATCCAGGCATAGGCCATGTAGGACCTCAGCCGATTCCATTCAGCCTCGTTCGAGCGCTCACTCATCATATCGAGGATCCGAGACTTCATCTCGGCAGCCGCCTTCCTTGTGAATGTTATGGCCACCACATTGCCCACATCCAGGGGCTCACCCCTCTGAAAGGCCTGATCGAATAGATCCACGTAGGCCTTGGAGATGGCATGGGTCTTTCCGGTACCGGCGCTCGCCGATATGAAAGTATCTCGGCTCATGGCAAGGCCTCCTCAGGGCTCCCCCAGGCCAACGCATCGTACCTTATGGCCACAGCGATAACAGCTCTTGGTCGACCCCGCGAGCCTTCCAGGAAGGTACTCCCTACCCTCGAAGATCCCATCGAGGGTATCAAGAAGCCAAAGGTCCACATCTCCGAAGCTCAAGGTGGACTTGGGGCGAGTATCGAGATCCATGCGGCCCTCCCGAGGAAAGGCATCCAGCCTCTTGGAGATGCACCCCTTATTCACCATCCTGAAGAAGGACCTGGAGAGCTTCGGATCCCGAGGAATCTCTCGATGGTTGAGGCACAAGAGCCCCACGGTATAGAGCTTCAACTGATCCCAATCCCCACTGGATCCCGACTTGTAATCGGAGAGCACCAGGTCGTATACCTTCTTTTTCTCGGCCACGTTGAGATCGACCCTGTCGATCCTTCCCCGAAGCACCATGCCCCCATACCTCTTGGCGCACTGCGGCATCACGCGTTCCATCTCCGATAAGCAAAGGCGAAAGGGGAGCTCGGTCAATGTTCTCTCTCCGATGGAAGCCTTTGCCGGATCCGCCATCTCGAAATCCAGATAGCCCTGCACGATCGATGCCACATCGTCGATCATGGCCGCCTTCACGCTTCTCAAGGACCGGATGCTGTCTGCGGCCGAAAAGCGATAAATGATCTCCTCGACCACCTCCCTGACCTTGCCGCTACCCCTCGCCACATCCAGGCGTCCTCCCTCCTGGAACCGGTCGTAAAGCTCCTTCAAGCAAGAGTGATAGATGACTCCTCGCTCCATGGGGGAGAGGTTCCAGCCATCATGGCCAGCCGTCTCCTCCAATCCCATTACACGATTGAGGAAGAACCTGTAAGGGCATCCCTTGAACTCCGAGAGCTTGGTGTAGCTGATACCTTCTCCCAGTAGGATCTCGACAGCCCTTCTGTCTCGTATCCTCCAGGAGAAGATCGAGTCGGCGTACTCCTTCAAGGGACGTAGATGGTCCAGGAACTCGGGAGGGAGATCGACCTTTTCGCCCCTCGCAAGACCCAATCCGAACTCGACCTTCAGCTCCGGGTCGCTCATGGGAGAAGTCAACTTCTGGGGTCCTTTCGTCCTATCATCCCTCCAGCCGTCCAGCCACAGGGACTTCACAAGGGGCTCACCCTCCCGGGAGGCCCTGGGATAGGTGATGATCGCCTTGGACGACGCGCATAGGCAGGTGTAGAGGGCTTCTCTTGCCTCCCTCCCCTTTATCCGATGATAGCTGTACTTCCCCCGACCGTCCAAGGAATACAGGGGGTTTGACCAGCGGTGGGGGTAGATCCCGTCGTTGAAGTTGACGATGAACTTCACGGCCCTATGCCTGAACCTGGCCGAATGAAGGGAGAGGATCTCCACGCCATTTGCGAGAGACGGCGATTGCCCATACGCCTCTCCATCCAAGAGTAGCTCTACATATGCCATGAACTCGGACAAATCCAGCTCCCCTTCCCCCAATGAGCCGATGGCAGCATCCATCTTCTTGCGAAGGCCCTCAAGCTTGCCGATTGCCGCAGCCTCACACTCCAGCTCCGGATGGCCTTGAAGGCGGCCTTTGAGAAGGGAGGCCCAAGTGGATAGCTCATCGAGATGCTGTCTCAGTGCCATGCGCTCGCTCATCGCAAGCTCGATCCCCTCGAGGGAGGCGAAGAGCTCCTCTGCCGTCTTCAGCAGCATCTGGCATAGTTCGATATCTGCCTCCTGGTCTCGCAGTTCCTCTTCGTAGACTGCTTCATCCTGGGAGACCGCCTCCCATCTCTCCATCAAGGTGGCGAGGTGCCCCTCCAGCTTATCCCTCCACTCCGCCCTCCTCCCATCCAAAGAGCTCTTCCTGGGCCCCATAGAGAGGCCTGCGGAGATGGCCAACCTCTCCAGCCGCATAAGATCGAACTCCATGGGCGTTGATAGGCCCAGGCCGTGGTCCAAGAGCGATATGAGCATATGGGGGGGATAGCCTGCGAGGGCCGTTTGGAAGGGAAGCAACGTGAGCTGGACGGAAACGCTACTCGATAATGGCTCTTCACCCCTCAAGCTTACGGGAACGCCATACTCCTCCAGCTTGGCCGAGAACTCCAACGCCCTCTCGGAGAAGTTGTTGAGGACCACGGCGATCTCTCCTGGATCCGTTCCTTCGTCGATGATGAGCCTCTTGATCTCACGGCAAACCTGGATCAGCTCCTCTTCTGGATCCCTGTATTGGACCACCTGGATTGGACTGCCGAGAAGGCTCACAGGAGGACCATGCGGATTCAAGACCGCTTCCATGGGCAAGGCCTCCACCCTCGAGCGGCCCGGCTGAAGCCCGTCGATCTGGACGTTTTGTGCCTTCAGCATCTCCATGAAGCCGGACCAGCCCTCTCGATCCATGAGGGCGATGTCTGCAGTCAAGTAGGCTTCATCGAAGAGGGGGATTATCCGAGAGAGAAATATCATCTGGGAGTTGGACAGGTTGGAGAAGCCGTCCATGAATAGCCTTCTTGGTGATCGAACGCCAAGATAACACAGGCAACCCTCGGGGACGCCTCCCCTATAGGCATCGGAGGTATCGAAGAAGCAATCGTTGCGGCTATTCAACTCCATCAGTGCGAGATGGACGAGGCTCCTGGCCTGATCGTTGCATAGCCTGGTGAGGAGTTCCTCTTCCCCTTCGTCCTTGGCCTCTCTGACGGCCTCGGATACGAATCCCACGAGTTCCAAGGACTCTTTAAAGGGGCAGAAGCAGCCGAGTTCATCGTCTTCTGCCGATCTGAGGATGTGGGCGATCATGACCTTTTGCAGCACCCGATCGACATACATTCGCCCTCGATGAGATCGACGATGGAGTTCGACTGCGAACTGGTCGATGACGAGGAAGCTATCCCTGGGGATGGAGGAATCGATAGACCTTGCGAACCATTCCGAGAACTCCTTTACGAAGACGCCTGATGGTCCAAGAAATATGTAGGATAGCGGGTCTTCGTGGTGAGCGCGTTGCATCTCGCTTAACAGATGATCGGTCTTGCCAGATAGAGCAGGACCACAGAATATATGCAATTTCATCTTACCCGATCCCCCCAGACGAACTGATATCATGAAAAGTCACATCCTATTCAAGCTGTTGCCTGCCTGCCTGCCTGGTCGGGTGCGATAGCCTTCCCCTGGGGGATCCAGGCTAGGTCCGATCAACCTCTGACAGGTTGAGAGCACCATCGCCCTGAATCTATCCTTCACCGTGACGTGGGCAGGTGGGATCGAGGTGAGCAAGAGTCGCTGGGCCTTCCCATCATGCCGGTCTCAGCCTCGCCCGAGGCCGGGAGGTCTAATGCTGGAGCACTCCCCAAAGGTCAGACTCCATAGAGCGATGGAGATGGCAACCTCGGACCCATTCAGGGGCTTGCCCTCCCGGAAGATATCGAGCAAGCTCAGATGGGATCTTAGGTGAGGAGCGAACTCCATGGGAGTAGTAGGTATGTACAAACGAGTAGAATAGGACCCGGCGCTACAATAGACCGATTACCTCCTAGCCCAGGTTCATCGAGCTTCTGCGGAGCGGCCAGAAGGGCCACGGGAGTTGCGTTTTTCAGAGCGGAAGTGTTATTTACATATAGACCCCGTAACCCATAATAATAGTCCTGAAAAAATAGTCTAGTAATATCATTCTGTCACACTTAATGAGCCAGGAATCAATAGCGGTTTCGCGAATGCATTATTTCCAAAACACACTATAAATGGATCCATCATATAAATTTCAACATCACTGCGTAAGTCTTCGCTCGTCCCAGACCCCTTGCCCATATAGGCACATAGAACCGGTGCATAGCGATCTATTGTGCCAAATTGCGTTTATGGGCTATTTGTGGTAACCAGCACCAATCGCCTCATTTGTTTTCACATATGCCTAATAAATGGGGGACTCAGGTTCGTCATCTTTATTACCGCTCTGCGGAAGGTAAAGAGATGTCAATGTATACATATAGATATTTATTGTGTAATCCAATGTAAGAATATTAGACAGGATATTCGATAAAATCTATTAAATGGTGACCAATGACCACATATCGGCCTCTAAAAAGTAGAGTAACCGTGAGTCAGCACATCGTGCAAAGATTTTAATGGCTATCTTAAGATTCCATCTCTCCAAAAGAATCTTTTATTGGGTGGACGCTCGAAGTTCTCAAATATACTTGGAAAAAGCACGGGATACTTCGCATCTATTAGAGGTATACAAAACATTCTTTCGGGATTGCTTGGTATTCCACCGAGTCCGATAACAATGAACGTAGGTATCGAATTCTCTTGTTCAAATTGATTATATCGGTCAATTTGATCTTGATAAGACCATTTAAGATCTCCGTTTTCAAGATTCGAGCGGTATTTGCACTCTACAGCAAATTTTTCGTTACGTGGATTGAAACGCATTGTTAAATCTGGATTAAAATTAGATTCGACCCATCTACCGCCATGTTTTCCGGATATGTCGTTGGTCCAGGCAATGACTCCAAAATATTTCTCATTAAATAAGCTAACAACATACCTCTCAAAATCAGTTCCTTTTTTAAAGGGATCATCAGTTTCTTGAGCATCTTGTCGATCGTTATGTTTATCTTTCCTACCTCGTAAAATTTCGAAGATATCCTTCAGCAAGCTCATGATTTGGACTTGCACCTCATTATAGATAAAAAGTTAACCCTTAATAAATTACAATCTCTCAAATCCGGCTTTCGCGCCTGGGCGTTGCTCCTCGGTTTCGAGGATCAGGTCGAGAAGAGAGCATCCCCACCCTGAAGCAGCCCACCCCCATGATGCCGGCGGGAGGAATCGACGAATGCAAGAGCCACCGGGCAGTCCCCAAAGCACCCTCGCCCTCGCCGGGAGGGCCCCACCGGGCTGGAGGCGAAGGCAAGCCTCCATAGGGCGACGGTGATGGTGACCTATATTGCCCAAAGGGCCTCTATTGCTTATGCGGAGGGGCCAGAAGGGCCATAGGAGCAGCGGCAAGCCTCGATTTAGCGACCTGCCCCCATCCAGCCGTCCCCCCTCCCGGAGCCGGCGATAGCCCTCCTTAGCCGCCAAGGTTATCATAAATCCCGATCGACGGGTAGAAGCGATCATGATCTTGAGGAGGAACTACAAATGCAGGTATTTGGCACGGTACCATCCAGACGATTGGGTTGCAGCCTTGGGATAAACAACATCCCGCCGAAGATCTGCACCTACTCGTGCGTCTACTGCCAGCTAGGCCGCACGTCCACGATGACCATGGAGAGATCGACCTTCTATCAACCGGAGGATCTGCAGAACCAGGTAGAAGAGAGGGTGCGGGCATCGGAGGAGTGCGGCCAGACGATAGACTACCTCACATTCGTTCCCGACGGCGAGCCCACGCTGGACTTGAACCTAGGACCATTGATCGAGATGCTTCGACCCCTGGGCTACAAGATCGCTGTGATCACTAACGCATCCCTGTTATGGCAAGAGGGGGTAAGAGAAGCGCTGAAGGCCGCCGACTGGGTCTCCCTCAAGGTGGATGCCGCAGACGAAGCCCTCTGGAGGAGGATAGACCGGCCACTGCGAGGCTTGAACCACCAAAAGGTCGTCGAGGGCATTCTCCGCTTCGCCCGGGAGTATCGAGGAGAGCTTGTCACCGAGACGATGCTCGTTGGGGGGATGAACGATGGAGAGGAAGCCCTGAAGGGGATCGCGAGCCTCCTCACCCGGATAAGCCCGGCCCGGTCCTATCTGTCAGTTCCGATTCGGCCCCCGGCCGAGCCGTGGGTTGGGCCGCCTTCGGAGGAGGCGGTCGTCTCGGCGTTTCATCTATTGGGGGGGGCCGTCGAGAAGATCGAGCTTCTGACTGCCTACGAGGGAAACCTCTTTCGCCCCCTAGGGGATATGGAGGAGGAGATCCTGAGCATAACCTCGGTACACCCCATGAGGGAGGATGCCGTAAGAGCCCTCCTGGCCTCGGCCAGCCTCGGCTGGGATCTAGTCGAGCAACTCCTAAAAGAGGGCCTCCTCCGGGAAATCGAGTACCAGGGGAGGCGGTTCTATCTGAGGGGTGGATTCGGCCTTCGATGAAGGAGGGAGAAAGGCCTAAGCGAAGCCCTCTTCCTTGAGGCGGTCCCAGATCTCCCTTATGGCCTCTGCAGCTGCGCCCCCCACCTCCACCAAAGGCCTTCCATCGACTATTGACTTAACGGCGGCTGGATCGAACGGGATCCGGCCAGCTATCGCCCCTTCTTTGCAGATATCCTCGATCCTCTGCGTCATCTCCAAGTTGAGATCGTACTTGTTGATGCAGACCAGGCTCTTTACGCCGAAGTGGTCGGCGACAGAGAGGATGCGTTCCAGGTCATGAACTCCGGAGATGGTGGGCTCTGTCACGACCAGGGCCAGGTCGACCCCTGTCAGCGAGGCGATCACCGGACAGCCAATTCCCGGCGATCCATCGATCAGTATGAGGTCGAGCCCATGGGCTTTTGCCTCCTCTCGAGCCATCTCCCTGACCATGGCGACCAGCTTTCCCGAGGTCTCTTCCCCAGGAAGGAGGCTTGCATCGACGAGAGGGCCGTACTCGGTGTCGGAGATGTAGGCATGGCCTGATAGGCGATCGACCATCTCTATTGCTCCTGCCGGGCAGACCAGGCGGCATACGCCGCAGCCGGAGCATAACAACGGATCGACCTCGCCTTGGCTGATCGCCTTCGATGGGCAGAGATCCTCGCACTCGCCGCAGTCGGTGCATCGGGATCGATCGAGCCTTGCGAGCGGCAGGCCAAAGAACTCGCGCGTCTCCCTCACATCCGGCTTGAGCAAAAGGTGGAGGTCGGGAGCATCGACGTCGCAATCGGCGATCAAGGCCTTTCCTTTGGCAAGTGCTGCAAGCGATGCAGCGAGGGTGGTCTTTCCCGTCCCCCCCTTGCCGCTTATAACGGTGATCTGTCTCATCTCACCATCTCCCCTATCTTTTCAAAGAGCTCCCTGAAGCGATCCTGCCATTCGGGCATCTCTCGGGCGAAGATTTGACCTCGTGAGTAGATCTCGGCAATCCCGCGGCTCATGGGTATCTCCAGCAATATTGGAAGGCCCATCTTCTGGCAGTAGCCGTAGATGGCATCGTCTCCGGAGCCGCTCTTGTTGACGACAACGCCGCAAGGGATCTCCAGTCGTTTGAGCACGCTTACGGCAAGGTCCAGGTCGTGTAGGCCAAAGGGCGTAGGCTCAGTTACCAGAAGGCAAAAATCGCTACCTCTTACGGCCTCTATGACCGGGCAGGCCGTTCCGGGAGGACAGTCGACCAGTATTGTAGGGCCCAACGCATCCATCTTGACCTCCTTGATCAAGGGCGTGGACATGGGCTCTCCAAGGTTGAGCTCCCCCCAAACCAGATCCACCCCCCCAGCCTTTGCCTTCTTGACGGTGCCAATAGGTCTCGACCCGGCTGATATGGCCTTCTCGGGACAGGCAATGATGCATCCGCCGCATCCGTGGCAGAGCTCTGGAAAGATCAAGACCTCCTGTGGGAGGACGGCGAGCGCGTGGAAGGCGCAGAAGTCAGAGCATACTCCGCATCTAGTACATCTGTCCTGGTCCACCTGGGGGACGGTCATATAGACCGTCCTGCTCTCCCCCTCCACTAGCTCGGGGAAGAATAAGTAGGAGTTTGGCTCCTCTACATCGCAGTCCGCCAGCACTGCCTTGCCCAGTGAGTGGGCAAGGCTTGTGGCGACGAGAGTCTTTCCCGTCCCCCCCTTTCCGCTGGCGATCGATAGGATCAAGGAGTCTCCCCGCCTCTGGGGAGTGCACGCAGTGCTTCCATCCGCTCCCTTATGCACTTGAGATCCTGCTCAAGCTGCAAAGAGATATTCTCTAAGTAGACCATCTCATCCCGGGGGGGACTCGCGTATGGACTCGCATATGGAACCCCCTGCCAGCAACGATAGCGCCTTCCTCGACCCATGCCATACCAGCCTGCTCCAGGCTCCATTCCAACGCAATCTCCCCTTCCCCATCCCGTGAGGGGACCCATTCCGCGCGGTCCAGTTCCATCTCTTCCAGGCATCTATTAACCTCCGTTCGATAAACTAGCATAGGAGACTATCTATTTAAAACTTTCGGTGGACAAGGTTTTTATATGGATCCATATATAGACTTACTTACCAGTAACGATTGCGCCTTACTCGGCCCATACCATACCCTCGGCCCATACCATACCCTCGGCCCATGCCACACCCTCGGCCCATGCCATACCCTCGGCCCATGCCATACCCTCGGCCCATGCCATA
>CAZWDT010000050.1:0-20791 GCA_964632755.1 uncultured Methanotrichaceae archaeon
CTTGGTTGGGATACAACCTAGATGCCCCCGAATTCATTCGGGGGAGTAGTCACGGCGAAAAAGACTACTGAACGTAGATTGTCCGCAACTGGTATCACTTTGAACAAGTGCTGATTTAATAGGGCTCTACCATGGTTCCAAATATTCACGAGCAGCGTTCCCGACCAGGAAAACAGGATGTCACCAGTATTGAGGAGATACTTGCCTGGAATGTTCTCCCCTGGATTCCTCGGTGTCTTTTCTGTCGGACCGTCGCGAAGCTCCGGAATCTTGACGATTGGCAGACCGACATCGCCCAAGTGTGAGGGTCTGAACGCAAAACCATTGAGGAACGTTGCCAACTCCGAGAAGGGCTTCTTCTCCCACCCCTCCGGCACGCCATCGGTGATGGTGGCGTGTTCGTGGCCGGGGAAGCGGAGGTGGACGAACCACACCCTGTAGAGCAGCCGCGCCGCCTGCTCCAGCAACTGAATCCGCCGCCGGTTGTTCTCGATCAGGTCGTCGTAGGCGGAGAGGATGGAGGCGATGCGAACTTGCGTCGCTGTATCTGGAAGATTGACAGAGATTCGTCCGATAATTTCTTGATTCAATGATGCCATCGTTGCCTTGTTCGAACACTGTGTGATCATCCACTGCTTATGACTCGGCAATCTGAGCCCAAACGACAAGAAGGCCGGGTGAATTGCGTCTGTAAGCACGCGGAGCCGGATGCAGTCTGAGCCTTGCATCCATCCTGCTTCCGATTCGCTAACAAAGAGATGCCTGTCAACGGCTCCCTTTCGACCGAACACGATGTCTCGTGTTTGAATAAGGTGCTTCGAGAGACGCGAAACTACTTGATCTGGGACGAACTCAAGTTTCTCTGGTCGGAGGTCTCCGTACCCAATATTTCTTACGTTGATTACGGGCGTTCCCTCAGGAGTGTAGTCCGATGCCTTAAGTTGCGTCCCAAAAGGACCAGTCTGAATGTCGATGCTGCCATCATCCAAGAATTCAGAGAGATAAACTTTCCTCCAACTCATACCCCCACCACCACGAGCTTCTCCCCTATATCCACCGCCCGCGATTGCCGCCTCTGCGTTGAAGGCTTCTGGCTCCATATGAATCTCACGCAGGGGCAGGCAGTAATTCATCCCACTCCCTCCAACAATTTGGCGATTTCAGCGGGTGAAGGCAGTTGCCCTTCGAGCTCCTTGGGCAGGCGTTTGACCATGCGATAGGTCGAAACGCCGATTGGCTTGCTGGCATCGTGCAGGGCATACTCGACGACCGTGCGGGTCTTCTCCTTGCAGAGGATGATGCCGATGGCCGGATTTTCACCCACTTCGCGCACCTGTCGATCCAATGCGGTCAGATAAAACTGCA
Source organism: uncultured Methanotrichaceae archaeon (assembly GCA_964632755.1). Taxonomy (GTDB): domain Archaea; phylum Halobacteriota; class Methanosarcinia; order Methanotrichales; family Methanotrichaceae; genus JAFGMR01. The sequence goes on from CAZWDT010000050.1 coordinate 1,366, forward strand.
TCTTGCCCACGAACTCCGGCTGAAACTCGCCGATCTTGAGCTCGATTGCGACAAGGCATTTGAGGCGGCGGTGGTAGAGCAATAGATCGATGAAGTACTCCTTATCGTCCACGGCAAGACGGAACTGGCTGCCGACAAACGCAAACAACCCACCCATAGCGCGAAGAAAGTCCTCGATCCGGGCGATGAGGGCGCGTTCCAGCTCGCGTTCGGAATGCTCTTCGCCCATCTCGAGAAAGTCGAAGGTATATTCATCTTTCACGGCAAGCTTCGCCTGTGCGCGCAGATCGGATGTCAGAGCCTTATCGAAGTTGGTCTGGCCAAGAAGCGTCTTTTCGTAGCTCTGGTTCTCGATCTGATGGATCAGCACGTTCTTGGACCAGCCGAACTTCCGGGTCATCCGGATGTAGAATTCGCGCTCCAGAGGGTCTTTGATACGTGCCATCACAATCAGATTTTTGCTCCAGCTAATTTCTCCAACCAGTGGTTGGAGTTTCTCGCTGTCATGATATTCCAGGTAAAACTGCCGCATATACCATAGGTTCTGGACCGAGAATCCCTTAACTCCGGGGAACTCATTTTGCAGGTCATTGGCCAATCGCTCGACAACGGATTTACCCCAACCCTCTCTATCCTGCCGCTCGACAATCAGTTTTCCAATGTCCCAGTAAAGTGAGACCAGCTCCTTGTTCACAGCCTTGAGGGCACCATATTGGGCCGACCGGACGCGCTCCTTCACTTCAGCCAGAAGCGCGGCGTAATCGTCAGGTAATCGCTCCGAAAGTTTGGTCATATCCCCAGCTCCTCGAAGTTCCTCTTGATCGTCGCCGCAAGCTTCACCGTCTCGGCGTTGAGGTCTTCTGGCTCCATGTGGATCTCACGCAGCGCTTCTTCGAAGTCGAAGTCCTCGTCCTCCTCCTCTGGGGCGACGCCGACGTTGCGGCCGGGGGTTAGGCTCAAGTAGCCTGAGACGAGGTCGAGGCAGCGATCGATCTCGCCCCGATAGAGCCAGACGATGGCCAGCAGGTTCTGCTGCTGCTCGGGGGAGGCCTCCTCTTTGGTGAGCGGTCGAGCCTTGCCGCTGCGCGTGGGCAGGTTGGCCTCGATCCTGTCCTTCACCGCCAGGTAGCAGCTATAGGCGTGCCGGAGGAAGACCAGGCCCATGACGGGGAGGAAGTACTCGTTGCTCGCGTAGTTGGAGTTTGCGGAGAGCGTATCAGCCGCGTTCCATAGGCGTTTTTCGATGGCTTCGATCTGTTCCATTTGTGGCATGCTCGCAACCGTTCGTCTCTATTAACGGGCCTGAAGGGGCAGCATGAAACCGCTTGTGCCGCAAGGTGCCGCCAGGCGAAACCCTCCCGCGGGATAGGGAGGGGTCATCGGATATTAAGCCTCGCGGGGGCGCTTTTCTGCATCATGATAGAGCGCTGCTGGTTCAGCCTAGATGAGCCTGTATCTCGTCACCAAAGACCGCTGGCGATTCGGCGATCCGCTAGGCGTGCTCACGCGGCGAGGCCTCGCATGCCTCATAGCTTGCTGCGGAGTGCGCCGCCGTCGTTTGACTATCGTCCGTCAGCGCCTATTCGTTCTCGCCTGCGACATGCTGTAGATATCGCCGTTCCCGCCTGAGGACGCCCGCCTTCCCCTCTCGGGAGAGGCCCCCGGGGAACTTCTTGTCGTCGAGCTCAAGCGTGTACGGCCCGGAGTATCCGGTCTCCTCGATCGCCCGGATGACGGGATCGATCGTGCCAAGGCTTGGAGGCATATGCTGCACCCCTTCCACAGTCGCGCTCGCGTGAACGTTCGTCAGGTATCCGCCGAGCAGATCCACGAAGGCAAGGGCGCGCTCCAGCGGCGGCGTCGCATGCGAAATGTCGAGCGTAAGTCCGAGATCGTAGGCCTCCAAGTAATAGGACATCTCCTCCGGAGAAGAGCAGATGTTCCAGGGCTCCGGTGGGAGGTTCTCAAGGGACAGCGTAATCCCCGCCGCCCGACCGAGACATGCATCCAGATACTCTCGAAACTTCCGCCTGTCCTCCTCGCGCACTTCCCTCTTTGCGGTGCGCTTGCCAGGATGGATGGTGAGGATATCCGCTCCCAAGAATCGGGCCATCTCTATAGCATCGAGCGACTCCTCGATGGTTGCCCGATGCACCCGATCGTTGTAGGAGGAGGGATTCATATCCATCACAGGGGCGTGCATGGTGAGGCGAAGCGGGGCCAATGCCTCCTTCATGGCCTGCAGGCGCTCAGGGCTTTTGCTCTCCCAGTACCATGGAGTCTCCGCCCAGAGCTCCATCTCCTCGATCCCGGCCAAGCGGAGCACGTCTGCCATCTCCCATGGAGTGAGGTCCCACAAGAACATGGAGGAGATCGATACTCTCAATCCAGATACCTCCTCGCAAGGAGGCTGACCACGTCGTAGGGGATGTTGTGCTTCTCTATCCGGAGATACCTCTCGACAGCTGCCGCCTCCTCGCTGTAGGCCTCGGCTATCGGCTCGGAGTAGGAGAGCCCTTCGGCCGTTAGCATGTACTCGTAACGCTGGCTCCAGCGGCCCGCCTTGTGGTAATGGCGCTGGTCCTGATAGATCATGCCCATGGCAACGAGGATCTGGATGTCCTCAAAGAGCCTTTCGCTATATGGAAAGCCGTACTCGTTATGGAAGCTGTAGTCGTAGAGGCCGGAGAGGCCGCCTGAATTCCCCGCCCCGATCTCCTTGAGGCAGGATATTGTGCGGTATATCCATGTGATGTTCCTGATCCGGGGGACGAGGATGCGCTCCCCATAGCTCTGGGTGAGTTGGCGGTGCAGCGAATAGAAGAGCAGCATCAGGCCTTCTATGGGTTGGTAGCTCTCCTCCCTGACGAAGGAGAGAAGCCTCTTTGCCAGGGCCTCCACAGAGGGGAGGTCTACCTCTAGGGGCTCATCGCCGAAGAAGGATAATGTAAGCTGCCTTGTCAGGGCCTTGACCAGCCCTGCTGCCAGGGCGGACTCGTCGTATAAGAATCCCTCCGTCGTCCTCGTGCCTCGGGGAACGCCGCTTCCAATGGAGATCTGAGCGAGGGCAGGGTACATCTTATCGAGGCCTGCCTGGAAGAGGCGCGACATATGCCCGTTTCTCGATATGGTCGCCAAAGCCATCCTAAGACCTGGTGGGAGCGTGCGATGGTCGAACCTGGCTTCAAGCGGATAGACGCGGCCCCCCCTCAGCCGTTCCAGGAGGGCATGGACCTTTGCGTCGCCACGATCCAGAAGGAGTCTCTGCAGATCGGAATCGTTGTAGCGGGTAAAGAAGAGGGAAACGAGCTGGCGAGCCTCCGATTGATCGAAGCCACCTAGGACCGACTCCAGGGCAAAGAGGAGCATGGCCCTTCCTGACTGCACCCGTGGATGATGGACGAGGGCGTTGTAGTGATGGGCGCGGGCGATCAGCATGGATTCTGCGGCGGTTAGGGAGAGGTCAAAGCGGTAGTCGCCATCCCCCGCGAGGACGGGCCGGCCGTCCTGAAGGGCCAGGGCCTGGATGATCTGATCGACGTCGACGAGGCCCAAGCCCACACCGGCATGGTGGGAGTCGCGCAGGAGAAAGTCCATGCGATCTGCATCCAGGTCTCCGGAGACGATCCACCCCAAGGGGGGGCGGCCCTGGACGATTCCTGCGATCTCTCGAAAGAAGGCGTCGGGGGGGCCAAATGCCCCCTCCACGAGGGCCAATGCCTTTTCGCCGAAGGGATGGGTGGCCAGTATATGCGCTGTGAACTGCTCGTGGCCGCTTGCCGGGACACCATTGAGCAAAGGCTGGAGGTCGACGTTTCTCGAGAGCACCGCTTCGACCGCATGCGAGTAAGCGGAGTGGCCTATGTCGTGGAGAAGGCCGGCAATTCGCGCCCGGATCAGGTCGCCTTCGTCGAGCCCCAGGTGCGAAGACAGTCGGCCTGCCATGTGCATCGTGCCCACGCTATGCTCGAAGCGTGTATGCATGGCCCCTGGATAGGCGAGGTCCACAAGCCCCAGCTGCTGGATTCCTCGCAACCGCTGAACTGGAGCGCTCTCTATTAAGGCCCACTCCAGATGGCTTGGGACGATCGCCCCATGGACCGGGTCGTGGATGGGCCTCCTTCTAATCATCTCCCTCAGCGGGAGGCAAGCTTGAGTATGGCTGCGGCGAGGTCCCCACCTGCCTCTACGAGGGCAGAGCGGGCATCCTCTGGACTTGCCCCGGTCTGCGCGGAGACGAGCTCAACGTCCCCCTCCGGTATCACAAGGCGAGGCCGCTCCTCTGCCTCCCCAGAGACCTGGTAGGTGCGGTTCCCCTGGGCCTCCATCACCGCAACGGAGGCGTTGGAGAGGACGATATCCTTGTCAACGGTGCGGATTATCACCTCCTCGACGCCATCTATCTCCTCGACGTTAATCCCCATGCTCCTCAGCATTCCCTTCATCTTCTTGGGGTTCATGCCCCTGCCACCCAGTCCTGGAATCATGATATTCTCCTCTTCGAGGGCTGTGATTGGGCATCCTAAGTAAAGGTATCCTTCCTAAGCATGCATCATTACTTCAAGGCCCCTTCAAGGCCCATCGAGGATGGGGAGGCGAAGGCGGCCGCTTTCCCTTATGCCGAAGGAGGCTCTTGAAGGCGTATGGCGGTGCGATATGCGGCCAAGATGAAGCCGTATAACGCGGGGCCGATTATCACGCCTATCATCCCCACGACGAATATGGGGGCGGTATAGGCGAGGATCGTGATCACCGGATGGATCGATGCGCCCTTCATCGCCAGGTGAGGCCGAAGGATGTTCTCCGGTATGACCATCAGGAAGATGAAGCCGAAGATCGGCAGAGCGATCCCCCGCAGGAGGTCGCCGGAGAGCAAATAGTAAAGGGACATAGGCACGAAGACGATCGGCGGCCCGAGCATCGGCAGGAGGGTGAGGATGGCAACTATCGCTCCCCAAAGAAGGGAGTAGGGGATATCGAGTATGATGAAGCCCAAGGCGGCCAAAACCCCGCTGAGCATCGAGGTTATGAAATAGACATGGAATAGGCTGTTGTAGATCGAGTCGAGCTCCTGAAGGAAGATGGCTACGGTTCCCTTCTCCGGCAGATGGTGAAAGGCCAGCCCCAGTATGGAACGCCCGTCCATCAGCAGATAATAGGTGAGGAAGACTGCAAGCAGGATCTGAGCCATGCGGATTGGAAGCCCGGCCAAGAAATCTGATAGGGTCGCCTCCACCATCGAGAGGGCATAACGTAACATGGAGATCATGCTCGACTCGGAGATGGATCCAATCCTCTCCAGATAGGGGGCGATCTGGGAAGGAAGATATGCTATGGCCAGGCCCTGAATTGTCTCTGGGTAGGAGGAGATGTCGATCTCCATCAGATTCTCCAGCTCCAACAGGTGGGAGACTTGCGAGGAGAGCATATCCAGTACACCGAATATCACAATCAGTAAGGCCAGGAAGACCACTACGACCGAGATTGCCGATGAAAGGGACTTTCGGCCTGTGATTCGAAGAAGCCTGCCGTAGATCGGATCGAGCATATAGGCGAAGAATATGCTCAAGAGCACGGTTGTGATGAACTCCTTGCTGAGATAGATCGCAAGGGCTACCACCAGAAGGACCAAGCCAGCTGCTGCCAAATGAAACTGCTGCCGGGAGTCCATATGGGTTACGTGGGCGCGAGAGAGATATAGCTTTCCATCATACTGAATATCCATTGCATGTGGCGAATTGGCAGAGGAGGATTCGGCTTCGCTTCGCCGGAGATCTGCGCCGCGGATCCTCGGCCTTGGGCGATCTCTTGGGAAAGGTTCGACATGGCAGAAGTATTGGTGGGCCTCCTAAGGCGGGAAGAGGCAATCGAAGCCTACGGGAGGGCGATCGAGCTGAACTCAACGAAGGCCGACTACGCCGCGATCTCCCAGGGTGTCCTGCTGCAAGAGCTTGGAATGTATGACGAGTCCATAGAGGCCTTCGGCAGGGCAATCGAGCTCGTCCCTGAGAACGACTCTAAAATGCTTGCCATGGTCTGGTATTTTAAGGCCAACTCCCTGTGTAACAACAACAGGTTGGAGGAGGCCCTAGCGGCCTACGATATGGTCACAGCTCTCGATCCCGGGAACAAAGGGGCCTGGCTTGGCAAAGGAATGATGCTCGAAGATCTGGGCATGTACAACCAGTCGTTGGAGGCCTTCGAAGCGGCTCTGAAGTTGGAACCTCGGCTGATCTTTGCTTGGATGAAAAAAGGAGACCTGCTCTTGAAGCTTGGCAGAAGCGCCGAATCAGAGGCGGCTTATGCCGAGGCACTGAAGATCAACGACCAGGCGATCCTGGAGAATCCCGATGACTATTGGGCCTGGCTGAACAAGGGCAGAGCCCTCTGCAAGATGGAAGAGTACGAAAGGGCAGTCGATGCTTACAATAGGTGCATAGAGACCTCTTCGCCCTCTTTCCCCTCATTCGAGCCGGCCTTGGTGGGCAAGGGCGACGCCTTCCAAGCCCTGGGCAGGAACAAGGAGGCATTGGCAGCCTACATAGAGGCAATCGAGCTCTATCCGCTGGATCCCAAGGCCTGGCAAAAGGGAAGGGCGAGGCACAGCTCTCCTTTGGGAGGCGGATCGAAGCGGATATGGCCTTCACTATGGCCGAAATGCTGGGTATGAGGGCTGAAACCATCCCATATTCGCTGCAGACCATTTCATAATTCGACGATGATGTGCCACAAGGGGGAGGCTCGAAGCTCTTGAAGATCATAGCACTGATCGGCAGTCCAAGACGGGAAGGAAACACGGAGATCCTTGTGGAGCAGGTTCTGGAAGGATGCAGGATCAAAGGACATGAGGTGGAGAAGATCCGTCTCTATGATCATGAGATCTTGCCATGTCTCGACTGCCGCAGATGTAAGAAGGGCAGCTTGATCTGTCCCTTGGATGATGGGATGAAGGCGATCTATGACCGACTGGAGGAGGCAGATGCGATCGTCTTTGGCACGCCCATCTACTGGTACGGACCAACAGCCAAGATGAAGCAACTCATAGACCGGCTGAGGCCCTTCATTGCAAACGGCAAGCTCAAAGGCAAGGCGGGACTGGTCGTGGTTCCTTCAGAAGAGGGCCCTTCATGCTGCGGGCCGTTGATGGAGATGTTCAGGATGTCCTTCGATTACCTGGGAATGACGTTCAAGGGAAGCGTCCTCGCCAAAGCCTACGAAAAAGGAGAGGTAAGGGAGCATCCCGAGGAGCTGGAAGAGGCAAGGGCTCTGGGGTTCGGCATTGCTGATTAGCGGCAATGGCGTCCAACGGATGGGGGGAGCATAACGGCTTATCCTCCCCCAAAAATATATATCCTATTTTTAGTGTAATACACAGAAGCCCATAATCCGGCCTTACGACCAAGTCGCTTGCGAGACCTTCCAAAAGGGAGCTTGGCTATATAATGCTTATATGTCATCGACTCATTGCTCGATCTATATGTGTTTACATCTCGGGGGGAATGCTCATTGGATTTAAGGGATGATCTGGACCAGATCTACCAAGCCAAGCACCTCTTCGACTCCTTGGGGCTGGGGCTGGTGGTGACCGGAGAGCATTGGCGTTTCTTGTACGTCAATCCAGCCTTTGCTACCATGATGAATTCTCTACCTGATGAGATGATGGGCAAGTCCATGGACGAGTTCGTCCCAGCCGATGAGCTTCCCCGTCTGGGGGTGGCTCGAAGGTTGCGATTGACTGGGGAGACGACCCTCTATGAGCTTCGCCTCATAAGGGAGGACGGGGATCTCCATGTAAGGATTGCAGGAGCCCCACGCTGGCAAGATGGTCGGGTGGTGGGGAGCATATCCTTGATAGCCGATATCAGCGATCTGCATCGCTCCAAGAATGAGTTGGAGAAACGGGTGGAGGAGGGGACGGCCAGGTTGACCAGGCTGAACGATGAGCTCCTGCAGGAGATTGAAGCGCGAAAACAGACGGAGAAGCGTTTAAGGAAGAGCAACGCCCGCTATCTGGCTCTTGTGGAGGATCTCCCCGCCCTGGTATGTCGAATTCTGCCCGATGGCACCTTCACCTACGTCAACAAGGGGCTTTGTCTATTATTCGGCAAGAGGGAAGACGAGCTTGTGGGACAGAAGATCATCTCGCTAACAGTTGACCGGAAGAGGGGGTGGCCAGAGGTCAACTTGGCTAAACTGGAGCGGGAGATGCCAGAGAGCATCGCCGGTGAAAACCGTCTGATCGATGATTCGGGGCAAGTGCGCTGGATTAGGTGGAATCTCAAGGCCATATTCGGCGAATTCGGCCGGGATGTGGAATTCCAGATGGTAGGGCTTGACATCACAGAAGGCAAGCGGATTGCTGAGGCCTTGGCCGAGAGCGAGGCTCGTTTCAGGGCCATCTTCGAGGACAATGCACTGGGAATGATGATGACCGACTTGAAGGGAAGGACGCTCCTAATGAATCGGGCACTGCAGAAGGCCCTGGGATACACATCGCGAGAGGTCAGCGAGATCGGATTCTCCGAGATCGTCCATCTGCCGAAAGGGCCGGAGGAAGTGAGGCTCCTGGAGGAGCTGCTGGATGGAAGGCTGGAGCATATCCAACTGATCAAGAGCTTCAAACGGAAGGACGGCACATTCATACAGGGACGAATGACTCTCTTCCTCGTCTCTGATGATGATGGGGCGCGCTTTGGCATCGTCATGTTGGACTGCAATCCAACTTCATGACCTCCGGCCCATGTTGCGATCGTGCAGAGGATTGTCAGGCATAAGTAGCTCCATGATAGGGACAAAGCATGCCCCACTAAGGCGGGCTCAATGGAATGGCCTCAGCCTACATCCACGACGCTTGCCTTAGAATCCGATCCTCGGTATCTCGGCCTCCTTGAGGTTGTCGGCCATGGTCCAGAAATGGGCCTCCCCGTGGTGTATCCTGAAGATCTCCAGGAGCTTATCCTCTGGCCCTTTGACCAGGGGCTTCAAGAACTACCTCTCCTCGATCAGGCGGGCTCGAACTCGTTGTTCGCAAGGATTCTACGAGAGAAGGGGCTACGAGATCCTCCGAAAGGCGGGGATATATCTCGGGATGGGGCAAGCTCTCGCATACTGGGTGGGGGTGGAAGGAGCTGGGATGAGGTGGAGTGGTCGCCTGGCCTGAATATACGGGCGAAGGTCGATCGAAGCCACGAATGGGATGTGGAGAATAAAGAATTCGATGGGATTCGAGGCGTCAATCCCATAAATGGTCGATCTCGATGATTGGATGATTCTACCTTCCCCCCCGACGGATATCGTAGCTGGTAGTCACATCACACCGGTTCCGAGGGACGGGCAGGCAAGGACGTAATGATCGCCACTTGGAACGCTCCCACAAGCGATATTGGCGAAATCGGCAAGCTCGAGAGCTCCGGGACCAAAACGCTTTTCGCTACATATCATCATTATGCTTTGCATGGGTTGGAGCCTGCCTGGAGCGTTTTCCCGTCTGTTGCTGGCAATGGTCATGGTCATGGTCTTGCCGGCATATGCCTTCCCCGCAGAGGTTAGCGGGATTGTGACCAACGTCGAAGATGGAAATACCTTCGACCTCTCGATAGTCGAAGGCGACCCCAGGATAACGGCAAGCCTGATCAGCGTCAGGTTGGCCGATCTCGTCTGCCCCGATATCGCCACGGCAGAGGGGCAGTCCTCCAGATACTACGCCCAATCGAATCTTCAGGACCGCCTGGTCTACCTCGATATAGACGATAAGTCCGGACAGGATTCATATGGCCGGTGGGTGGCCGTGGTATACCTATCGGACTTCGGCGGCTTCATCAATAGAAGCCTGAACTTTAACCGCATCCTGGTCGACTCCGGCCATGCCTGCATCTTGGACCTCGCGAACAACGAGTTCGAGCCCGCGAGCTGGTGGGGGGGATACATCCCCATCTCGGCATGTATCGATTCGAGCCTTCAAAGGCCGATCATCTCCAGCGATGATGCATGGGCCTACCGGGGCTCTGGGGAGAAAGGCCGGCCAGATCCATACGATCCCTCGAAGAGGATCTCTGGAAGCTACATCGGAGACCGTGTTAGCGGAGCTTACCATTACCCATCCTGCTATTGGGCCTCGCAGATCAGTTCCGAGAACCGCATGTGGTTCAACTCACCCGAGGAGGCGATATCCTATGGCTATTGGCCTTGCCAGATCTGTAATCCGCCCACGGGCGCCTACTTCATAGCCGATCCAGTGCTTGGCTCTGTCCCTTCGTATCCTTCGTGGGGTGGTGTGACCGGGGAGAGATACCGCGGAGGAGATTGGCTCTAGCCCGCGCCTTCAGAGGGTGCTTGGCGGGATTTCCCCTATTGAAATGCCGGAATTCGATGCAGCTTGGCTGCTAAGCCGCTCTTTCAAAGGAGGCATGGCGGCAGCATTGATCGCCCCGGCATCTCGATGGAGATAACATACAAATGGTTGCCCCAACCGGTGCAAAGGCTTATATACATAAATTATATCAAATTACAGTTTAGAATGGTTGAGGCTTGGATGGCATTGCCCCAACTATGAGGTAGGATTTATTGATGTAGGTGATATAAAATGAAACTAACCTCGATCGTCCCCGTTTTCATGGCACTTGCCCTATGGCTGGGCTTTGCCTCGGCTGATGAGTACTTTATCGTTGGATCGGAGGGCTTCGTTCCGGGCAGCAATGTAGACTACTTCAATACCTATGGATGTGGTGGAGCATATATTGGCTCGGGCGCCGGCGCCCTGGTAGCTCCAGTCCATCTGCCCCAGGGAGCGACTGTAACCGAGTTCAAAGTCTTCTTCGATGATAATTCCCAATACGATATGACCGTCTATCTCGATTCCCAGAAAATGACCTTATGCGGCTACAGTAGTTTGGCAATGGTCAATTCGGCGGGAATTAGCGGATACGGATCTGCAATTGATAATACGATCTCCAGTCCAGTAATCGATAATACGCAAAAGAGCTACCTCATTTATGCTTTCACTAACTCTTCGAGCTCCGATCTCAAGATAAAGGGTGCCCTGGTCACATATACTACGGAGACTACGGAGCCCACATCGTCGACCTCAGATCCCTGGGTTGCGATAGACGATTTGGGACGCATGCATTACTTCGTGATAGGCGCAGATCATGCCCTCTGGGACAACATGGGCGGCAGCTGGTACTATCTGGGCGGGTATATCACTTCGAATCCCTGCGCGGTGCCAAGGCCGGATGATCCCAACCATATAGTGATAGCAATAAGGGCAGGCGATGGCTCGCTCTACATCTACGACCTGAACACCGTCTCGATGACCGGCGGATGGATTGGACTCGGCGGCTCGATCTCCTCTGCGCCCTTCGCCATGGACGCCGTCTCTTACCTGAGCACATCGGTGCGGGGTGACGATGGCGCCCTTTGGGAGAACGGCATACCCCTTTGGGATCCTGGCGCTGCATCGTGGACCGGGCACGGAGGCCTGATCAGCGGAGGCCCATCGGCCGGTCTTGCAGAAGGGGCGGCAGAGGGCGGCAACTTCTCGCTGGTCGAAGAGGACGGCCTTATGGTCTTGAGGGAGACGGCTTAAGGGAATGCCGGCGAGGGAATAAATGCAAGAAGGGCCGGGCTGGGGTCAGCTGATGTACCCCAGCTCCCCGGCCTTGGCGTACGCTGCCTCGGCCTCGTCCTGGCGGCCCAGCGCCTCCAGCGCCTCGCCCATCCATCGATACCTCCAGACGTTCGATGATTCGGCGTGTGCTTCTATCTCAACCTCGAATGTTTCAACAGCCCTCTCATATGAGGCGACAGCCTCGTCATGCCTGCCCATCCCCTCAAGGGCGTCGGCCTTGAACTTCCAGAACTTGGCGATCTCCGGAATCCAGGTGGTGTCGATCTCGTAGCGCTCTTCCGCCCGCTCGTAAGCATCGAGGGCCTCATCGTGCCTCCCGAGAGCCTCGAGGGCTTTGCCCTTCCAGAGCCAGGCTCCGCTCGTCTGGGTCGGGCTCATGAGGTCGAAATAGCTGTCGAAGGAATCGTTGAAGATCTCAAGGGCCGTATCACAAGCATCGATCGCCTCCTCATACCTTCCAAGCTCATAGAGGACGCATCCCTTGTTGGACCAGGCAGCAACGAGGCTTATTGGATCGAGATCTGCAGATCCCAGATCTATCGCGCTATCGTATGCGCTGAGGGACTCGTTCCATCGGCCTTGCTCGAAGAATACAGCTCCCCTGCCCCGCCAGGCTCTGCTCTGCAAGATCCTCTCGTCTGGATCCTCGGAGACCTCGGCTGTGGCCTCACCGAAGATCGTGGCGGCCTCAGCCCGCCTTCCCATGACTACGAGAAGTTCCGCCTTCTCGAGCTTCGCCCTCGTGTTTTTAGGATCGAGATCTATCGCCTCATCGAATGCCTCGATCGCCCGATCGAACTTGCCCAGATCACGAAGCGCGATGGCCTTATACCGCCAGGCCTCGGCGTTCTCGGGATCGATGTCGATCGTTTTATTAAAGGCCCCTACTGCTTTTTCCAAAGAGCAGTTATTTAGAAGCTCTTCCCCTTTTTCAAGCCAGTAATCCGCCTCCTCCTGTGCCGGAGCTGTTACGCACTGCGCAGACAGCGATACCAGGATCAGGATGAACCCTGCCCAGATTCTCATATCTAATTGTCTCTTTCTGAATCCGTTTTTCCTGTTCAATTCAAACCCACTCCCATTGAACTATAAATAAATGTAGAGATTTATAAAACCTAGCATTTATTCTGGTTTTGATCTCTGTAGAACCGGCTCCATCTTCGGAGCGCTGTCCACCACCTGCTCCTCTATCACCGCTTCAGCCTCCCCTGACGAGGGCCATCCCGCTGGCACCACATGAGGCGTATCGCCTACGCCGTCGCAGTCTTCATCCACGCCCTGGTAGGAAGACCAGAAGTTTCCATCCCAGGTGTTATTGGCGAAGCTCACAGCCTTCCAGACGATGGTGCTCTTCTGCTGTGCATCGATCCCGTTGTAGACGAAGTTGTTCTGGCTGATCTCGTTGTTGTCGTCAGAAACCCTGAGGCCGATGGAGTTGTTCGCCATCGTATTTCCGATGATGGCGTTGTTTCTGCCTACATCGAGACCGATCCTGGCGTTCATGATCACGTTGCCGAAGATGGTGTGATCCCCATCAGATAGCGTGGTGTCAACGCCCAAGGATGTCAGACGATCGGATCCCGTCTTCTTGACCCTTTTTACGATGTTATCTCGCAAGGTGTTGTTGCGGCAGCCGAAGCTGAGAACTACGCCCCCAGCCCTCGCGCTCGAATTTGTCAGCGTGTTGTTGGATATCAGGCAGTCGCTCGAGAACGCCAGGTAGATGCCGCCACGTCGTATCTCTAAGTTCTCTAGGGAAAGGTTGTTCGAGTTGATCGCGGAGATGCCGGAGGCCTTGACTCCTTTCACGCCGGCCCCCGAACAGTTCATCAGCCACAGGTACCCGAGTTCGAGATCCTCGATCTTCAGCCCCTCCTCATCCTCGTGATAGGAAATATCCTTCCCGTCGGCGGTGCAGTTGACCAGGTCGATCGAATCCTCCGAGCTCAATCCAGCGATGTATATATCCGAGTTGACAAGCTTAAGCCCATCGAATGCCATGCTCACCGGGTCTGGCGGGGATGTCCGGTGAAGCCCCAAAGTGCCGTTTACCAACGTAACGTTGCAGAAGGTAACGTTGTCCGAGTTAAAGATCCACAAGCCTGCGCCTTCGGTACGACCCTCTATGATGCAGTCCTCAGCGATACAATCTTTGGAATCGAATAATACGATCTCAGCTCCGGCTTTGCAGCCTTTGATTAGGCAATTTCGAGACGGTGTCCTGGTCTCGTTCGAGGGGAGACTTCCGGGGGAGGGGACGAATATCCCCGTGGCTTCGACTATGATGTGGTCGATGGCACACTCTTCGATCACCCCGTTTCGGACTCCATCGAACATGAGGGCGCTGCCTTCAATGCCTTTGATTCGGACGTTCTCGGCTCTGGAGATCCGGATATCGCTGTCAGATACACTGCAGCCCTCGATCCGGATGTTCCTTACGCCTTCAAGGTTCATGCCCACCGGGAGGAGGGCATCATATCCTCCGTTCAAGTTCTCCATGGTGCAGTTCTTTATCAGGACGTGGGCGTCTGTGTTCTCGATCACGATGCCGTTTCCGACGTGGTCTTTCAGGTTCAAACCCTCGATGACATAGGGATCATCGGCGGTGCCGCTGCCTCTGTACCCCACGAAGTCTGAGTTGCCAGAGATGTGGATGTAGTCGCTCGCCAGAGGGAAGGTCATCGAATCGACTCTGACATCTGACGGTTCTGCACCTGCTACAAACCAAAAAAGGGCTAGCAGTCCCATAAACAAAACGATCTTTCTGATCAAGCTGCATCACTCCTCTCCATCCGCCAGGACGGCTTGAACCAGCACGAATCGCGTCTTCTCCGTTCCGGGCACCTCCAAGGCGATGAACTGGCCGTTCCATTCCAGATCGCCTTCGTCCACGAACTTCCAGGTGCTCCAGGCAGCTTCGCTGCACCGTCCACTCTCTATGTACGTCCAGTTAGACTCCTTGAGCTGGTCGGCGTAGTACTCCTCCAGGGCGGTGCTGTTCATATCCGTCTCCATCGTGGCAGTGCTCGCGACAGTGCTTCCGCCGCCGCTGAGGCTGTCCCTGAGATGCTCGGCATCAGGTGGTGTCACCAGCTTGGGCAGAGGCTTCATCGAGTCTTCGAAGGTTTCTGATTGTCTGCAAGGAGACCAGTCTGGATTTGTGTTCACGTTCAGGCGTACGTCAGTGAGCCCGGCTTCAAGTTCGTATGCACCGACGGTCACCGACGGGTTCCAGGCACCTCTACACAGAGTGATCCTGTCCACGTCTGGCGCAAAACCACCGGCGGGCCCAAAGCCTCCACCAACTTCGCTCCAGTTGTCAGCGGCCATGCTCTCTCTGTAGAAGTCGAGGACCTGCTCTGGAGTCCGGTTGACGTCCAGCACGACTTCGATCCCCTGCTCGCCATTCACCACGCTGCCCAAAATTCTGGAACCTTCGGGCATGGGAAGGCTTATCGGCATCTCATCAGGAAGCGCACCAACGAATACTTTCGTCTTCTCCACATCAGGCGCATCAGGATAGCTGGGCGTCAAAAGGCGGATGGCCAGCTCCTCGAAATCTGGCAGGCCCGTGATCGTCCCATCCACCTCGTGCTCAGCGCATAACCCCAGCCCGATGAAGGCGCAGAGCGCCACGATCGTCCAAAATATCGTTTTCATCTCATCCCCACTCCACTTTTTGTCCTTCAAAGGTTACAGTAAAAACTTGAGCTGGAGGGTCAACCCTCGTACCCCAGCTTCTCCGCCATCTGGAAGGCCCAATCGCCCTCGATCCTCCTGCCTAGGGCCTGCAAAGCATTCCCCTTTCCATGCCAGGCATCTCCATTTAGAGGGTAAATCTCGATGGCCTGTCTGTAGGCATCCAGTGCCTCCTGATATCTTGCTAGACTCCGCAGAACATTTCCTTTGCCAACCAAAGCCCCAGCATCCTCGGGATCGATCTCCAGGGAATGGTCGTAAGCCTGGATTGCCTCCTCGTACCGCCCTAATTCAGAAGCCAGGAGGAAGCCCAACAGGTTCCAGTCTCTGATGCTCTTGGGCTCTATCCTCGTAGCGTTGTCCAGAGCCTCTACTGCCTCCTCGTACCTTCCCATCTCTTCAAGAAGCAGTCCTTTCCATTGCCAGGCCAGAGAGAGGTTCATGTAGAACTCACGGCCGGAGGCGACCCAGCCGATGATGGTATCCACATCCTCAATGGACCTGTTATAGGCCTGAGCCGCTTCCTCCTCGCGTCCCAGATTCTCTAAAGCCCTGCCTTTGGAGTACCAGATGTAAGGGTAGTCGAAGATTCTCTGCTCCTCGCTTGGGTAGAGCTCGAAGATCCTGTCATATGCTTGGACTGCCTCTTCATCTCTGCCCAGCTTTGACAGTGACAAGGCCTTGCCCATCCAGGCCTCGACATCGGACTCATTCAGCTCGATGGCCCTCTCCTGGGCTGATAGCGCCTCATCGTTTTGGCCAATCTGGGATAGAACAATGCCCTTGCCATGCCAGGCCTCGGCCAGTGCGGATGTATCAGAGCCTGCTACTTCGATGGCCTTCTCGTACGCCAGGAGGGATTCGTTGAACTTGCCTGGATCAGCAATGACGATGGCCTCATGATAGAGGACAAAGCCCTTGCCTGCCCAGGACCTCGAATCATTGGGAGCGATCTCCAGGGATCTGTCACAGGCCTGGATGGCGTTGGCAAAAGTTATGTTCTGCCCCTGGCTGAAGAGTTCCAGATTTTCATTGCTGAGAGCAATGCATTTGGCACACCAGGCCGCTTCATATTCGGGATTCAGTCTGATGGCCTGGTCATAGGCATCAATCGCTTCCTGCCAGGCCCCCATCTTTTCCAGCTCCTGACCGCTCTTGTACCAGCTCTCTGCGCTGTTCTCCTGCGCCAAAGTGCAGCTGCAAAGCGCTGCTAAAGCGATCAGAGCAAGAGCGGACCTCGTGCCCGCTCCTGATTTCAGCAGCCCGCTAAGAGCTGCCAACGATCCGATTTTTCCTTTCACTTTAACCCACTCCACTTTTTTCCCATCCAGATATAATCACAAAAAATTTCGGCATCACTCCTCGTACCCCAGCTCCCTGGCCCTGGCAACGGCAGCCTCAGCCTCGGAGTTTCTGCCCAGAGCCTCCAGAGAGAGGTCTTTATTATGCCAGGCTTTGGCCGATGTTCCTTCATCTATGAAATATGGCGAAGATCCGGCCGTTTCGATGGCTTCGTCATAAGCTTGTATGGCCTCTTCATGACGGCCCAATGTCTGCAGCGCTTCACCTTTATCCACCCAAACCAGGGGATTATCGGGATACTGCTCAAGGGATTTATCGAAGGCTGAGACGGACTCGTTATACCTGCCCAGAGCCTTCAGCGCCTGGCCTTTGCCGTACCAACCTCCGAAGCTCGGATCGGTTTCGATGACTTCATCAAAGGTCTCGATCGCCTCTTCGTAACTGCCCATCTCCAATAGGGCCATTCCCTTGTTTTGCAGGGCGGGCAAATACATCTGAGATCGTTCGCCAGAGATCTCTAGGGCTTTATCATAGGCTTCGACCGCCTCTTCATACCTGCCGACATTGTTAAGATACATGCCCTTGGTGCTGTAGACAAAGGCTCGCAGTTCAGTATTGTTGGCGGGTATCTGCGCTATTGCCCTGTCATAGGCCTCAATGGATTCGTTGTATCTTCCAAGCTCCATCAATACCCCGGCCTTACTTTCCAAGGCCGACCAGGCGATATAGGAGTCCGCATTCCTCTGATCTTGCAGATCGATGGCCACATCGTAAGCAATGACTGCCTCATCCAGCCGATTCATCCATCTGAGGGTTTCGGCTTTGAGCAACCAGGCTTCTGCATCTTCGGGGTTCTTCTCGATAGTCTGGTTGAAGAGATCCAGGGCATTTTGATGGGCTATAAGAGCCTCATCCTTCTTTCCGATGAGCGCCAGCAATGAGCCTTTAGTCTTCCAAATGGTGGCGTTCTCCGGCTCGATCTGCAGGGCCTTATCTAAGGCTTGGACAGCTTCTTCTGAAGAGCCGTTAACGAAAAGCTCCCCGCTCCTTTTGTACCAGTAATCTGCAGTATCTTCTTGGGAAACAGCACAAACACATAGCGACGCCAGAGCCACAAAGGCTAAGGCGAGCCTGACCCCAGCGCCAGACTTCGATGGCCTGCTGAGGGCCACCGGCGATCTGGTTTGTCTCATCCAATCACCTTTCCGGCACAATCTCCGTCCTGCTGATGACAACCGGGCCGCTTCCCGCCTCTTTTTCCACGGGCAGCCTTACCTCGTACCCCATCTCTGCAGCCTTGGCAAAGGCCTCCTCAGCCTCAGAATCCCGGTCCAGAGCCCACAGGGCCAACCCTTTGTAGTACCAGAGCCTGGGGAAGGTCGGGTCCACCTCGATGGCCATTTCGTAGGATGTAAGGGCATCCTCGTACCGGCCCATAGTCATCAATAGATCGCCCTTCTTCTGCCAGCCGGGGAAGTGCAGAGGTTCAAGCTCGATAGCCCTCTCGTATGCTAGAAGTGCCTCATCAAAGCGGCCTAAGCCCGCAAGGGCTTCGCCCTTTTCGATCCAGAAACCGCTGCTGTTTACATCGATTCTGATGGCCCCCTCGCTCAGATTCAGGGCGGTCTCGTAAGCCGACATGGCTTCGCCGGTCCTGTTCAGGGCCTTGAGAGCGTCGCCCTTGCCCATCCAGCCAGAGCTCATCTCGGAATTGGCCAATAAGGCCTCATCGAAGGCCTGCAGCGACTCGTTGAACCTCCGCAGCTTGTAAAGGGCATCCGCCCGTCCGTAGAGGATATTGGAAGCGTTGGCATCCAGGGCGAGGATGGCATCGTAAGCCTCCAGGGACCTGTTGTACCAGCCGATCTGGTCGGCGGCAAAGGCCATCATCCTCCAGGTCCAGTGGTCATCAGGATCGATCTCCTCCGCCCTGCTGTAAGCATCTATGGCCTCTCTGTACTTCCCCTGACTCATGAGGGCGTCCCCTTTGGAATGCCAGGCGCCGGCCTCCTCGGCGAAGGTGCTGGCGGCCTCGATAACCTGGGCATATGCCTCGGCCGATTCGTTCTGCCTTCCAAGTGCGGCGAGGATGCCTGCTCTGTTCTGAAGCGCTCCTTCCATCTGGGGATTTAGCTCTAGAGCCCTGTCGATGTGCTGGAGGGCCTCTTCGTACCTGCTTGTATCCCCCAGCTTCTGGCTGAGATGGACGAGGGCAACGCCCTTACCATGCCAAGCGTCGGCGTTTTCGGGATCAAGCTCCAGGGCACGATCAAAGGCCTTCAACGACTCGTTCAGAAGGCTCAAGTTATTGGTAAATGTGCCAAAGTCAGCCAGATTGCTGGCTTTATAGACCCAAACCGTAGCGTTCTCCGGGGCGATCTCCAAGGCCCTGTCATTGGCTGCAATGGCTCCACTAAAGGCAGCCATGCGGGAGGCTTCGCGGTCTTCAATCCCCAGGTTCATGCCCCCACCGGAGATCTTCATACCCAGCGTCTTCATGGCAACGCTTTTGTAGAGCCAGGCGTCGAGGTTTTGCGGGTCGAGCTCAATTGCCCTCTCAAAGGCCTGGGAGGCCTCCTCGTAGGACTCGCTTTTGTAAAGTTGCAGGCCTTTTTCAATCCAGTCCTCTGCAGTCATCTCCTGCGCCAAAGTGCAGCTGCAAAGCGCTGCCAGAGCGATCAGAGCAAGAGCGGACCTTGCGCCCGCTCCAGACTTCAGCAGCCCGCCCAGGGCCGCCAACGATCCGGTTTTTCCTTTCATCTCATTCCCACTCCACATTTTGTCCTTCAAAGATCTCCA
>CAZWDT010000051.1:0-19613 GCA_964632755.1 uncultured Methanotrichaceae archaeon
ACATCGACTCCCTGTGTTTCACAGATCGATAGAACGCATAAGATACAGATATAGAACCACGCTTTATTCAGCATAAGATCCAGCCTCCATGGGCGGTTGAGTTAGGGTGCAGTCGATTGGGCGGTCCAAGATCAAAACCCCCATCCTGCGCCAATAAAATATAATAAGTAGAAATAGATTTGATATGAACGTCCCAGGATCGATCTGGAGCAGCGGGCCCCCTCATCATGCCGTCTGAGCCTATGCTGCTGGGATCGCTTCCGTTGGGACGTATCATATCTCTCTCCGCATTGCACAAGCATTATGCGTATTTGAGATCAGACGATCTCTGTGTAATTCTGGGATTTCTTCATCAATGGATTGTCGTCGCTCGATGGATCCAGGTCATACGGCTGATCGCCGATGCCATCGCCATTCCCATCTGTGCCGTTGTAATCGCTCCAGTAGTTTCCAAGATAGCCATTGAAGTTATTTCCCTCATATCTGTAGCCGATCAGAGACGAGTTCATGTTGCTATCCGAGTCAGTTATCTCGCAGCTCTTGTTGTTGTTCAGGAAGTCGTTGAGATATATCCGATCGCCGTCGGACCTGAGGAGGAGGAGCCCCAGCACTTCGCTCTGGCCTATCTCGTTTCTCTTGATCGTGTTGTTGTCGGCCTCCAACAACGATATTCCGTAGGAGTTTGCGGTCATGACGTTCTCCCTTACGGTGTTGTTATCGGAGTAGTTGAGCGAGATCCCAGATCCTGCGTTGGTGGATGCATCGTTCTCGTAGATGCTGTTGTTGTGGGAGCCGTTGAGCCCCATTCCCTGGAGATTGGAGCTTACGACATTTCGTCCGATCTCGTTTGAATCGGACTGGTTGAGCAGCACTCCATACTCGTTATTGAAGCTTGCATTGTTGAAGGTCAGTGAGTTGTTCATCGACTCCTGTAGGGTAACTCCATCGGTGTTATTGAGAATATCGTTTTCTGCGATCTCGTTTGCGTTCGATCGATCGAGATATATGCCGCATCTATCGTTCGAGCTTGCGTTGTTGCGCACTATGGTATTATTTGTAGATCCCTCGAGGTATATCCCATATTGATCTTCGATGGCGGCATTATCTTCGACCGTTACGTTCATCGAGCCGTTCAGCAGGATTCCATAGAGGTTATCGTTGGCGCTGTTGTTCTCGACAAATGAGCTGCTGGTGTTCTCCAGGCATATGCCGTACTCGTTCTTGCTCAGCGTCAGGTTCCTCACGGTCACGTTCTCGCAATCCAGGCAGTAGACCACGCCCACATTGGTTGCGTTATCGATGATGATATTGGAGGCGCCAACCATATAGTAAACGCCCAATCCGTCGACGGTGTTGCTCCGGTCTATGTCGTTATTGCCATAGCCTCCGAAGTTGTAGTCGTTATCGAGTAGGGTGTTATTCCTCATCGTGTTGAGATCGCCATCCAGATGGAGCCCATAGGTGTTCTCGAATGCAGTGTTGTTCAGGATAGAGTTGTTCGCGCCCGCGAGATACAGGCCGTATATGTCGTCGGAGAGCGTGTTGTTCTCAATCCATGAGTCGCTTGTGTTATCGAGGTAGATTCCGTACTCGTTCTCGTTTATCGTCAGGTTCTTCAAGGTGATGTTGTTGCAGTCCAGGCAGTAGACCACTCCCGCGTTGGAGGCCTCGTCGAGAGCTACGTCCGATGCGTTTACGAGGTAGTATATGGGCCTTCCATTTACCGTATTGCTGATATCGATATCGTTTTTGCCGTAAGCGCCGAAGTTGTATGTATTGTCCTGGAGGCGGTTGTCCTTGAGGACGTTATCGTCGCCTGTCAGGCTCAGTCCCTGGTAGTTGCCGCTAGCATTATTTCCATAAATCCGCGAGTCGAAGGTGTTGTCAAGCGAGAGGCCGACTCCGCCGTTCTGATGCATATCGTTCCCGCTGACGTTGCTCCCGTTGGACTGCCAGAGGCTTATGCCGTTTCCGTCGTTGTTTCTCGCGTTGTTCTCCTTGACTGTTGCGTTCGCGGAGAGGGAGAGCGCAATCCCGGACCAGTTGTTCGAGGAGACCTCGTTTCCGAGTATCGTGCTGCTATTCGATCTATAAATGAAGATCCCGCTTCCATCGTTCGAGCTTACGTTGTTACCATCGATTGTGCAGTTGTCCGAGCGGCGAAGCGAGACCCCCCTCCAGGGATTGTCTGTGACGTTGTTTCCCCGAATCGTGGCGTTATGCGATTCTGAGAGGGATAGGCCCATCCCATCGTTCTCGATAATGCTGTTGTTCAGGACAGTGGCGTTCGGAGATCCATCCAGGTTAAGCCCGGCGCCTGCATTCCCGATCATATCATTCCAGCGGATGATCGCATAATAGCAGCCGCCGAGGTAGAGCCCATCCTCGCCGTTTCTGTTTATCGCATTGCCCTCGATTACGCTCCTATTCGAGTCGAGGAGGTACATCCCGCCCCAGCCGTTGTCCGTCGCGAGGTTATCCTCGATTGCGAGGTCCGCCGAGCCTTCCGCGTAGAGGCCGTCTTGCAGGTTCCACTCGATCTCGTTTTCGGCGATCCTCGTTTCGCTCGAGTTCGATATCGCGATGCCTGCGCCCTCATTCCCTCTGACGACATTGCCGGTTATGTTTCCCCTCTCGGAGTCAACGAGCTCAATGCCGTTTATGGTATTGTTGCTCGCGTTGTTCCCGACGATGATGCTCTTTGGCGATCGGTCGAGATCGATCCCGCTTCCGTTGTTGAAGACGACGTCGTTCTCCCTTATGACAAGATCTGTGGAGTTATGGGCCTCTATTCCGGACCAGCCGTTCTCGGAGATCTCGTTTCCGGATATCGTCGAGTTCGTTGCATCCTCCATGAAGAGGCCCGGGCCGGCATTTCTGGAGAGGTCGTTATTGAGGATCTGGCAGACGAATGAGTTCCACATCCCTATCCCTGCGCCCTCGTTCTCGAAAGCGGCGTTTCCGGTCAGGTTACAGCCAATGGAATCGACGAGCTCAAATCCGTTGAATGCATTGCCGCTTGCGTTGTTCTCGAAGATATCTCCCCATGAGCCTACAAGCGCAATCCCGCTTCCGCCGTTATCGACGGCGTAGTTCCAGCTAATGTTCAGTTGGAAGGAGTCCCTAACCTCGATTCCTGACCAGCCGTTCTCGACGATATCGTTTTCGAGGATCGAGGAGTCTGAAGTGTTATTGAGATAGAGCCCCTGGCCAGCATTTGCGGAGATGTTGTTCTCGGCGATGAAGCTCCCGATCGAGTCCCAGATCCCTATTCCTACCCCCAGATTCTCTAAGACGGCGTTCCCCGTTATATTACATTCAACGGAATCAGAGAGCTCAATTCCGTTTAACGTGTTGTTGCTCGCGTTGTTCCCGTGGACGATGCTCTGCGACGAGTTCACAAGAGCGATCCCGCTTCCGGTGTTATCCAAGACTTTGTTCTTGCTTATGTTCAGATGAGATGAGTTTCGAGAGAGGATGCCGCACCAACCGTTCTCGACGATCTCGTTTACGAGGATTGAGGCATTCGTTGAGTTCTCGAGGAAGATCCCCTGGCCAGTATTTCCGGAGAGATCGTTTTCGACGATCCTGCTCTCGTTCGAGTCCCAGATCCCGACCCCTGCGCCCTGATTTCCCGAGGCGGTGTTTCCAGTAATATTACATCCAGCGGAATCCACGACCTCTATTCCGTTTAGGCCGTTTGCCAGCGCCCGATTGCCCTCGATTGTGTTGTTGTCGGAGCCGAATATCTCCATCCCGGAGAGCTGGTTTAAGCTTGCGTTGTTCTCCAGCAGCGTATTGTTCTCGGAATTGTCGAGCACTATGCCAAACACGCTCGCTGTGGCATCGTTTTTGGAGATGTTGTTACCGTTCGATGTTGCGTATATGGCTATAAACGAGGCGTTAGTAGCCACGAATCCATTGAGGTTTACGCCATCTGCGGTCACGTTGATGGCATTTCCCCTCTGGAATGCGTCCACAATAGGCCGGCCGTCGCCGATATCCACGCCTCGAAGCTCCTGGGCCTTGTTCGCCTCGACGTTCTCGAAGTATGTCCCGCTCAGAACCTTGACGAGGCCTCCATCCTCGATGGAGTCTATCGCCGCCTGGATCGTCTGGAAGTCTCCTGCGAAAGGTGCTACAATGGCGGTGGAGGGCTGGTCGATGCCGAGGGTATTAATCCAGAGGCCGGACCCTGCAACCGCTACACGTATACGACCGTCTCCGTCTCTCGCAGCTCCCGGGTCGCTCGATAGCGTGCCGCCCAGGGAGTACCACTGATCGTCCACGTTGTCCCACAAGCCGCCGTCGCTTCCCCTGACGAAGACATGATTGAAGCCATCCGAGTCGACTGCGGCAACTGGATTGCCCTGATAAAGGCTATCTCCCACGGGTCCTGATATCGTCCCGCCAAGGCCATGCCATTGGCCGATTTCCGTTGTGGCGTCGAGCTCGTAGGCCCAGAGGGAGCCGTCGGAGGCTCGAACGTAGGAGTAGACCATATCCGGATTGAATGGATTGACGAGGGGCCATACGTCGGAGGTGATGGAGCCGCCTAGTCCGGCCCAGCCGAAATCGTAGCCATCACCGTTTGCGATTCCCTGGTTGTCCCAGAGGCCTCCATCCTGTCCGCGAACGAAGGTATGCATGACCCCTTCGGAGTCGAATATGACCCTCGGGCTCGATTGCGTACCTCCTCCAAGCGCTGACCACTCGCCATCGAGGCTGATCGCATCGAGCTCCTTGAGCCAGACGCCATCGTCGATTCCTCGAACCACTATCATCAGATGCGATCCATCGGGTTCGAGCGCTGCGCCTGCGTTCCCCAGGATGCTGCCGCCAAGCGGAATCCAGGAGATCCCTGTGACGTAGTCCCAGAGGCCATCGTCCTCGCCCCTCACGAGGACATGCACCCTGCCCTGATCGTCCAGGAGGGCGAAGGGGTCCGAGAGTATCCGGCCGCCGAGTCCATACCAGTCGTCATCCCGGCGGTCCCAGAGGCCATCGTCTTCGCCCCTCACGAATACATGATTGCCTCCATCTGCGTCACGTTGGACGAAGGGATTGGACTTGAGCATGCCTCCATAGCTCTCCCATATCCATGATCCGGGAGTGGGCACCAATGCCGAGACGTCCTCCTCGATATCGCCGTTGAGATCGAACGAGACAGCTCCGGAATATGCAGATATTTCGCCATTGGCCTCGCTTGACTCTGACAGGAAGCCGTCTTCCTCATCGCCGGTGATCGATCTCGCGTAGACTAGCACATCGCCGGATGCCGCAAGGGATTGGTCCGATCGCACAACATCGCCGGCAATGGATGTTGCGCTTGACTTCAGCGATTGGTTGGAGGAGAGGTAGGAGTATGAGGAACTCTGGCCCAAGACCGCCTCGCTTGCCGAGTATACCTTGGAGTCGATGCCCCTTGCCAGGAAGGAACCTGTTGCGCTTGCGCTATCGAGTGCTGCAGAGGATATGGATCCTGTGATAATGCCTTGGCCGTTCGTCCCCGATGTTGTGCGGACCCTCTCCTCACCCATTTTCGCCTCGCCGGTGGCATAACACAGCGATCCTGCAGCGCTGTACGCCTGGGATGAAGCAACGCCGCTTTCACCAACCGAGACCGCCTGGGCCGAGGCTAGAGAGCCTTGCAGCACAGCCGATCTCTGGCTCGCCCAGCCCGATTCGTCCTGGCCGATCACGCTCGCCTCTGCCATTCCAAGGGCGCTCACGGCCTGAGCGTAGCCGAGAAGCCTCGACGAGGCATATACGCTGGAGGAAGAAGCGAGAGCGCCATTGGTCGATATGCTGCCTTCGAGAGCGGAGAGCCCATTCACTGCCGTCCTGTCGATGGAATTATATCCAAGGCCCTCGACCCGACCGGTCGAAAGGATCTCACCCCTTCCAATTGCCAGGCTCTCCGTCATCGCCGTGGGATTGCTTAGGTCGTAGTGGGCATCCATCGATACGGAGCCCTCGGAACCTCCAGAGACACAACTGAACGAGGCGGCCGTGGACGCCTGGATCAAAGTAGATACGATAATGAAGACATATAGCGCAAAGCACATGCTAATCTTGGTCATTCCCTCCCCCCATACACGAAGCGGCACTGTGGCATCCCTTGCGGGGAGTGCATATTTATGGCCTTTGCATAATTATTGAGGCACAGCCGAAAGGGACACGACGAGCGAAGATACATCCATCGCACCGTCATTTGTTGCACCCATCCTCAGATATGAAAGCTGAGCATATCTTCAATCCTTATTAATGTTGCGATAGAACATTGTTACATAGGAGAAAATTATCGAAGAGATGATTCATATCCCCATAATTATGTAATACAGGGATGAAATTGATTGCAGAAGTGGAGAGAATGGGGAGTCGCCTAAATTCCCCGGAAGGGATCAAGGCCGAGCTCCCTGCTCCACCCTCGCTCTTCTGTCGGCCGGCTCACGGCCGCGGAGATGGCCGCCCTGTAGAACTTCTCGGTGTACTCCTTGACCATCCGACGGGCAGAGAAGTTTGGGCCGGTCATCTTCATCGCCTCCTTCATCACATTGACCCAGCCATGGGGGATGCCCTCCTCGTCGACGTCATAAAATTGGGGGATCACCTCACCCTCGAGCATATCGTAGATGGCCTTTGCATCCCTTAGGTCGCTCTCATCTCCAAGAGCCCCTTGGAAGGCCCATCCGTTACTGCCGTTGTACCCCTCGATCCACCAGCCGTCGAGTATGCTCAGATGGGGAACCCCGTTCAACGTCGCTTTCATGCCGCTTGTGCCGCTTGCTTCCATTGGCGGGCGAGGGTTGTTCAGCCAGACGTCGACGCCATGTACCAGATACTGGGCGAGTTGCTCATCGTAGTCCTCCACGAATGCTATTCGCCCACCGAAGACCGGCTCCCTCGCGGCGTTGAAGACCCTCTGGAGGATCATCTTGCTCTGCTGGTCGTCCGGATGGGCCTTTCCTGCAAATATTATCTGGACCGGCCTCCAGGTATCGTTGACCATCCTCTTCAGCCGTTCTATATCGCTCAAAATCAACGTCGGCCTCTTATAGGAAGCAAACCTCCTCGCAAAGCCGAGCGTGAGAGCGGATGGATCTAGAAGCAAGCCTGAAGACATCAACAGGCTGGGATCAGCCCTCTCGCGATCGAGCCAGAGATGCCTTGCCCTGTCCCTTATCTTATTGACCAGCATCCTCTTCATGGCACAGTGATGCCTCCAGAGGACCTGATCGGGGATATCGTCGATCATTCCCCAGATAGCGGGATTGTCGTGCTCATCGAGCCAATCACGACCCAGATACTTTGTGAATATGACGTCCCCCAGACGGCGATCTATCCATGTGGGCACATGGACCCCGTTCGTTACATAGTCGAGAGGGACCTTATCCTCGGAAAGATCTGGCCAGAGGTGTCTCCACATCTTCCGGGTAACCTCTAGATGCCTCTTGCTCACGCAATTGTGGTGGGCGGAGCAACGCAAGGCAAAGGCCGTCATGTTGAAGCCCTCGGGATTGGCCGGGTTCTGCCCCAGTTCTAGGAAGGCCTCCATCTCCATCCCAACAGAGGGCAGATAGTGACTGAAGTATCTCTTCATCAGCGAATGGGGGAAGATGTCGTGCCCAGCCGGGACGGGGGTATGGGTGGTGAAGACCGTCGTCCTCCTAACCCGCTCGAATGCCTCCTTGGCGGACAGCCCCCCAGCCATCATCTCTCGCGCCCTCTCGAGCACGGCGAAGGCGGGATGTCCCTCGTTGAGATGGAGCACCGAATACTTGATTCCAAGCGTGCCGAGCGCCCTGACCCCGCCAATTCCAAGCACCATCTCCTGTCTTAATCGAGAGTCGGGATCTCCCGCGTAGAGACGATCGGTCACGCAGCTATTCTCAGGGGTGTTGTGTTCGGTGCACGTGTCGATCAGGTAAAGGGATGTGCGACCCACCTCGACCTTCCACACCTCCAAGTATACCGTCTCCTTTCCGATGGAGACGTTCACCACCACTGGCTCACCCTTATCGTCCAGCAGCCGCCGAATTGGGGCGTTCTCCCGGTCCACCAGCTCGCATGCGCCGGCCTGCCATCCATCCGGGGTTATCCTCTGGCGGAGGTATCCCTGCGGATACATGAAGCCTACGCCGACCACTGGAACGCCAAGATCGCTGCATTCCTTCAGGAAGTCGCCTGCGAGAAATCCCAAGCCACCAGCATAGAAGGGGAGGGCATGATGAAGGCCATACTCGGCTGAGAAGTAGGCCAGCGTCCCGATCTCGGGGTCGGCAACGTTGTTGCAGAACCAACCGGTCTTTGGATCCATCTGGTTCTGGAAACGAATCATCGTCGCCTTGTAATGCCTGAGAAAGTGGGCATCCTTGGAGGCAGCATCGAGGGCCTCTTCGCTCAGCTGGTGGAGCATCCTAACCGGATTGTGGCCGCTCAGATACCAACCCGTGCGACTGAGAGTCTTGAAGAGCTCCCTTCCTTGAGGGTGCCAACTCCACCATAGGTTGTAGGCGAGCTCTCCGAGGCCGGAGATCTCCTCCGGAAGATTTGGAAATTTCGATTTTACCCCGTACATCTTTGGATCCTCTCCAGGCCGCCTTCTATTCTCGCATCGTGAGGTGATATGTCTTTCGCCGCCTCACAGCGAAATGCGGGCTCTTTGGGCGCAAGACGGAAGGATGATATCTAGCAGGCATAAATCCTTTATAATCCATGCACAGACCTACCTAATGCCATATCATGCCCAGCCGTTGAGCAGACAGGATGGCAAGTCCCTGATTGGTTCCCAGAGGACTGGGGGATAGGCGTATATTTTGAAGCGGTGGAGATGGATATGCATAGATCCAGGATGCTCATAGACGGCCAATCGGTACATTCGCTCTCCGGCCAAACGGCGATCATACGCAATCCTGCAAACCAGGATCCTGTTGGGGAGGTGAGCGTGGGCGATTCGAGGGACGCCCGCCTGGCACTCGAAGCGGCCCAAAGAGCCCTTCCCGTGTGGAAGGAGAGCTCCGCTGAGATGCGGGGCCGATTGCTCCATTCAGGAGCGGAGAATGTCCGCCAAAGGGCGGATGAGATTGCCCGGCTGCTTACGCTTGAAGTGGGAAAGCCCTTGAAGGATTCACGCCGGGAGGTGGAGGCTGCTGCCAGAGTCCTCGATTACTACGCTGAGGAGGGACGACGTGTATTCGGCCAGTGGATCCAGTCCGAAAGAGGGCGAAGCCTCGTCGTAAAGGAGCCGATAGGCGTTGCGGTTGCAATAACACCATGGAACTACCCGGTAGACCTCACCTCCTGGAAGGTAGGGCCCGCGCTTGCTGCCGGATGCACGATGGTCGTCAAGCCCCCAAGCAAGGCTCCACTCGCGGCCACGGCCTTCTCCCTTGCCGTCCACGAGGGCGGACTTCCTCCAGGCGTGCTCAACGTGGTCCACGGACCGGGGAGCGATGTTGGGGCAGAGCTCGTGGAGAACCCGATCTCCCGGAAGATCTCCTTGACCGGTGAGACCGAGACCGGCAGATGGATCATGGAGCACGCGGCAAGCCGTATAAAGAGGATATCTTTAGAGCTTGGGGGAAGCGCTCCTTTCATCGTCTGCCCGGATGCCGATATCGAGAGCGCAGCCCTATCCTGCGCGAGAAGGGCGTTTGCAAACGCCGGGCAGCTATGCATCAGCGTCAATCGCATATACGTGGCAGAGGAGGTGGCGGATCGATTCATCCCCCTCCTGGTTGCAGGGGCGAGGGCTCTTCGAGTGGGTGACGGCCAGAAGCCCGGCGTCGATATGGGCCCCCTCTTCTCGCAAGACCAGCTCGATAGGACGAAGGAGCATATCGCAGACGCCGTTCTTAAGGGGGCGGAGATCCTCTGCGGCGGACGGCCCCCCGAGGGAGAGGAGTACGAGTTGGGCTACTTCTTCCTCCCCACGGTCCTGGACCATGTCGACCATAGCATGAGGGTGATGCAGGAGGAGACGTTTGGCCCGGTCGCTCCTATTATGCGCGTCGCTTCCATCGATGAGGCGATCTCCTTTGCAAACGACAGCCGCTATGGCCTTGCCGCCTACATCTACACGCAAGATCTCCTCTTTGGCCTGCGGGCGGCTGAGAGGCTCGAGGCTGGAAGCGTCTCTGTGAACAACGTAAGCCCTGTCGACCTGCATGCCCCCTTCGGCGGATGGAAGGAGAGCGGCCTTGGCCGGGAGCTCTCATCGAGGGGGATCGATGAGTATCTGGAGGTCAAGCACATTCGGCTGGGGTTGTGAAGGCCATGATAAAACATACCGTTGCCCCCTATGGATCGTGGAGATCGCCAATCACTGCGGAGATGGTCTCCCGTCACTCCCTTCGGCTCGAGGGGACGGCCATCGACGGCGAGTTCACCTACTGGATCGAGTCGCGGCCTGCAGAAGGCGGACGATTCGTCCTTGCTAGGAGCTGCGGGCTGGGGGCCGAGGAGGTCTCAGGCAATCGGTTCAACGTAAGAAGCGCTGTTCATGAGTATGGCGGAGGGGCGTATGCGGTCTCTTCGGGAGCGGTCGTCTTCTCCAACCTGGCCGATTCGAGGCTTTACCGGATCGAGCCCGGCGGCAGAACGAGCGCCATCACGCCTGTGGGGAGGCTTAGATATGGCGACCTGCAGATCGACGCCCGACGCAATCGCGTCATCTGCATCTTAGAGGACCACTCCTGCGAGGGGGAGGCGAAGAACTCCCTTGTGGCGATCGATCTCGAATCCGGAGGCCTCCGGACGCTCGAATCGGGCGAGGACTTCTACAGCTCTCCTAGGATCAGCCCCAAAGGCGACCGGCTTGCCTGGATCTCCTGGAACCATCCGCTGATGCCATGGGGGGGAACGAAGCTCTGGTCCGCCCCGCTCGATGAGGGGGGCTTTCCCGGCAAGGCGACGCTGGTTGCAGGAGGCGTAGAGGAGTCAGTCCTCCAGCCCGAGTGGTCCCCAGAGGGCGAGCTTTACAACGTATCCGATTCGAGCGGCTGGTGGAACCTCTACCGATGGGATGGGGATTCTAACGAGGCTCTCGCAGCTATGGAGGCCGACTTCGGCCGTCCCCAGTGGACGCTTGGTGACTCCTCCTACGCGATCTTTCCCGATGGGAGGATCATCTGCTCCTTTGCACGGGGTGGGGTCTGGCATCTGGCCTTACTCGGAATCAGCGGCCTTGAGATCATCGAATGTCCCTACACCGAGATCTCCCAGGTCCGCGCAGGGCCGTTTGGTGCGGCATTCCTGGGTGGGTCCCCGGAAGAGGCCACATCCGTAGTACATCTGGGGAAGGGAGGCTTCAAGGTGCTTCGCCGTTCGGGGGAGGAAAAGATCGATCCTGGCTACATCTCCCGCCCCGTCTCGATCGAGTTTCCGGGAAGCGAGGGGCGGCCCACATACGCATTCTACTATCCTCCTAAAAGCCGTGACCATCTCGCGCCTGATGATGAGAAGCCGCCACTTCTCGTAATCTGTCACAGCGGCCCGACATCGGCTGCCTCGACGGCGCTAAACCTCCTGATCCAGTTCTGGACAAGCCGCGGATTTGCCGTAGTCGATGTCAACTATGGGGGGAGCACGGGCTACGGCAGGGAGTACAGGGAGAGGCTGAAGGGGCTCTGGGGGGTAGTCGACGTCGAAGACTGCGAGAGGGCAGCGCTCCACCTCTCAAATGAGGGGTTTGCGGACTGCCGCCGCCTGATTATTCGCGGCGGAAGCGCCGGCGGATATACGGCTCTATCCCTGCTGGCCTTTCGGGACTCCTTCAAGGCTGGGGCCATCTACTATGGCATAAGCGACCTCGTTGGGATCGCAAGCGAGACCCACAAGTTCGAGTCCAATTACAATGAATGGTTGGTAGGCCCCCTGGGCTCGAACCTCTACAGGGAGCGCTCACCTTTGTACCATGCCGACAGGATCGACTGCCCTGCGATATTCTTCCAGGGGCTCGGGGACCATGTGGTCCCTCCTAGCCAGACGATCGGGATCTATGAGGCGATGAGGGCGAGGGGCGTTCCCGTGGCGTATCTCTCCTTTCCCGGAGAGGGGCATGGCTTCAGGGATGCAAAGAGCATCGAGAGGGCTTTAGAGGCGGAGCTAGTCTTCTACGGAAGGATATTTGGAATAGAGCCCTCTGAACAGCTGGGGGTGGTGAGGATAGAAAATATGTAAGGGTGGGAAATCCATCATCCGAGGGGGCTGACGCCCCGGCGCAATGATTGGCATGCCGCAATTAGGAGTGCATCCTAATCCCTTATCCGGATGAACCTATCGATTGTCACCATCCCGTTCTCCCCGTCCTCGATGTATGCGAGCTCCATCTCGTCGTCGGAGATCATCCGTCCCAGATTATAACCGCTGCCGAACTCGGCGATATAGAGCGTCGTATTGTCAAATCCGATGACGCCGGCGAAGCCCTCCGTCAGCTCCGTCCCATTGCGGAGCCAATAAATCACGGATCCCTTGAAGTAACGGTCGTATTGATCCACGATCGTCATGTTGGTGCCATAGTTCCCCGCTGGTTCGACGAGCCCTTCGGCTAACAGATCTGCATGTGGTGCAGAGGTCCAGTTCCCAATCAGGTTTGGAAGCTGGCATGAGCCGGTTCCAACTATAAACACGGCCAGAAGAATATACCAGATCGTCCTCATACATGTATATTTATGCGATATGCCTGATAAGCATTTCCGCACCTGCCCGATCGAGGTCCTAATCCCTGCAGGACCGGTTCAGCGACTCCTCCGCCTCCGCCCTCCTTCCCGTCTCCATAAGCGTCAATCCGCGCCAGTACCACGCAAGCCCATCCTCGGGGGTGGTCTGTATGAGCCCTTCGAAGCAAGCGAGCGCCTCCTCGTAGCGCCGGAGCCGAAATAGGTTGTATCCCATAAGGCGTCTTGCCTCGCCATCGCCGAGGGAGACGGCCTTTCCTAGACATTTGATGGCCTCGGGATACTGCCCGCAAATGCCCATCAAGACCCCCATTCGCCTCCAGGCCTCTGCGTTAGGCGAGGCGCGAATCGCCTTCTCAAAGAAGCGATAGGCGGAATCGAGCCTGCCCTCCCGTAGGGCGAGATCGCCACGAATAGCCCAGGAGCATGCTAGGCAGGATCGTGTGGACAGGGATTTTAACAATGCCTTGAACAAGGCCTTATGCCCTCTGTGGATGTCGGTCGACGCTCTCGCTTCCCGGTATGTTGTAAACCGTCCCAAGGTCGCTGTAGTAGTTGCCAATTGTCCCGTCGTCCCAGCGGTTCCTGATCCCCTCGTCGTAGGCGTTATATCCGTTCTCCACGAGCCGGTTTCCTACGATGATATTGCGGGCCGTGGAGAAGGTCAGGTATATGCCATACTCGTTCTGCAAGATCGCGTTTCCCTCGATCAGGTTGTCGTTGCTGTGAAAGGCAAGGTGGATCCCCCGGCCATTCTCCTTGACGGTGTTATTGCGCAGCGTGTTTCGATAGCTGTCGTATGTGAGGATGATGCCCTTGCCGTTTGCGCGGACGATGTTGGACTGCAAGATGTTCTCCCTCGAGTCCTCTAGGCATATCCCGCCCCTTCCGTTCTCCGCAACCGCGTTCTCGCTGATATCGTTTTCGTTGCTCATCTCCGTCAGGTAGATCCCGTACCAGGCATTGCCGCTGACGTTGTTGTCTAAAATGGAGTTCTTCTCGCTCGATACGAGCGATATGGCGCAGTTACCGCTCGATGAAATGTTGTTCTTCCAGATGCTGTTGTTGTTTGACCTGCGAAGCACTATCCCGCAATCGCCCCCAAGTTGGGCCTGGTTCTCGAAAAGGTCGTTAGCAAGAATGGTGTTGTTCTCCGAGTTGTGGAGGACAATTCCATGGCTGTTTTCGCGAACCACGTTTCTTGCGATCATGTTATTCCCGCCTTGGATGGATATCCCCTCTGTGCAATCTACGACCTCGTTTCCCTCGATCACAACGCCGCTTGAATGGACCGCGATTCCCGCCACATTCGCATTGGCGATTGCAAGGCCGCTTACCTCCACACCATCGACCAGGATCGAGAGGGCAATATCCCCGCCCTGCGCATCGATTATTGGCATTGCTCCCTCACTTGACCCTCGAAGCACGATCGACTTGTTCAAGGTCAGCCTCTCTTCGTAAGTGCCGGCCATGATCTGCACGACCTCTCCGGGGGAGGCCAGGTCTACTGCCTGCTGGATGCTCTCGTCCGGCTGGACGTACACCAGGCCGCTTGCCGAGAGCATGAGGATCGAAAGGACGATCGAGGCTTTTGATGCTATTCGAGCGTACGACATAACCCACCCTTCGCAGTTCTATTCCGCATGCTCCCTAAAAACGGTTTCGTATCGCTTTAAGGAAGGGGGTCGTGGGTGTGGGCAATTGAAATAGCTCGCAAGAATCGATGGCCTGCAGTCAATCTTCGCTCATTTCTTCACAAGGTCGAACGCTAGCGGTTTTCAATAACTCTCGCATACTACCTGGAGGGGCTCGATGAGGACAAGCGCAGGCGCACGGTATGGCGAAGCCGATCGATCTTTGCCGTGATCGGAAGCTCCCCCATGATGGCCTCCATATATCCCTCCTTTTCGATTCGCGCGATGGTTGAAGGATAGTTGATATCCCATATCCAGCTCAAATAGAGCAGCTTGAGGTCGTTTACGGAGGCTGCATCCACCATTCGAGCCATCCTGCCCTCGAGGACGTCCTTCAACAGTTTGGGGGTATACCCCGGAAGATGGGGCAGTCCCAGGTCCAGGGCGGGGTTCTGGCCCTCCCCAACATGATGGGCGGATACGATCCTCAGTATATCGAGCTTGTCCGCATCCCGAACCATCCTGATGAGCCTCTTCTTGGCAGAACGCGGTGGAAGGGAGTACCTATTGTGCAAGGCGATTGCTTGGCAGATCCTCCTTCGCTCATCCTTTGGAAGCGACGAGAGCAGCCCCTCGCGGCGAACGATAAGAACGCCGAGGATCGCATGGTCCACAGATGCGGCATCGTTATAGGTGCCATAGGCCTCGATCTGGGGGAAGCGTCCAACATCATGGAGGAGGGCGACAGCCTCCCCCAAGGCAGACTCCGGCATGCCGAGGCCAAGGTCGCCCGCAAGGGTTGCCATGTTCTCCCTTACGCGATGGATGTGACCCTCCTTGAGCAGTATGTTCGACTGGAGCGGGCCATCCTCTCTGTAGAAGCCCTTGATGTACCCATCCAGCCATTCGGTCAGCCGGGCGAGGAGGAAGGAGTCCATGGAAGGTCAGCTGATGTTTCCCTTGACCATGGCCAGGCGCTCCCTCGTTGCGGCAACTCGCCCCTTTGGGGAGTTGGGATCGACCGGCTCGGCGCTATCGCAGATGGAGCATCCCGACCGCGATGATTCGGCGACGGCATCTACCATATCGACGGTATCCCCTATCTGGATCCAAAGTGATCTATCCGTTGCGCGACGGAACTCGAGCCGGGCGGGCCGGCTCAAGGGGGATATCGGATTAAAGGTAATCCACTCACGACTGCTCTCGTTTGGACCGAGCATACGTTGCGAGAATCCCGTGGCTTCGACGTACCTCCAACCCCACTGATCCTCCAGGGAGAAGTTCTCCGGAGAGATCGGCAGGGGATAGGAGAGGTTGTTGGTCAGTCCCACGTCCAAGGTCACCGATCCCTTTTCCACCTGGAATCCCTTCTCCACAGCTCCGTAGTAACGCAGGTAGACCTCTCCATCGTTTGCCTCCGGTAGATCCGGCCACTCGATGGTGAAGGGGGCTCCCTCGATGGGCTCTACGCGGACCGTCTTGATCACCGCCTCCCGGGGCACCACGAATCCAAGGATACGCCTGCCCGGCTGGACGTCGCGGCAGTAGCCCCTTATCGCCCCGTATATCCGGTCGTTCCCATCCACCATGGTGTAATTGGCAAGGACGGGATTGCCATCGAGTCCCACAAGCCCCATATCCACGTTCATGATCACGTTCTTATTCTCATGATCGAGCGGCAATATGCTCTTGAATGCCCCAAAGACGGTGCAGTTGACGGCACCGTTTCCCCCAACCAGGGGATATCCCTGGGACACCAGGCCCATGGCCATGATCAGCATCATGGTCAGAGCAATTCTCCTCATTTGCGCCTCCTCGCGGAAATAGTCCCGCGTTCATCGATAAACCTTGCGGCGATAAGTATTAATATTTTTTGTGTGTCTGCACTTCAACATAGATCCGTCTGCCTGATTGGCGGGGGGCTTCTCACCCGGCAGGCAATATCGAGAAGGCCAATTCGGCCCGGAATCCAGGAATTGGTCGGTCGTGATTCTGAAATAGGTTGGAGTTTCCTTTGACCAGTCTATAGCTCGTGATCTTATCTTGACATTGTCAGATCACCAGATCACCAATAGTTGGTTGCCCCCCTCCCCCCCTCGGATTAGAAAAATATAAAAGTAAGTTATACAAATACCTTCTGCTAATAATGGGGTAAAAGGTAATATATTTCGACCTAGCCGAAGGTGATATTGATACACCATCACAATTATTATATGATGCCTGTATGAATCATAGGCACCACTTTTGCTGCAGAACCCGCGATTCAAGCGAGCAGGCCCACCAATATCTTCAAGGAATGCTTCTCAATCGAGGTCTCTAAGGTCAAAGACTTGCTTCCCCCTGATCAGTGGAAGAGGATCTTCGTGAGAGGGACTGAGCGAAAGGACCTCTATATCGATATTGTGGCTCTTCGTGTCTATCCGGTTGACAATAAGTTGCCGGGAAAAGAGGCTTGGCAGATTCTTCGAAAAGAAGACGGCGTCGAGAAGGTCAAATATCATCTCTCAAATGCCCCCGAAGATACCGATTTGAAGCAATTGGCCAAGATGGCATGCAGCAGATACTGGATTGAAAGATCACTGGAGGACGCTAAAGGGCTCGCGGGGCTAGCCGATTATGAGCTCAGATCGTGGCAAGGCTGGCTATACTGATGATGAACCTCGAAATGGGCAAGAAGGCTGATATGCTTACGCCTCATGATGTCAAGCAAATATTAGAATATATATTACTGCGCAGAAATTTCACTAAGCTGGATATAATTCAACTCATCAAACGCAAGCATCTTGCCAGATTATCGGCTAAAGAGTCGCATCATCGAAGAAATGTCTATCCGAAAGCGGTTTATAATGATGGTAGTAATATATGACAATGTCAAGGTACATAAAAAGGGGAAAAGTCAGTCAAATTTCAACCTTTCTCCTCATGTATTTTTTACCAGTTCGAGCAGGCTATATTGATACGGCAAGCCCTCGGGTTTATCATAGAACTTGTCCCGCAGCCGTCGATAAATGTCTTCGATCAGGTCTTTGTTGTCTGCGTGAAGTCCGATTCGCATCGACGATTCACTCCAGGCCCTGACTACATGGGCCAGGGTAGCGGCAAGCGTGGACCGTTCCTGTGGGTCGTCCAGCTTGTCCTGCGCCTTGGTAAAATAGGCGCACGGGACGATCAAGGGATCACAGGCGTTGACGGCAAAACACCACCTAAGATCATCTTCATCCATCAAACTTGACATTTCATGGGGTGTGGCAAAGTAATCCGGTATGAAAATAGCGTTTAGCTCTGCTTCGGAAAGCTTTTTCTCCCCACACAACTCTTGGCAAATGTCCCTGAGGTTGTTATATCCCGGCGACGCTGGCCACCGTTCGTCCCCCAGATTGGCAAGGTTGGCAAAGAACAAAGCTCCCCCCTTAACCAGCGACGTCGAGCATTCATGCAGAAACGACCGCCAATCCGCTTTCCATTTTTCCGCAAATCTTCTACGTTCCGAATCAGGCAACTGGTTGGGCTGTATACAGAGAGGATGCTGAAAATAATCAGGTCCAACCGTTTTGGCATTCAGCCAGTGCAGCGCAGTGGAGGAAAAACCGATCCAGAGTTTGCCTGTTATCTCAGGAAATGGTTCATAAAAAGACCGCTGGATGTATTGGGCCTCTACGTGCTTTAATTTCGCTAATGCCGAGGTTGCCCAGAATTTCTCGAAATTCGCCGGATCCGCCAGATCAATATAGACTAATTTAATGGTCAGCGTGGGATTCACCCCATGAATCTGGCGGATGACTGCTTCAAACAACTCGCTCGAATTCACGCCGTCTGCGGCGCCGTAATCGGCGATCACAAATACCTCGTCGGTGCTCATGGCGGCGATCTGCGGCGATATACGCCGGATGTAAGACGCCATCCTGGGCAGTACCTCTGCATCCACCGCACGGGCCGTATCTGAAATCTGGCTGTAATCCTTAGTCATTGTCGGTGAATATTGTTGTGATGAAACCATCATGACCTTTTCGAAGATTGTGTCTTTAGCGCCACGGCCAACCATCTCATCCAAAGCTATACTAGAATCCTCTGGTTGCAAGTTCACGCCGGCGATGGCATCGGTCAATATAAAGACTTTCAGGCCTTCTTTAAGTGCATCCAACGCGGAATATTTAACGCAATAATCCGTAGCTAGCCCGCCGATATAGATCTCCGTAACTCCAGAAATTTTCAATAAATTCGCTAATACCGTTCCGCTTAAATCTGTAGCTTGGAAGGCCGAATAGCTGTCTTTTTCCGGATCCATGCCCTTGGACATCACCAAGCCTTCTTTCGGAAACACAAGGTCAGGATGAAACTGAGCTCCTGGACTCCCCTCGACACAATGCTCGGGCCATACCCCGCCAAATTGTTTAAAATGTTTAGTGACTTTGGGATGCCAATCCCTCGTCACAAAAATTTGAAAATTTTCCTTCTTAAAAAACTTAATGTACTTGTTAAGAATAGGGATGATCTTGTGACCATCGTGAATGCCCAAAGCGCCACCGGGACAAAAATCATTTTGGACGTCAACCACCAAAAGAGCCTTTTTTAATTTTAATGAGGTCATATGTACACCATCTCCTGACGAATTGAAATTGATCCTCCGAAGCCCTGGCGCGGATTTCTCCTTGGATGTGGACTCATCGCTCTTTTCTCGCACCGCTCTCGCAACACCACGCTATTGGATTCTTGGTTTGTTTCCATTTTAACAAACGCACCGCCTGCCGCTCGGCGCGGCGGGCGATCGCTCTTGAAACATCTGGGATCCTCAGCGAAAGCATGGTTGAAGCTTCCTGACTTGGGATGAGCGAGAATTAGCGAGATTTTCATGGAATTTGGCCCGATCCTGAAGGCTGCAGTAAAAAGGTTTAATGCTTTCGTTCCAGGAAATCGGAGATCTCCGCATTGCACGATAGTCTTGACTGCGGCTACGAAAAGATTGGTATCAATCAAGAACTCTGTACTTCTTTCGGGCAAGCCTGTCTGCCTCTTCCTCGATCTCTTCTTCCAGCCGGTCCAAGTCTACGTTTTTAGCCTTATCGATGATGTCCGCGATCATGGCGCGTAGATCGACTTTTTTTAGAACGAGGGCATCCGAGCCAAGCTCATCCACGATAAATTCGTCTCCAGGGCTAATGTTCAACTTGGTGCGAAGTTCGCTGGGGAGAACCACCCTGCCTTTTTCATCTACTTTTGTAAAGGGCATTGACTCACTTCCCAGTCCCATATGTGGGATTAAATCATATTAAAGCTTTTGCACCTCCCCCCAAGATCGGAT
>CAZWDT010000052.1:0-18402 GCA_964632755.1 uncultured Methanotrichaceae archaeon
CGGTCTAACCTGCCTTTGAAAAGGCAGGGATGCGGCCTGCTCTTTCTCCTCAAACCTTGACCGTTCCTGCTCATCTGCAGGTCCCACAATGATGCTCAAAGTCAATTGAGGAGTTCCCCCTAGAGGGATTGGAGAGACCATTCATAACCACCTTCGAGGTCGCTGGGGTTGCCAGGAATTAAAAGCGTATCCGGCGAGACTTGCAGTCAAGATACTCTGCAACAGGTTTGGATTCAAGATCTCAGGAAGTTCTGGAAGCTATGTCAGGCTTTCCAAAGAGGCGGATGAAGGTAAGATCGGCACGGTTGTGCCCATGCACTATGAGTTGAAGGTGGGCACGCTTAAGGGCGCCTTGAAGCTGGCAAAGGTGGATCCTGAGGAATTTGCCAAATTTCTGTGATATCGATCTGCCCTTTGGAAGAGGACCTCGGACCTCTCTCCCCTTACTGGATCCAAAAGGTTAGCAATTTCGCGATGTGTATCAGCATCTGGCCTGCATCTATAAGTGTAACAAATATATTTATATTATGATATTTATCATAAAGGCCACCACAAAGCAGGTCATGGCGATATACAGATGTCGGATCTCCCTTCTTCCATCTTCCGGTGTTCGACTTCGGTACAGCCGGAGGAAGATCAATATTAGCAGTGAATCGGTGATAGCCGCAATGAACAGATACACCGCCCCCAGCCATCCTGCGAAGAAGGGGACGAGGCTTAGCATCATTAAGATGGCAAGAATCCCCCCTGAGATACGAAGGGCATAGTCCCTCCCTTTCAGGATAGCGATTGACCGAGATCCTCTAAGCCTGTCGCCCTTGATATCCATAGCTCCACTGGCGATCTCCTCTGCCAGATTGAATAGAAAGGCGATGGATGCGAAAGTCCAGACCAATGGATTGCTCAAGGCCCCAACGGACAATCCGCCGAAGAGAAAGGTAGAGGCAACCGAGAAGCTGACCATCAAATTACCAGCAATACCGCTTTCCTTGATCTTCCAGTTGTAGAGTATCCCGACCGCCAGGATGATCGCGGCAAAGATGAATGCCGCCTGTCCGAATAAGGCTGCAAGGGTCATTCCTGCGAATGATAGCAAGACGGTGAGCATAACAACCTCCTTCATGGAAACGCTACCAGAGGGAAGGGGCCTTGCAGGATGGTTCACACGGTCCACTTCTACGTCGAAGTAGTCGTTGGATACCATGGCCGATCCGGAGAGGAAGAATCCCACCAGGAAACCCCATATAGCATATTCGGTCGAAGGTAGGTGCCCCAATGACATAATCTGTCCGGCTATCACGCAGACGCCGGCCGCAAATGGGAGTTCTGGCTTGATCAATCCCTGAATCGCTTTCAATTTAAGCGATATATTGGGCTGGACCAGCAGGGCCAGGATATGCTTCTGTCTCATCGTCAACCACTACGTCGGAGACTGTCTTGATCGGCGAAAAATGCTTCGGACCAGGATATGCGACTAAATCCAAGGAGTGTCGCTTAGCTTTCGCTGCATTCTAATACATTCGGATCTACTGATATCCGCCATGCATATCGGCAAGATCCCCTTGCTTCTCGCCCTGGCTCTGCTCGCTCCTGCCAGCGGCGCTGACGACGACCTCATCCCGCGCGACGTCCTCTTCGACAATCCAGATCGATCATCCGTAAGGTTGAGCCTCGATGGGGAGTACATCAGCTACCTTGCGCCCCTTGACGGCGTGCTCAACATCTGGGTTTCCCCGCTAGACGATCTTGATGCTGCGCGGCCTGTCACAAACGATACCTATCGAGGCATTCGCGCATATGGCTGGTCATACGATGGAGTCCACCTCTATTACATCCAGGATCGAGACGGCGACGAGAACTGGCGTCTCTACAGCGTCAACCTGACCACAGGCGCGATCGATGACCTAACGCCATTCGAGGGAGTCCAGGCTCAGATCCTGGCCGCAAGCCCGGACCATCCAAGCGAGCTCCTCATCGGCCTCAACGATAGGGATCCTACGTATCACCGCATCTTTCGGGTGGACCTGATGGACGGTAACAGGACGCTCGTCCAGGAGAACGAGGAGTTCGCCGGGTTCCTGGCAGATAGACAGCTCCAGATCAAGATGGCCTTGCGGGCGACGCCTGAAGGCGGCCAGGAGTACCTCTTGCCCCAGGAAGACGGAAGCTGGACCGTCTACCTCGAGTTCGGCCCGGAGGACGTCATGGCGACTGGGCTTGTCGGATACGATCGAACGGGAGATCTCCTATACATGATCGACAGCCGTGGTCGCGATAAGGCCGCCCTCTTTGCCATTGATACTAGGACCGAGGAGGTGCAGCTTCTCTCCGAGGATGCACTTTCCGATTGCAGCGGCCTTATGATCCACCCATCGGAGATGACGGTCCAGGCCGCAGCCTTCGAGTACGAGAGGCGAAAGTGGGACGTCCTCGATCCAAGGATCTCAGCCGACCTGGATTATCTCAAGACCGTCGCCGATGGCGAGGTCGATGTGGTGAGCCGAACCCTCGACGACTCACTCTGGATCGTTGCGTACACCATGGACGCTGGGCCTGTCAGGTACTACCTCTACAACAGGAGCGCTGGCCTGGCCTCCTACCTCTTCTCCAATCGAAAGAGCCTCGAAGGAGTTCCCCTCGCAAAGATGCACTCGTCAGTCATCGACACGAGGGACGGCCTCTCAATGGTCAGCTACTATACGCTTCCCCGCAAGCACGCAGGTGACCGCCCGGACAGGCCGCTTCCCATGGTCCTCCTCGTCCACGGAGGCCCCTGGGCGAGGGACTCATGGGGATATGACTCCCTCCATCAATGGCTTGCCGACAGGGGCTATGCAGTCCTCTCGGTGAACTTCAGGGAGTCGACCGGGTTTGGCAAGAACTTCACCAACGCAGGAAACAGGGAATGGGGAGCAAAGATGCAGGATGACCTGGTCGATGCCGTCAACTGGGCGGTTTTTGAGGGAATTGCCGATCCCGAGAGGATCGC
Organism: uncultured Methanotrichaceae archaeon; assembly: GCA_964632755.1. Classification (GTDB taxonomy): domain Archaea; phylum Halobacteriota; class Methanosarcinia; order Methanotrichales; family Methanotrichaceae; genus JAFGMR01. The sequence continues at coordinate 2,990 of CAZWDT010000052.1, forward strand.
TATCATGGGCGGAAGCTACGGCGGCTACGCCACGCTCGCAGGCCTTGCCATGACGCCTGACCTATTCGCCTGCGGCGTAGACCTCGTCGGCCCATCCAACCTGGTCACGCTAATCGAGTCGATCCCGCCCTACTGGGGTCCGGAGCTCTCGATCTTCATCGATCGCGTCGGGGACAATAGCACCGAGGAGGGGCGAGCCTTCCTGATGGAGCGATCCCCAATCACGCACGTTGGAAACATTACGAGGCCTTTGCTGATCGCGCAAGGTGCAAACGATCCTCGCGTAAAGGTGAACGAGTCGGAGCAGATAGTCTCTGCCATGCAGGAGAAGGGAATCCCCGTAGTCTATCTCCTCTACTCGGATGAGGGCCATGGTTTTGCAAGGCCTGAGAACCGGCTCTCTTTCTATGCAGTAACAGAGGCCTTCCTCGCCCGATCCCTTGGCGGCAGATTTGAGCCGGTAGGCGATGCCTTCGATGGATCCACGATCAACGTCCCTGCCGGCAGAGGGCTGGTGCCTGGCCTCGCAGGCGCGCTTTCGTCCAGGCCTTCTCCCGGTGAATCGCAGACGGATGGGAGCGGCTGAGCGGGGATTGCAATTCCATCCCCCTCCCCTTCCTTCTCCATCTCCTCTTACCCCATCTCCTCAAACTATATCTATCTTTGAGGTGAATATCACTTGAGGTGTTGCTCATGAGTTCAAGGGTAGTGGTGATTTTACTGTTCGTGGCCCTCCTGGGCGTGGCGCAAGCAGCTGAGGATGGTCGATGGGAGGAAGCCCCCATGGATGATATGGGAATGGGAGACCTTCCTCCGACGGATGGGGTGGCCTTCGATCAATCGGTGGATAGCGGCCAGATGACGCTCTTCATGACCAATCTGGATGGGGCGGATACTTCTTCTTCGGATGTACAGCTTCGTCAGTACTCCGAGTTCTACAGCATGGATTCTCCTCTGGGATCCCAGGTTGAGGCCTACTCCGTCGCCGGAAGGGAGCCTGCCCGCCTAATCATGGGCGGCCAGGCCGGGACCACAATGGCCTATTCCTCATATCAGAGCGCCTACGGTGGGGCGAACTCGCTCTGGATACAGGGGACCTCGAGCTGGTCTCAGTACGCGATCTGCCCCCTTGGCGGATACCTCAGGCTACTTGCGTTTTCCTCTATGGGCGGGCTGGCCGACTTCTTCGAGGCCTATCCGAACAACAGGCTGGACCGTGCAACCTACAACTTCTATTCCGGATACAACAGGATAAGCTTCCAGGGCGACAGCGTGGGAAGGCATCTGCTCTTCTTCGTCTCGAACAACCAGCCAAGCAACATAATCATCGTGGATGTGGTCTCTGGCTACTTACCTGGAGGCACAACGTACCCGACCTCCGGCTCTGCAAGGGTGACGATCAGGTCCAACTGGCTCAAGGGCTACAACGTCGCGCTTGACAACTCTCCCTACAGGAATGACGTGAGCGATGGAAGCCTTGACGGCATATGTTCGTTCCTCGTAACAGGCAACCAGTACCACACGATCGGGATTACGAGCGCCGGAATCTCGAAGATCTACACCAAGTACTTCAATAACGGGTACTCCTACACGCTCGTGATATGAGGCGGCCCGAGCGGCCCGCCTTCCCCTCCCCCTTTTCTTGGTGATCTTCTCAAAAGGGATTTATAGCTTTAGATGGCATAACTAATAGGGTAAAATATATGCGCGATATGATACGTATATTAATTGGATTGCCTATGATCCTGCTCTTGATCGGCATGCCCGCTTGGGCAGAGGACGTCTCTGATCAGGCGAGCCTGGATATCGAGGTGAGCGATATGGATACCAATGCGTCGAGCGATCCCATCTCCTTGAAGCTGGGTGAGGAGCTCAACCTCTCCCTGGAGTCGAATCCCACAACAGGTTATATGTGGAATGCCAGCTTCGATCCATCGATGCTCGAGCAGGTGAATTATAGATACGATCCTGCCTCGCCCGAGCTGATCGGTGGCGGAGGCGTTGAGACCTTCACATTCAAGGCGGTGGGAGTTGGCGAGACCGACCTTGTGATGCGATACAAGAGGTCGTGGGAGCCCGATTTTGCAGAAGAGAGAATATATCATATAATTGTGGCCGAGTAGGGTTTCGCTGCAAGTATCACCCAACGGAGGCTCTATTGGGCCGTCTCTTGCGGTAGAGGGCCCTCGAGCCTCTGCTATATCTGGGCCTGATCAATCCCCGTCGTCATGATAGAGAACGTGGCCGCAGTGCTTGCAGTGCGAAGCGTCGAGCTCGTGGTGGGCAAGTCCGCAGTCTGGACAGACTATGCTCTTCTTGTTCGATATGCTGAACCATTCCCTGACTATCCGGCTTGCCTGCCAGGGGATCAGCATGATCCCCGAGATTATCATGAGCACTGTGACGAATCGGCCGCCTTCGGTTATTGGGACGATATCTCCAAAGCCGACGGTTGATAGGGCAACCACCGTGAAGTAGAAGGCATCGCCGAAGTTCTGGACGTTCGGATTGACGGGGCTTTCCACATAGTAGAACAGGCCGGACGATATGAAGAATATCAAGAGGATGGTTATGATGAGCCTTGCAACTCTCAACACGTCGGAAGCGATATGGCCGAAGAGGAGATGGTCCTCTGCGAAGAACCGCATAAACCGAAATATCCTGAGGACAGCTAAGGCCCTCACGGTCTTCAGGAATCCTAGGGAGACGAGCTTTCCGAAGTGGGGCAGGACGATCTCCGCAAGCGTTGGAAATATCGCTATCAGGTCTATTATGCTGTAGACGTTTGCAAGATGCTTCCTTCGGTTGGGAGCACCATAGAGCCTTACCAGGAACTCGATTATGAATAGGCCGATTGCTGCAACCTCCACCCTCCAGAGGATCTCTTTGATCTCGGGGGAGGGCTGATACGTGTTGGCAACGAAGATGGCAACAACGAGGAGGTTGAGGGATATTATGAAGAGATCGATCCCCCTCCCGAGAAGTGTGCGGTAGTCGGTCATGTAAAAATGAACCGTCTCGCGAAGCGTCATCGGGGATCGATCCCCCACCTCTCCTGGCATCTCTATCTACTAGCTCCCTATCTCTATCCGCGAACTCCCTAATAGAATAGAGCAGCGTCGCTCAGATGGCTTCGACCCTCCTAAGCTCCACAGCAACTCCCCTTCGAGACTCCGCCATCTCCCAGCCCGACATCTTGGCCCTTCCAACGCCAAGCGCCCTCTCTCCCCTCACGATCACCTCGTCTCCAGGCCTGATCATCTCGTCCGCCGAAAGGACTCCGGGGGCGAGGATGCTTCCGCGCGGAAGGAAGTCGCCGATCGTCACCTGATAGATGCCTAAAGGAAGAAGCCTTCTTGCCCCCTCGATGCTCAGCGCAAGCGTCCCGTTTGCGGTCTCCGCAACGATTGCTTTGCCGTCCTGGTTCTGGACCTCGTGCCCCTTCACGCGGGCGGCGTCCCCGAGGAGGAGGTCGCCTGCTCCCGCGCCGAAGAAGAAGTCGGCCCTTCCCCTGAAGCTTGCAAGGCGTGGATTCGGAGTCCTTCTTGCGTCGCGCGTGGCCTCCTCTGCCGCCTTTACAAGGCGCGCGAGGGCTTCCCCATCCTTGCCCCCGCCTGTGAAGACTGCGTCGATTCCGTGCTCTTCCACAGCCTCTGCGAGCTCTCCATCCAGGTGCGCAACGATCCTCGAATATCTGTTCTTATCGAGATACCTGTCCAGGCAGTCGAGCAGCCAGGCGCGCTCCTCCCTATCCCAATGGCCGGTGACGGGGACGTCGTAGCTTGCGGCTGGATAGACCTCTTCGAGCTCTCTTGGAACTAGGGCGAGCGGGGATGTGAGAATCAGCTCGTGCATATGCCTCCTCCTCGGCCCCAAGGCCTCGGCAAAGAGCCTGTGTGAGCGAGAGCGAGAGTAGGGCTTTCTTGCAGAGCAGGGCAGGAGGAGGAGGACGTCGCTCTCATGCGGGCGGAAACGCTCGATCACACGCTCTGCAAACCTCGTCACCTCCACGCGGCTGAGCGACTCGGCGCAATTCGCGTAGAGGGTGCTTCGCCGGAGTGTGGGCGTCCTCCTCTCCAGGTAGCGGTGCTCCTGGTCCAGGATTCGAAGGGCTGCTGTATATTCGGGGCTCACCCTCACCTGTCTTTCGATATACTCGCGCAGCATCTCCTCGCGGATCATCTCCCTCACTCGTGCGATCTCCTCGGCAAGCTTCAAGCGGTTGTGTCTTGCGATGAGGGGTTCTGCCTTTTCCTCTCCTCCCCCTTGGAGGATCTGGCAACTTGGGCAGCGACAGGGAAGCTCGGCCATCTCAGCAATAGTGCGGACGCCATCTCGCGAATGGTACCTGCCATAGTAGCCGTCGATCTCCATCTTGATGGAGTCGACGAGGTCGACTCCCAGATAGACGAGGAGGGCGAGGTTTGCAGGTGTCGCCGCTGCGGGGGCATAGAGCGCCGAGTCCGGGGCGATCATCTCTCGGAGGGCTAGAATCGCCCTGACCAGGTCGCGCCCCCTTTGGATCGTGCCAGCTCCCTCGAGTATGTATATGTCGGCGGAAACGGCCGGCCTCTGATACGGAGATGCGACAAAGGCCGAGGGCCCGGCCTCCACGCCGGGAATCGAGATCTTCAGGGAGGGTCGCAGGATCTTGGATGAGGGCACATAAGGCAGGACCCGGATCCCTTCAGCGTTGCTTGCGGCAGCCTTTGCCGAATCAAAGGCGCTCTTATTTTGGAGGTACTCCCCCTTGCCCAATATGGCTGGCGTGCTGATCTCGCCAAGAGCCCGAAGGCGCCCCAGTCGCCCCGGCCCATCGCGACGAAGGACCTCGAAGTATCGGGTCATTCAATCCTCCGGAGCCTCTCCTCGATATTGGGAATGGATCTAAGGTGGAAATGGAACCTGGCATCGGGGTTTGCCGAAATAAGCCTCTTTGCATGGAGAGTCGCCATATCGATTCCCTCGCAATCGACCATCTGTGGCACCTCGGCGTTGAGGGGGTGCGTCTCCGAAAGCTCAATGGGGTATGGGCCAAACGGCACCTTGAAGCCCCAGAGCGAGTCGTAACCCTCGGCGCAAGGCCGTGGGTCGTCGGTTACGAGGATCTCTCCCTCTACCTTAAGCCGGATCATTCGATCCTGGTGCCTAATTACTTCGGGCCTCGTCGCAGACTCCGGCCCTAAGTAGAAGAATGTAGACTTGGAGGACCTATCGAGCCCCTCCAGCCATCTCGCCTCCTTTGAGAGGGCCTTCAGGCCATCGAGGAGGCGTGGATGGGCGCGAGAGCGGGCTTCGAGCAGATCCCAAAGCGATCCCTCCCATATCATCTGCTTGACGAGTCGCATCTCCTGGAAGGAGACATGGAGGTTGTGCATGGCGAGGAGCTTTTGGCCGCGTTCTCCATCCTGGAGATCCTTGACGTCATGATCAACACAAACAGGGCAGCAGCAGGGCAAGTACAACAAATCCTTCACCTTCCAGGTTCCCGTTGGGGTAAGGTAGCGCCCATCCCGCGCGTAAAGGGCATAGGCCGCCGAGTCGAAGAGGTCGCAGCCAAGCGCTGCCCCTAGCGCGAATACCATGGGATGGCCGGCTCCGAAAAGGTGAACTGGAGCCCCTGGCCCGAGCCCCATCTTCGAGGAGGCCACAACCTGGACGAGGTCCTTGAATCGGTAGGACTCCATCAATGGAACGACGGCGCCGATCGGGTAGATATCGAAGTTCATCTCGCCCGCCCTTCTCGCGGCGGCCTTCCTGAGGTCCAGTTGGGTAGAGCCCTGGATGGGTCCTGCGAGAAGCCCATCCCTCTCGACTGAGGCAGCCTCAAGTAGCCTCCTCTCCGTTAAAGAAAGCTCGGAGAGGACTCTATCCCTTGGGACATCGGGCGGCGTTGGGATATCTAGGGGGACGCTTACGTCTGAACCTATCGCCATCTGGAACTCGAGGATCTCCAAAGGCTCGACGTCGATCTCTCCATATACGGATAGCTGAAATGCGCCGGAGTCGGTCATAACAGGGCCTTCGAACCCTAAAAGGTCGTGGACGCCATGGGCGAGGGCCTTCTCCCTGAGCTCCGGGTCCTGGCCTATGATATAGCTGTTTGTGATAAGCATATCAGCCCCGATCTTCGCAATCTCCGATGGCTTTAAGATCAGCAGATGCGGGTTGACGACCGGCATGAAGAGCGGGGTCTCCACCATTCCATGTGGGGTTCTTAGCCGGCCTATGCGCCCGGCCAGGTCCTTGTGGAGGATCTCAAAGCAATCCGGCATGGGCTCTGATCCATTGATAAGGCATAAATAGGTTGGGACGGATTGGCAGCTGTTAATTCCCTTCCGATTCCGAAGGGGGGTACATCAAGATGAAATGGATTGCTTTGATCTTAACCATCAGCCTTCTGGTTGGGTCGGCGGCAGCCGAGGCCCTCGGAGGTTCCACTTACAGCGGCAGTCAGGGTCGATTCCTGAACGGTCCCGATTCTGGTAGCTTCGATTCAATGGTTCAGAATTATTGGTCGAAGTATCAGGGCCAGTCGATCGTCCCAAACGCCACCATTGACCCCGCCGCCACGATGGAAATGTGGATGAATGAGTTTCCTTTCCAGTTCGACCTCTCCCGTAACGTCACAAGGACAACATTCGCGTCTGGCGGCTCTGGGGCAGAGGGCATAGATCGAGCGCTCTGGAACAGCATGCTGCTCGAGCGCGAGACCACGTTCAACTTCGGTCAGGAGAACCCCTCCGGCTACTCTCCAAGTCCCACGTCCACGCTCTTTGCCAGCGTGGATGCATACTCGACGCCCTCAAGCTCGCAGGGTTCGATCATCTCCCAGGGCATAATGATGAGGTTCGGGATCTGAATCAGAAGGCCTGATTCTGGGGAGGGGGCAGGGATCAGGGCCTTCCATCGAGGGCCCTGATTTGCCTACTTTTCTATTCTATTTCTTCTCCACTGTGTAAGGAAGGAGTCCTCCTGCGAGCAGGATCGCCCTCTGTCGGCCACTGAGATCGAGGCGAAGATCGATCTTGCTCCCGTCGAAGAAGGCCGGGATCAGTGATTCGCCCCTCTCCAGGGCTTGGCGGATCCCGAGGATGGTCAGATTCGATCCCTGGGATATGCTATCGTACTCCTGATCACTTGCAAGGGCAAATGGAATTATGCCGAAGTTGATCAGGTTCGCGGCATGTATCCTCTCGATCGACCTTGCGATGACGGCCTTCACACCGAGGTACATCGGGCATAGGGCGGCATGCTCACGAGAGGATCCCTGGCCATAGCTGAGTCCCGCAACTATAACGTTGTGTAAGCCCTTATCCCTGATCTTGGTGGCACGGGCGTAGAATTCCCCATCGATTGGCTCAAAGACGAACTGAGCGTACTTGGGGACGTTGGAGCGGTACTTCAGCCTGGAGCCGGCAGGCATTATGTGATCGGTCGTAACATAGTCCTCTACTTTGATCGTGACCACGCCGTTGATGTCGTTGGGCATGGGGGTGTTTCGGGGTAGCTCTCCAATGTTCGGCCCGCGAATGATTCTAACCTTCGGTCGCTCGACAGGCGAAAGCGGAGCTATGATCATGCTGTCGTCGATCTCGAACTGGTCTGGCATCTCCACTCTGGGATATGGTATTTCGAGATCGCGAGGGTCAAAGAGCCTTCCGGATAATGCGGCGGCCGCTGCGACTGCTGGGCTTGTCAGGTATACTTTTGCGTCCTTAGTGCCGGATCGCCCCTCGAAGTTGCGGTTGCTCGTCCTCACCGAGGCGGAGCCGCTTGGTGGAGACATGCTATTGCCAATGCAGAACCCGCAAGCGCACTCCAGTATGCGCGCTCCAAAGGAGAGCAGTTGGTCTAGGGCGCCGTTTCTTGCAATCATCCGCAGAACCTGTCTGGATCCGGGGGCTATGCCGAAGCTCACATGTGGGGGAAGCGTCCTTCCCTTAACCATCTCCGCGACGGTCATCAGGTCTACGTATGATGAGTTGGTGCATGACCCGATCATGATCTGATCCACCGCAATGTCGAGATCGCGAACTGGGATGACGTTTCCAGGGCTGTGAGGGGCTGCGGCGAGCGGCTCCAGCTCCGATAGATCGATATCGATAGTAGAGTCGTACTCGGCGTCATCGTCGGCCGATAAAGGCCTCCAGTGATCGGCCCTCCCCTGGGCGGCAAGGAACTTCGCCGTCTGCTCGTCGCTTGGAAAGATCGATGTCGTAACACCGGTCTCCGCTCCCATATTCGCGATCGTTGCTCGCTCGGGAACGGTCAGCCTCTTGGCTCCGGCGCCACCGTACTCAAGAACCGAGCCCACGTTTCCCTTTGTCGTCAGTCGGGATAGGACCTTGAGGACGACGTCCTTCGCCGAGACCCAGGCTGGAAGATCGCCTTCTAGGTTGACATTGGTCACGCGAGGGCAGACCAGGAAGTAAGGTCCTCCTCCAATCGCGACTGCAACGTCAAGCCCTCCTGCGCCGATCGCGATCATGCCGAGCCCTCCTCCAGTTGGTGTGTGGCTATCCGATCCGAGGAGGGTCACTCCAGGCCGGCCGAAGCGTTCCAGGTGGACCTGGTGGCAGATGCCGTTTCCAGGACGAGAGTAGTAAATGCCGAACGCCTCCGCGACGCTTTGCAGATATCGATGATCATCGGCGTTCTCGAATCCAACTTGAACGGTGTTGTGGTCCACGTAGCTTGCGGATAGCTTGGTCTCGATACTGGAGAGGCCCATGGACTCGAACTGGAGATAGGCCATTGTACCCGTGGCGTCCTGGGTAAGGGTCTGATCTATTCGAATTCCGATCTCCTCTCCCTTCCGGTAGTCTCCTTCGACGAGGTGCGATCTAAGGATCTTCTCGGTCAATGTGTGGCCCATGAAATTCCTCCAGAATTTACCCATAAACCAATGCCCAGAGGGCTGGTTTAAGGGTTTGTCTACCCAGCTCTATCGGTTATTGATATTAATATTCGGCGATGGCGGGGTCGTTGTTATCACCATAAGGATTATATAGGGGGCAGCGTTTGGGTAGGTTCGGCCCTGCTGGGGTCCATCTCCAAGGTTCAAGTCATTCCCTCCCGGGAAATGCCGGGGTTGATGGCTCGAAAACCTTAAATATGGGGTGGGCCTTGGGAGACGGGCCGCTGTGGCGCGATCGAGGCGATTCGGACCCAAATCTGGGATAATATCCTGGGAGGCGGGAACCGGAAAGCTTATATACCAAGGCGCGCTACAGAAGCGGGCCAATAGGGCGCTGCTTGCTGATTCCGGCCGAGTTCGAGGGAAAAACAAGACCTCGAAAGCGGGACCGAAATCCTTAAATAGCAAGGTGGTGTACCTAATTGGGCCGGTGTGGGGTCGAAAACGATCCCCGCGGACCCGTGGAATAACGGTGTCGGCCCTGAAGATGGGTATAACCCAAAATGATGGGCTGCTTTCCAAGCCACGGAACACATGATTAGATGGAGACGGAAGCAAGATAGTTCCGTCTGACGTTAGTCTTTGGCGACTCGGCCAATTCCGACCGATACAAAATGTTTCAGCAAATATTTTGGATCGTGTTAAGGTACTTTCCGAGAAGAATTCTGGTTGATCCTGCCAGAGGTTACTGCTATCGAGGTTCGACTAAGCCATGCGAGTCGAATGTTCTTCGTGAACATGGCGTACTGCTCAGTAACACGTGGATAACCTACCCTTAGGTCTGGGATAACCCCGGGAAACTGGGAATAATCCCGGATAAGCCACGGAGGCTGGAATGCACTGTGGCTCAAAGCTCCGGCGCCTAAGGATGGGTCTGCGGCCTATCAAGGTTGTAGTGGGTGTAACGTACCTACTAGCCTGCGACGGGTACGGGTTGTGAGAGCAAGAGCCCGGAGATGGATTCTGAGACACGAATCCAGGCCCTACGGGGTGCAGCAGGCGCGAAAACTTTACAATGCGGGAAACCGCGATAAGGGGACCTCGAGTGCCAGCATACAATGTTGGCTGTCCAGATGCCTAAAAAGCATTTGATAGCAAGGGCCGGGCAAGACCGGTGCCAGCCGCCGCGGTAACACCGGCGGCTCGAGTGGTAACCGCTATTATTGGGTTTAAAGGGTCTGTAGCCGGCTGGATAAGTCTCTTGGGAAATCTGGCAGCTCAACTGTCAGGCTGCTAGGGGATACTGTTCGGCTCGGGACCGGGAGAGGTGAGAGGTACCTCAGGGGTAGGGGTGAAATCTTGTAATCCTTGAGGGACCACCAGTGGCGAAGGCGTCTCACCAGAACGGGTCCGACGGCAAGGGACGAAAGCTAGGGGCACGAACCGGATTAGATACCCGGGTAGTCCTAGCCGTAAACGATACTCGCTAGGTGTCGGCCACGGTGCGACCGTGGTCGGTGCCGTAGGGAAACCGTGAAGCGAGCCACCTGGGAAGTACGGCCGCAAGGCTGAAACTTAAAGGAATTGGCGGGGGAGCACCACAACGGGTGGAGCCTGCGGTTTAATCGGACTCAACGCCGGAAATCTCACCGGATAAGACAGCTGAATGATTGCCGGGCTGAAGACTCTGCATGACTAGCTGAGAGGAGGTGCATGGCCGTCGTCAGTTCGTACTGTGAAGCATCCTGTTAAGTCAGGCAACGAGCGAGACCCACGCCAACAGTTGCCAGCTCGTCCTCCGGGATGGAGGGGACACTGTTGGGACCGCCTCTGCTAAAGAGGAGGAAGGAATGGGCAACGGTAGGTCAGCATGCCCCGAATTATCCGGGCTACACGCGGGCTACAATGGGTGGGACAATGGGAATCGACACCGAAAGGTGAAGGCAATCTCCTAAACCCACCCTTAGTTCGGATTGTGGGCTGCAACTCGCCCACATGAAGCTGGAATCCGTAGTAATCGTGTATCAAAATTGCACGGTGAATATGTCCCTGCTCCTTGCACACACCGCCCGTCAAACCACCCGAGTGAGGTCTTGATGAGGCTGTCGTCTTTTGCGGCAGTCGAATCTAGGTTTTGCAAGGGGGGTTAAGTCGTAACAAGGTAGCCGTAGGGGAATCTGCGGCTGGATCACCTCCTAAAGCAGATGCACAAATGTGCGTCGAAACAGTATCGGTCGGAGCCGAAAAGTCGCCAGGACTAATAAATTATATTCAGTAGGATTACGCTGGGTCGGCTTATGCCGTCCCAGGGCTTGACTGGGCTCGTAGCTCAGCTGGTAGAGCGCCGCCTTTGCGAGGCGGAGGCCCTGGGTTCGAATCCCAGCGAGTCCATTAATGAGATGCACCAAGGGAGATCTATGCTCCTTTGGGAAGGGCCGATAGTCTCTTATCACGAAGGGATATATGAGGCCATGTATAAGCTTTGCATCCAGACGCTCACTGAGTAGTAGTGGGGCAAATTAGTCTGCGAATCTGCCAGTCGGGGGATGGCTCGGCTCAAGCGCTGAAGAAGGACGTGCCAAGCTGCGATAAGCCTCGGCGAGGTGCATGGAACCTTTGAACCGAGGATCTCCTAATAGGAAATCCTAACCTTAGGGTTGATCCGTAAGGATCGGGAACGCCCCGGATTGAAACATCTTAGTAGGGGCAGGAAGAGAAATCAACCGAGATGCCGTAAGTAACGGCGAGTGAAAGCGGCAAAGCCCAAACCGAATCCCTTCGGGGAGATGTGGTGTTGAAAGCTGGCTCGTAGGCCTTTAAGGGGAAACGGAAGTTGCCTGGAAAGGCATGCCGAAGAGTGTGATAGCCACGTACGTGTAACCCGAGAGGGCTGGAGCCTTGTCTTGAGTACCGTGAGTCGGAATTCTCGCGGGAATTTGGGAGTCACCAACTTCCAAGGCTAAATACGTCTTGAGACCGATAGCGTAGTAGTAGGGCGACCGAAAGCTGAAAAGTACCCCAAGTAGGGAGGTGCAAAGAGCCTGAAATCGGCTGGCGATAGAGCGATATGGCATGAAAGGATCTGCCGTGCGAAGGAAGACGTCGCGAGGCGTTTGTACGAGTGCGGTTGCCGGTGTTATATCATACGTTTTGAAGAACGGACCAAGGAGTGCATTCGAGTGGCGAGGCTAATCCGGTAATCGGAGTAGCCGAAGCGAAAGCGACATGCGCGCATCTTCGGACAGGCGCGACGTATACAAGTGCGTGAAGTCACTAGGATGCGACCCGAAGCCGGGCGATCTAGGCGTGGGCAGGTTGAAGCGTGGCGAAAGCTGCGTGGAGGACCGTTAGCGGTGTTGATATGCAAATCACTCGCGTGACCTGCGTCTAGGGGTGAAAGGCCAATCGAGGTCGGAAATAGCTGGTTCCTCCCGAAACATGTCGCAGCATGACCTGATCGGAGGTAGTCGGCGGTGTAGAGCACTGATTGGGGATCCCGGGCGGGAAACTGCTCGCTCTCCTGTCAAACTCCAAAGTCGCCGTCGCCTTAGATGATCGGTAGTCCGGGCTGGTGGGTAAGCTACTAGTCCGTAAGGGAGACAACCCAGACCGTGGTTAAGGCCCCAAAATGTCGGCTAAGTGTTAACACTTAAGGGAGTCCTAGGCCATAGACAACTGGAAGGTTAGCTTAGAAGCAGCTATCCTTTAAAGAGTGCGTAACAGCTCACCAGTCGAGGTTTAGGGCCCCGAAAATGGACGGGGCTAAGCCGACTGCCGATACCACGGAGCACCGCAAGGTGATCTAGTAGGGAGGCGCTCTGCGTGGGCAGAAGCATCTCTGTGAGGAGGTGTGGACCGCGTAGAGACGAAAATCTTGGTAGCAGTAGCAGCAAAATCGGGTGAGAATCCCGATCGCCGTAAGGGCTAGGGTTCCTCGGCAATGTTCGTCAGCCGAGGGTCAGTCGGTCCTAAGATATGGCGCAATTCGAGCATATCAAATGGGAAACAGGTTAATATTCCTGTACCATCCAACAATAAAACTGACGCTTCCGGATATGTCTTGCACCTGTTGCCAGGGTGTTCAAGCGCCGAAGTCCGCGGAGAGCCGCAATGGCGAGAAACGGACGAATGCGTGATGACGTAAGAAGGCAAGTTCCAGGAGCCCGTGAAAAGGGAGTTGGATGACCGTACCGAGAACCGACACAGGTGCCCCAAGCTGAGAAGGCTAAGGCGTGGCGGAATAAACTAGCTAAGGGAATTCGGCAAATTAGCCACGTAACTTCGGGATAAGTGGTGCCTGCTTCGAGGGAAGCAGGTCGCAGTGACAATGGAGCTCTAACTGTCTAATAACAACATAGGTGATTGCAAACCCGTAAGGGCTAGTACAATCACTGAATCCTGCCCAGTGCAGGTACCTGAAACCCCGGTTCAACGGGAAGAAGGGCCTGTCAACGGCGGGGGTAACTATGACCCTCTTAAGGTAGCGTAGTACCTTGCCGCTTAATTGGCGGCTCGCATGAATGGATCAATGAGAGCTCTACTGTCCCTAGCTAGTACCCGGTGAACCTTACATCCCAGTGCAGAGTCTGGGGACCCCTAATGGGAAGTGAAGACCCCGTGGAGCTTTACTGCAGCCTGCCGTTGGGCTGTGGTTTTAAATGTAGAGCATAGGTAGGAGGCGTAGAAGCCCGAGCGCCAGCTCGGGTGGAGCCGACCTTGGAATACTACCCTTTTGAAACTACCGCCCTAACTCAGAGATGAGGACCCCGGTAGGTGGGCAGTTTGGGTGGGGCGCCACACCCTAGAAAAGATATCTAGGGTGCCCTAAGGTTGACTCAGTTGGGTCGGAAACCCAACGAAGAGTGTAAAAGCATAAGTCAGCCTGACGTTATCTCGCAAAGCGAGAGATGACGAGACGAAAGTCGGGTTTAGCGAACTTAGTTGCCTCCTTGGTGGGGGCACTAAATGACAGAAAAGCTACCCCGGGGATAACAGAGTCGTCACCGGCAAGAGCACATATCGACCCGGTGGCTTGCTACCTCGATGTCGGTTCTTTCCATCCTGGCCGTGCAGCAGCGGCCAAGGGTGAGGTTGTTCGCCTATTAAAGGAGATCGTGAGCTGGGTTTAGACCGTCGTGAGACAGGTCGGTTACTATCTGTTAGGGGTGTTTTGTGGTCTGAAGGTAAGCTGGTTTTAGTACGAGAGGAACAAACCAGCGGTGTCTCTGGTCGATCGGTTGTCTGGCAAGGCATTGCCGAGCAGCTACGCACTAAGGGATAAGGGCTGAAAGCATCTAAGCCCGAAACCCCGCCTGAAAAGAGACCGCTCAATTAGGACTCTCGTAGAAGACGAGATTGATAGAGTCGGGGTGTACGCACCGAGGCAACGAGGTGTTCAGCCCGCGACTACTAACAGTCCGCGCAGTTGTCCCGCTACTCTCGGGCGAAATCTGGATGCAAAGCTAAATAAAGAATGCCAAGGTGGCGGAGCGGCCACGCAATTGCCTGCAGAACCCTTGCGGATAGCAATACCACTCCGGTTCGAATCCGGACCTTGGCTCTTAGTGATACAAGTCACGAGGTGGACATGGCGGCCATAGCGGCGGGGAGACTCCTGAACCCATTCCGAACTCAGAAGATAAGCTCGCCTGCGTCCCATGCTGTACTTAAGTGCGCGAGCCTTTGGGAACCATGGAACGTTGCCATGTCCAACTTATGATCTTTTGAATTGTTTACATCCTGTTTTAATATTTGCATAGCAATTAAATTATTTGAGGTCATTTTTCAGTGGATCTCCCAATGGCCCTCTGTAGATCACCTAAATATCCATATTCGGCACATAGAGGAGCCTGGCGGTTGGTTTTGCCTATTTGGCGCAAATGGACCGCAGAGCTATCAAGCATCAATCGGCTCATATGTGACTACGGACATAACAAATTGGGAACTCAAGGTATCTGGCACCTACCTGTCTCTCAGTGGATGCCATCGACTCTAGGTCGATCTGCCATCGGCCTTACATTCAAGACATAATGTCTCCATCATTCCATTTCATGGACTACGACAGTTCCCCTCATCGAGGGATGAAAGCTGCAGATATATCCGAAGGTGCCTGTTGCGTTGAATGCATGGGTGAAGGTATCGCCCTTGTTCAGCGTTCTAGACTCGAAATCCGGGAACTTGATCCTATGGGGGGCGGAATCGCCATTCAGCCAGGTGACGATGGCTCCGGCCTCAACCACAAGGGTCTGGGGATGGAAGGCGAAGTCCTTGATCAATACGGTTGCTGCCTCTGCGCCGTCTGTTGAGGAGAAGCTCTCGCCAGAGCCAATGGCAAGCCCGCTCATGATCAACATAGCCGTGATGATGGCGACCTTTCTGTTGCTCATATATTTACCTCGACCGATGCATATCCCTTTCAGGTATAATTAAACTCTCCTGGATTCAGCCTCGAAGATATTCGAATCCAGCGAGATGCAAGGATCTTCTATCATCATAATCGGGTAGCGTATTGATTCTGCTGTAAATTAGCGGAAGTCCATCTAACCGACTCATT
>CAZWDT010000053.1:0-13260 GCA_964632755.1 uncultured Methanotrichaceae archaeon
CGCTGATTCCGCTAATCGTTGTGTCGCCTGTGTTCGTTATCGTGTACGTGTAGGTGATCGTGTCACCGATGTTAGCGCTTGCAACGTCGGCGACCTTTGTAACGCTGTAAGACGAGGTGTAAGTTACTTCAACCGTCTCGGTTGCAGTCTCCTCGATCGGAGTTCCCTCCGGATCGGTGCCACTAACGGTAACCGTGTTCTCCAAGGGGCTTGGCAGGTCGGCTTCGGTTACAACGTGGGTTGCCGTGAAGGTCAAAACCTCGCCTGCAGCAACCACGGTATCCGCCGGCGTGATATCGCCTAGAACGTTATCGATTACGCTGATTCCGCTAATCGTTGTGTCGCCTGTGTTCGTTATCGTGTACGTGTAGGTGATCGTGTCACCGATGTTAGCGCTTGCAACGTCAGCGACCTTTGTCACGCTGTAAGACGAGGTGTAAGTTACTTCAACCGTCTCGTCTGCAGTCTCCTCGATCGGAGTTCCCTGAGAGTCGGTACCACTAACGGTAACCGTGTTCTCCAAGGGTCTTGGCAGATCGGCTTCGGTTACGACGTGGGTTGCCGTGAAGGTCAGAACCTCGCCTGCAGCAACCACAGTATCCGCTGGCGTGATATCGCCTAGAACGTTATCGATTACACTGATTTCGCCAATCGTAGTGTCGCCAGTGTTCGTTATCGTGTACGTGTAGGTGATAGTGTCACCGATGTTCGCGCTATCGACGTCCGCTGCCTTCGTCACGCTGTACGATGATGAGAAGGTCAGATCGACCGACGCATCGTCCTCCCTGGTATATGTCTCCCCTTGGGCGTCCTCGGCCACAACGGTCACTACGTTGACCAAAGGTCCTGGCAGGTCTTCCTCGGTTACCGTATAGGACTTGCTGAAGATGGTGCTCTCGCCTGCGGGTATTACGGTTGGCCCGATCTCCAACGTCCCTGCGACATTATCCTCTATGCTGGTTATTGTGAGAGGAACATTTCCTATGTTATCCACGATATACGTGTAGGTGAGAACATCCCCCGGCCTCGCAGGCCCGATCGGCGCCTCCTTGGTCACTGTAAAGTCGCCGGTGTATGTGAGGGTCACCTCGGCTGTGTCGGTGGCAGGTCCGACGGCATTGCCGGTCCGGGCCTCCTTTGCGGTCACTGTGACGATATTCACCAAGGGGCCTGGAAGGTCAGCCTCGAGAACCCGATATCCGCCTGTCGCGGTGATGCTCTCCCCAGGGGCAATGGTCGTTGCCGAAAGGACGATGTTATCCACCTTGTCATCATCGATTACCACATCCACCAAGGTTATGGTCCCTGTGTTCCTGATCTCATAGGTGTAGGTGACAAGCTCCCCAACGCTTGCCTCATCAACAGAGGGGGTCTTGACGACCTCGATCCCCGATGTGTAGGTGACGTCTACAACAAGCTGACAGGTTATCGTGCGGAAGGGGTTCTCCGCTCCGGGGGCAACATCCCTGTAGTCCTTTGTCAGCCTGAGGCCAACCGTATGCTCTTCCGGCATATAGTCGGACCAGTCTATTATTACCTCCGAACCGCTCGCGCCGGATATTGGCACGCCATCGACGCTCCACTCGTAGATTAGCGTTCCAGTGGTGCCACCGTTATAGCTGTAGGTTGCAACCTCCTCAGCTTGTGCGCTTATCGGCCCATCTATGCCGCAGACTGGAAGGGAATATACCATCAGTGTGGCCGTCGTCTCGGCCACGCACCCTCCTTCCACTGTCCTAAGCAGCTGAGAGATCACTACGCTCTTCGACCCTTCCTCCTGGGTGACTAATGGCGCGGTGAATGTGAAGATCCGGGCGGATCCAGATGCAATGACCGTCCCATCCACCTCCGCCGACCATTCATATAGGTAGTTACCTATAGGAGCCTGAAGGGTAACCGTATCCCCCGATGTCACCAGCCCAGTTAAGCTCGACACGGGCACGGCCTGTGCCCAGCCTAAGCAAGCCAGCACAATGAGGGCAATCAATACTAGGGATTTCAAGGTACTTGACACTGCTTCTCACCTCATGGGGAGATATCTGCCTCTTTTGATGATAAGATTCCCTTGGCGGGAAAGATAAGTTTCTGACACAAATCCCAATCCCCGCCGAGCAACCTTTGGCCCCTTCCATCGCCGAGGCCTTTGTTCATCATCATCATCGTGGATTCCGATTCCATACATCTTTTGGTACTTTTTCGCATGATAACTATTTAACCTTTTGCGTATATCGATATGCAGTAAGTAAGATGATAAAATATCAGCAGCATTATATGTAGAATGATCTTGAAGGTTATCAACGATACATACAAAAATATATTATATACAAAATAGTCCACCCGAATCCAAACCCCGTTCGGCCGCCCCGAATGATGGGAGGCACATCTCGCATAACTATATCTATTATTAACGCGTAAGATACTGAATAATGAGAAGAGGATATCGTTTGGATATCCGGCATCTATTAAAAAATTTATGAGGTGATGTTGATTATGAGAAATAGTATACTGCTTCTTCTCGCAGGCATCTCCCTCTTGATCTTCGGGGGATTCCTGGCCGCTGGGGAGAATGCTGTGCTAAATGTGATCATCGATGTTGGCCTTGATCAATCCGCGGAGGGATTGAGCGCTTCGGAGAGAGAGGCCCTGGAGAAGAATACCACAATCGATCTTCTCAACGCTTTGGACCCACATGACCTCAACGTCACCGTCTTCGCCACTGGCGAGGCCTCCCAGGCGTATCCCCTCTACTTGACGAAGGTAGGATCACGCCCAAATCACGAGATGGGCGTAGCCGGGATGAGCACCGATGAGCCATGGGTATCGCCAGGGGAGCTGGAGTCCCGGCTCTACAAGGCCAAGAGGGATGTTGAGTCGAACTACATCTGCGGAGGAAAGCAGATCAAGGTCGAGGGCTACAAGCCACAAAAGGGCTCCTTGAACCAGACGGTGTACGGCGTTGTGATGGGGCTTGGGATCGGCTACCTGGTCGACGACTCGGGCAATCAGACAGGATGGCCCATACCTGTTGGCGAAGGCCTCTACTCGCTTCCGGTAAGCTCGATGGATCGGGAGGGGACCTGGCTCGTGCTCTCTGACCGAAACGCAGCAGAGGCCGGCCTCGAAGGCTCCGAGTGGCGCGATCTCCTGGCGGAGAGCCTCAACAGCTCCATGGAATCGGGAACCCCGATGGTTGCAGTCTTCACCAACTACGTCTCCGGCTCCGGCGAGTACCTTGACGCCTATAGAGGCTTCGTTGACTACGCCGCCAGCCAGAACGCGACCTTCGTGACCTGCAAGCAGCTGGTGGCGATGTCTATTGAAGCATTAGCTGCCACAGAAGAGCCTGCAGCTATCGAGACCCCTGCCGAAGAGATCCCAGCCGAAGAGACACCAGCTGCCGAGCCCGTGGCCTGAGGGGCTCTCTCGCCATTTTTTATCTCGACAAAGGCACCCATCTGGGGCCGTTGGCGAAGGTGAGGTGGCACTATCGATCTTCCACCCGCACCTAAGAGGCGACAAACGTAGGCCCTTCGCCGTCCGATCTGGGAAGATATGGGGGGTGGCGAGGATGCGTTATTTGCGCTCTTTAGCCCCCTTTTATGCTCTATAGCTGAATCCTGATCCCAAAGAGGCTCTCGAACCTGTCGTACTTGGACCTGGCGCGATAGAGGTTCTGCCGGGTGAAGGGCCTTCCTTCCTCGCAGGCCAGCATATCCCTAATCTCAGCCGAGGTGAAGACCGCCTCCAGCTGTTCGCGAGGGAGGGTGGAGACCTGGGCGGGCCCCGCCTCCACGACCTCCACCACCCCATCATCCAGCCAGTTCCAAGATCGATCGTAACGGAGGAGAAGGTGGATCCCGCACTCGTTGCAGCGCGCGGCCACGAGCCAGCCCTGCGAGTCCTGATAGAATGCGAGGCTATGTAGCTCTCCTTCCTCGCAGCGAGAGCAGAAGCCGGCGAACACCTCCTCTACATTCAGCGGATCTTGCCTTCCCGCCTCCGATATCAAGGCGAGGCCATCCAGGGAAAGCCGGGACTTTCCCGCGGTCCGCCCCTCAGGAGAGGACATCGTCCATGGAATAGATACCGGGGCTTGCATCTGCAACCCAGATCGCAGCCCTGATCGCTCCCCTCGCAAAGGCGGCCCGGCTGTGGGCTTGATGCTTGATCTCCAGGCGTTCGCCAGGCCCCGCGAAGAGGACGGTATGATCTCCAACTATATCCCCAGCTCTCACGGCATGGACGCCGATCTCCCTCCCGCGAGGGCCTGAGTTTGGGCCCTCTCGGCCGTAGACGACCTCGTCGATCCCCATCGCTTTCTGGAGTATCTTCACAGCCTTGTCAGCGGTGCCGCTTGGAGCATCCTTCTTCTGGTTGTGATGGGCCTCGATCAACTCCACGTCGTAGTCCCTAAGCGCAAGAGCTGAGAATTCGAGCAATCGCCAGAATAGGTTGACGCCGATGCTGAAGTTGGGGGAGATAACTGCGGCAACCCGCCCCGAGATGGCCTCGATCATGCTCTCTCGCTCTTCAGGGGAGAGACCAGTAGTCCCTATGACGAGATCGATTCCAAGCTCAGCTGCTTTCTTAGCGGTCGCAAGAGTGGCGGCAGGGGTCGTGAAGTCTATCAAGACATCCGGCCTCTTTTTCACGAGGACTTCCCCCATATCCGCCGCGTGAGATACGACTACGCCATCGAAGAGCGGCTCGCCGATGTCCATCAGGTCGAAGGCCGAGTTCAGCTCCAGAAGCGGGGAACTCCTCACCTCTTCGAGTATCAGCCGACCCATCCGGCCTCTGCACCCAACGACTGCCACCCTCACCGTCATGTGAACTCGCCCAGCCGATCGAGCATCTCGCTTAGAACCCTCTCCTTATCCCTGGACATGTCGGCCAACGGCAGCCTCAGAGGGCCTGCAGCAAGCCCCATCAGCCGATATGCGGTCTTGACCGGTATGGGATTGGTATCCAAGAACATGGCCCGTACAAGGGGAGAGAGCTCGTAGTGGAGGCTTCTTGCCTTCTCCAGGTCTCCCTGAAGGGCCGCGTCGACCATCTCCACGGTCTTTCTGGGGGCTACATTGGCCACGACCGAGATGACGCCCATTGCGCCAATGGAGATCGCAGGAAGCGTGATGTCATCGTCACCGGAGAGAAGAATGAAATCCAGTTCCGCCGTCATCTCCAGTATCCTTGAGATCTGCGGGAGGCTTCCGCTCGCCTCCTTTATGGCCGCGATATTATCGAGCGCTGCAAGCTCCGCCACGACCTCCGGCTTCATATCGATCCCTGTGCGCTTGGGCACGTTGTAGAGGATCACGGGGATATCGCAGCTCTGGGCAACCTTTGAAAAATGCCGAATCAATCCCCGGTCGTTGGGCTTGTTATAGTAAGGAGTTATTAGAAGAGCGGCATCAGCCCCTGCGTCTGCTGCGTATTTTGTGAGCTCAATAGCCTCTGCCGTGCTGTTGGAGCCGGTGCCGGCGATCACGGGCACCTTGGAGGAGTCAACTGCAATCTCAACTACTCGATTGTGCTCCTTGAACGTCAACGTGGCCGACTCCCCCGTGGTTCCACAGGGGACTATGCCCGATATCCCCGTCTCCCCTAGAAGCTCGATATTCGCGCGCAGGCCTTCCTCGTCTAGCTCATGGTTATCCTTAAAGGGAGTTATTATGGCGGGCAGCACGCCTCTAAACATCCCTCTCAACCTCTCTTCTTCGAGATACTTTCTGCTCGACCACCCTTGTCACATACCCTGCGACGCGATTTCTTATGGTCTTGTTTTTTATGTTGGTGAACTCGCCAACTCTGGCCTTGTTCTCGTCAAAATCAGTGCTAAATGCACCATCGTGCGTTCTCATCAGTTCATGAGCGAAATTCTTTATATAACTCGGCTTGACACATCCCATGACAGACACCCCATACGGACCAGCAGAGCTACTATTAACCAACGGATTTATATCTTCCGATCATCCGGCCAGCCGGGCTATATCTATTGCCATCGATGCTACAACGGATGCGCTCTCTCCAAGCAGCCTCACCATAGGCTCCTTCCCATAGCCCCCGGGATCCCAGACCACCTGGGGCACCCGGCCGCAAGCCTCGATCGCCTTTGCCGTCCCCCAGCTCATAGTCCTCATGCCCGTTGGCTCCTCGCTCCGATCGAAGGAGGATATGCATAGCTCGAGGTCGGTGCAGGCACGAAGGACTGCCTTGCTCAACCTGATGTTCATCGCCGATCTGATCCCGGAATCGAACCCAATAGCCGCCAGTATCACGCGCGCTATGTGGCTGCTCGCACCGAACCGGATAGGTCCGGTCTGCTTGACCAACCTTCCGGAGCGGACAAGCCTCCCCGAGACTGCTGCCACATCCAAGGCCGAGACGGCCATCGATGTTCCCATGCCGATGTTGCTTCCAACCTCTGGGATGAGATTATGAAGCGCAGGCTCTGCCAAGAGCAATTCTACCGCCTGGTCCATCTCGCAAAGGATCCGAAAACGCTGTGCCTCATCCCTGAGAACTCCCAATTGATCGACAGGCGAGGCTCCCTCGCCCAAGGGGCGGCTCCAGCCGATCGCCTCCACAGCGAATGATTTGGCAGCCGAAACGGCGTGGGGAAGGGGATAGCCCTTTGCGAGAAGGGCGAGAAGGGCTGAAGAGAAGGTGCAACCTACGCCGTGATCGCCGCCCTTCACCCTCTTCCCCTCCAGTATATGGACATCCTCGCCATGCAATAGAAGATCCTGGCATTGGAGATGCCCCCCTGTTACGACGACGTTGCTTGCTCCAAGCTCCAGTATCGCTCTTCCTGCGGCAAGCGCGCCCTCGGTATCCAAAACATCGATCCCGCTCAAGGCCTGGGCCTCGAATATGTTCGGGGTGACCACGTAGGCGAGGGGAAGAAGCTCCTCCGCGAGGGCTTTCTCCGCCCCCCGATCCAGCAGGCGGCCTCCGGCCTGCGCCTCGATCACCGGATCGAGCACCAGGGATAGATCGTGCCCCTTTACGGCCTCCGCCACGATGGAGACGACCTCTGCCGAGTGCAACATGCCTGTTTTTGCCCAGGATATAGGCAGATCATCGAGCACTGCCTCAATCTGGGCCGATATCGCCTCCGGGCTCACGGGAAAGACATGCTTTACGCCGGTCGTGTTCTGGGCGGTGATCGCGGTTACGACCGAGGCCCCGTGGACCCCCAGTGCGGAAAACGTCTTGATATCCGCCTGAATCCCCGCCGCGCCCCCGGAGTCGGATCCCCCAATCGTTAAGACTGCCCGATGCATTCGCTGATCATCTCGATGTCCTATCATCAACCCTCTCTTGCTCGAAGCTTCGCTTCGATGATCAGATCGGGGGAGAGGTTATACTTCGTGGCGTGCTTGATGGCCTTCCTGTAGAGCCCGGCCTCCATGAATGCCTGAAAGGCAGCGAGAGCAGCTTCTTCCTTGAGATCGTCTGGAAGATCGAAGTCCTCGGCGATCCTCGCCGCGTTCTTTATCAGGCCGAAATCCATGCTCTTGTGGAAGGCCTTCATCGCGGCCTCCCTGACCATCTCCTGCGGCAGGTTGTACTCCTTGGCGTACTTGGCAGCGGCGCTGTACTGCTCGCTCTCCAGCTTCCTCTGGAAGGACCTGGAGGCCGCCTCTCTCACCCTCTCCTCGGGTAGATGATACGACCTGCCAAGCTCTGCAGCCACCGAGTACTGGCCCAGCTTGATACACTCAGCGAAGGCCGCCTCGACGTATTTGCCAATCATATCATGGGGCAAGGAATGATCCTCTCGGATCTTGAAAGCCTCCTTGTAGCGCCCCTCGACCATCTTCTCGCCGAATCGCTTGATAGCGTCGGAAAATGCCTCCTCAACCATAGAACCTCATCTCCAAGGGTTGGGCTCGAGCTAGTAAGTTCCCTCTGCGCTCCTCAGATTGGCCACGAAGGCATACTGAGTTGTGGTTGGAAGGATCCTCCTTAGAGCCCTTACATCTGGCATGTAGATAATCATGAAATCCCTCTTAGGCCTCTTTTGATTCAGCAGATTGCTGATGGCGATGCATTCCATCTCCCCCTGAACCCTGCAGGCTCCGCTGCCGAAGTCGGGAGACATCTCTATCAAAATGGGGAGCTTGAGGCGGGGCCACATGAATCGCGGAAGGGCCTGAGATATCGTCTCCAGCTCGGGCTTATCCATGACGTAGAAGGCATTGTCCTTGCCCCTCACGCCTGGCTTCTCTTCCGCCAGAAGCTCGCTTAGCATACGGCGCCTGCTCGGGAGATGTTGA
This sequence comes from uncultured Methanotrichaceae archaeon, assembly GCA_964632755.1. GTDB lineage: Archaea > Halobacteriota > Methanosarcinia > Methanotrichales > Methanotrichaceae > JAFGMR01. The sequence continues at coordinate 8,286 of CAZWDT010000053.1, forward strand.
TTGAGGGTCTGGATCGTCTTAACCAGTATCTTCGTATCCGCTGGTGCAACCATCACTTGTACTTTAGGCCCTGAGGGAACTTAAAGCTAACCGTTTTCCGCTCCATCGAGGGTGTGCTGGACGGCGTTCCTCATCAAGTTGAGGCAGCTCCTGGCAGACTTCGCCACCTGCACCCGATCCTCGCTCCGGCAGTATATGCCGAGCCTCCAGTTGGCACGATGAGCCCTCTCGAGGATGTTTACAAGCGGCGAGACCTCGCGCAATGGCACGATCCGGCCATTGATCAGGGTTGGAAAGCCACCCTCGGGCACATCCGGCATGGGTGGGTTGTCGACGAGGACATATCGTGGATCGAGGCCAGCATCATCGGCGATCTCTCGGGCGATCCACCGCTCGCCCCATCCGACGGTTGGGTGATCCAGAGACTCTCGACCTACGTAGATCGCTCGCTTGAAGAGATGGCGGCTCTTTATCCTAATCGCCATCTCCCGAGGAAAACCGCCTGCCTGGAACAACGCCGTGAAGAGCCCATCGTCGTCCATCCCCCTTATGGCTGCAGCCGGGATCCCTCCTTCCTCGATCATCTGCCTGATGCCCTCTCTTATCATCGCCTCGGAGATCCTGCAAACATGATGGAAGTAAACCGTTGGGTACATGAGCAGGCGCGAAACCAGGAGCGATTCGGCAGCCTTCAACCCACCTTCCTCAACCACCATCCTTCCCCTGTGCATCTTCATCTTGGTGAGGAGCCTCAGGTGGTCGAAGACGCCATAGGCAACGCCTGTGTAATGGGCGTCCCGAATCAGGTAGTCCATGCGGTCGACGTCTATCTCGCCGTTCACCACCCGGCCTAGCTCGGCCTCGCCCCGAATCAACGCCTGCAGCTCCTGTGGCCCAATATCTGCCCCCTCCAAGACCGATCGAATCTCCTCCCCCTTTAGGAGATCGATGATCGACTCGTGACCTTGCCGGAGATACGCCGATAGGACTGCCTCGGTCGCGTGGGAGAAGGGGCCGTGCCCAATATCGTGCAGGAGGGCTGCTGCGCAGATCCTCTGCCTATCCCCTCCATCGAGCCCCAGGTGGCCCGCCATGATTGAAGCCAGATGATAGGTTCCCAGGCTGTGCTCGAACCGGCTGTGGCTGGCTCCTGGATAGACGAGGTTTGCGAGGCCCAGCTGTCTGATCCAGCGCAGCCTTTGCATCTGGGGGGTGGATAGAAGATCGAGGGCGAGCGAATCGAGCCTGACGTATCCGTGAATGGGGTCTCGAATCTCCTTATCTGCCGACGCCTCCGCGCGCATATCCGCCTGCAGTTAAGCTCCTGCCTAATAGATCCATCCCTTGGTGAACTATATATAAATGGTCTATCATAGATGCCTATGATGCATCGAACCCTTGCCATCCTCCTCCTCGCGCTCCTATTGAGCATGCAGGGAGAAGGCACCATCACCGGCGCCTGGGATATCCGCCTCGATATCCAGGGGGGAGAAGGCCCATTCTCCCAGGGCTTCAAGCTGGCGCTTAACGAGAGAGAGGACGCGATATCCGGCACATGCCAGGTGGAGGTCCCAGAGATTTGGACAGGCCATGTGATGGGAGAAGCTCCCGACCTCACCTTCGATCTCATGGCCGTTGCCTATCGCACTCCTGCCATCATGATCAGGCTCTACGGTCAGGCAGACGACGACCTCATGGAGGGAAGGTTCGTTGCCGCCGACTCGCTCGGCGGGTCCTGGTATGGGAGCTTCATCGGAAGGATGCTGAGCGATGATCCCGCTTTCCTTTTCCAAGGAGGAGCCGATGAGGAAGGAGGCAGCGATGTGGTAACGTCCGGGACGAGCGAGGTCCGGACGGTTCCGGCCGTTCAGGACAGCCATGTGGCTTCGGAGAGCAGGTTTTACCCAATCCACTACACCAGGGATACCGTATACCCCCGGCCGGTCTTATGATCGGAATAAAAAAAGAGATGCCGAAACCCGATTAGGTTCCGGCCTTATTCGGCCTCGCCCACTATATCCTCACCCGGCGCCTTCCTAGTCACCGTCTCGAGCTTGCAAACGTCCTCGCAAACGATGGTGTCCTGCTCCTGATACTTGGTGTAGGGGTTCTCGGGAATCGTCACATCCAAGTCCATGGCCTGAGCCATGATCTCCACCTCATCGAGCATCTTGAGGGGGGACCCAATGGCGTTTCTGCCGTCCATTATGTTTCGCCGGCAGAAGGGGCAATTGCTGGAGATGATTTCCGCGCCGGTCTCTTCTGCATCCCTGACCCTCTGGGACCCCATGTCGAGGGCGAGATCGGGAATTCCCGCCTTGACGCCGCCTCCGGCGCCGCAGCACCTCTGGAACTCGCGGCTTCTGACCATATCCACCAATTGAATGCCTGGTATGGCCGTGAGCACATCCCTTGGCGCCTCGAAGGCCCAGTCCCTCCCGTAATTGTGCATCATATGACGCCCGCTGTGACAGGAGTCGTGGAAGGTGACCTTGTAGTTGATGGGCCGCTTGTACTCGACCTCGCCGTTTCGTATCTTCTCTCGCAGGTAGACGGAGAGGGGTACGTTCTTGTAGGGGATGTAGCCCTCGTACCAGCGGGGCCAGTCGATTGAAGCAGTTCTCAGACATCCGGCGCAGGCATAGAGCACCGTCTCAATCCCGCGGTCCTTGATGGCGTCGACGTTGTGAACGGCGTTCTCCTTCATCACTTCCCTTTGGCCGGTCCTGACCATGGCAGATGCGCAGCACCACTCGTCCTTGCCTAGCATGCAGAAATCGATGTCCAGGGCATTGAGCACCCTCACCGTAGCGACAGCCAAGGCCTGCTGCCTGTAGGCAGCTGTGCACCCGGCGAAGTAGGCGACCTTTCCCGATTCATCCACCTTTGCGTCCTTTGGCACCCAGCAAAGCCTGTCCTCTTGCTTGGCCTGGTAGGGATTTCGATCAGCCCTGACGAGCTTTGGGAAGAACGACTGCTTGCCGTAGGGGCCGTTTCCCCTGGCAACAAGGTTCGGCCTTATGGCCTCCCATAGCTCCACCGTCTTAATTGCCGCCTCGCATACGTTCCCGCAGATGCCGCACGTGCTGCAATAGTAGCTGTCCTCGGTGTACTTGTCCATCTCCCCCTCAGTGAGGGGCTTTGGGCCGAAGAGCTTGGCCTTTAAGCCGTACTGGCTGTCGAGAAGCTCCCTAAGCTTTGCGATCTTGTACATGGGAGTGATCTCGGGCCGATCAGGCCGTACAGCATAGGTGGGGCACCAGTTCATGCACTCCCTGCAGCGAACGCAACCGTTCAGCTCCAGGAGTTGCGTGGACATGAGATACCCTGAGATGAGCGGCTTTTCTTTATTGTCTGCCAATTTATTCGCCCCCTCTGTTTGCTAGAATCGTCAGCGGTGCGGCAATCACGTGGATATACCTGCTCCAGGGAAGGATGAATGCGAAGAGGGCAAGGGCAAGCACCGTGTGGATCAATGCGAAATGGGGCGCATATATGGGATTCGCGAAGACATCACCCACCAAGAATGCATTTCCTCGTATCCACTCGGCATAGAAACCGGTGATAGTTATGAGGAATACGCCGCCGATAAGGATCACATCATAGCTCGTGGTATTGTCCCTAACATCCTTCAAGAGAACCCTTCTTAAAACGGAGATGGTGCTCCCGAAGAGCAGAAGGTAGCCGAAGATATCGAAGGGCAGCTGCATAGCATCCTTCACCATCTCTGCCTGAGGAGTAAGCCCTAATAGGTCATAGTGCTCGATTATATCCATGAAGAGACCCAGGCCGGATAGCGCAGCCAGGGCCAGGAACCCATAGAAGATGGTCATGTGCATGATCCATCTAGTGGGGCTTCTGCGCAGAGTCCTCCTAAGGAGGAGTACATCCAATATAAGTGTTCTTATAAATACCCATATGCCGTCCTTGAACGCCTCGTGAATCCATGTGGCAACGAAGAGCCAGAAGCTATGCCTCAGCTCGTCCTGATAGCCAGTGGACCCGATGCCCCACCTCTTGAAGTTGAAGTAGAGACCGCAGATCCAGATCGCCAAGACGACAACCGTCAGGGCAATCACGATCAAGAAAGTTAGGCCCAATGTGTAAAACGCCATCTCATTTCCTCCTACGCCGAATCAGTGCCGATGTATCGACCTGCCGTTACCGTCATCTGGGAACAAGTTACAAGCGAACTAATACTTAAACATTGCCACCTCTTGATAAAAACAATACATTCTAAAAATAAAAGAATGGCGGGGATTCAGAGATGCAGCCTCGATCCATCCGGGAAGAACGCCCGGCTTTTCGAGAAGAAGCTCTCATGTCCAGGCGGCTGTAGCCTTGCCAGGCCCCCACCAGAGGCCTGGCCTCCTCCTCCCGGGCATGCGGGGCTCGGGATGAGGGCCCTTGGGCAGGCCCCAGTCATCGCCAAATCCAATCGGGGGAGAGTCGATATCATAAGGCATTGCTATTTCGAACATGCTATCATCCTCCATTATGGGAGATTCCATTCACTCGTTTCGAGATCTTCACCGATCATCAACGTATTGCCGGCAGTCTTTCGGCATTTGACGAATATAAGCCTTGCGGTCGATGGTATTCTTCCACGATTGAGTTGAGGGAGCTTCTTCCTTATAAGACGCTCCTTAAAACGGTCTGGCCGGGGTGTAGGCAGCTGAAGTCAAACGACGGCGGCGAACCACGCAAGCTGCGGGGTACCACGTCCTATGATCAACGGATATCGGCTTGGATTGGTTTCAAATTTCAGCCTCTGATTGTGTGAGCGCCGCGGTTACTGGGAAGACCCCTGTCGTTGTTTCCTCGAATCTATTCTCAAAATTTAATATTGTGATGCATAGAACCTCGTTTGTCCTCGGATCCACTCTGATTAAGATATCTCCGCCAACCTCTTTGGATATCGCCTCTCTTGGATCTCCTATCGAGATATCCAGTACTATCCCCTTCTTTATCAAAA
>CAZWDT010000053.1:13360-17644 GCA_964632755.1 uncultured Methanotrichaceae archaeon
GCCTCTCTTGGATCTCCTATCGAGATATCCAGTACTATCCCCTTCTTTATCAAAACTTGACAATGTCACATTGTTTATAAATATGAGTCGGCGGATATTGGTATATTTCGATTAAAATATTCCAAGCTAAAACGCCGCACGTTATCGATTTGGCAGATAATATGACAATGTCAAGTTATGTATGAGGTGCTAATAAAGCAATCGCCATTAAAAAGTTTTATAACTATACATAGATAGTTTCCATTATAAAACCCATTATAATATTTATAAAACAGCAATACATTCGAATCGTATAAACTTCGTTTGATTATTTCAGGACTCATTAGAGCCTCTCTTATCCTTTCTAAATTACCATTGAGCTCAGGATGTGCTTTCAAGATATGGTCCTATGCCTCATTGGATAGACTTATTTCCCTGCCAAATATATCTCTAAACTTCATGATTTGTGTGCAACACAACTGCCTATGATGATAACTTTTCCCGTTGATTCTTCTTGATCGGCCAGGTAACATTCACCAGTAAAGGCAGATGCTGTGGTTTCCATGTTCGATAATTCATTGCAGATTGACTACCCGGTCGAGCCAACATATCGTCCCCTCAAGCCCAGCATATCGAAGGCCCCTCTAAGCTGTCTTACGCTCATCTGGGATGGCGCAGTCGGCATGGAGACGTAACCATAGGTGAGAATGGAGCCGTATACCGGCGCCATGATGCGAAGATGTCGCCCAACCGCTCCCATCCCCAGGACCGAGAGGGGAATTGCGCTCTTTAGAAGGAGGCGAAGCAGCATCAGAGACTCCTCTAGCGTCGAGGGCGTGACCGCGAGCTTTCCAGCTGCAGCGCCTGATTGGATCATATCATCGACTATGGAGAGAAGCTCGCCCTCCCCGGGCATCCCATCGAAGTCGTGGTAGGAGGCGAGGATAGGCGTCGAGATGGAGGAGATCAGCTTTCCTATATCAGCCCTCACCTCCAAGTCCAAAATATCGGCGAATGCCGAAGACCTGCGAAGAACCTCGATCCTCTCCGTCTCCTCTCCCCGAAAGGCACCCCCTTCCGAAAAGATCCTGCAGGTGGCGATTATGGGAAGCTCGGTCGTCTCCCGAAGCGTCCTAAGCGACTCCAGCGGATCGCTTGGCAAGAGGTCGAGCCTTGCCTCCAGCATATCCGCCCCCATGCCCTCCGCCATGGTCGCCTCGGCTGCAAGATCTCCCTGCAAGACCGCAACAATTGCAGGCGTTGGGAGGTTGAGATCCCCAAGCCTTGATCTCTTCATAGCTAATGTCATCTTTCTATGATGCTCTCATCGATGCTCATCCCGAAATGGCGACCTCCGCCCTCCAGGTAGAGCTTTACCCGATCCCCGGGTTTGAGATCCGTTATGGATATGGGCCCATCCTCTCCCACCAACTTGATCGTCTCTGCGTTCTGGAGGAGCGTGCTTGCATTCTGGCCTTCTACATCGGCCGTTACGAGCATCATTGGACGCTTCTCGATCTTGACCCTTCCAACGACAGCCGTCCTGGCTACCCCATCTCTATTGACCAAAGACACCTCATCCCCGCCCTTCAGCTCGGAGAGGTAGCGCGTCTTGTTTCCCACGCGGACATAGGCATGGACCGCACCTGCGTTCACCCGAAAGGGCCTAGCGGCAACATAGGGGCTCTCCTCGGCCTCGCTTTGAATCAGGAAGAATGCCCGAGACTGGGATCCGACGAGCATCCCCTCGCCGATTGTCATGAGGCTGCAGGTATCTACGCATACCCGATCACCCATGCCGACTGGCTTCACCTCCAGTATGTTGCCGATCGAGAGCTCCAATCGGGCCATCTCTGAGCGCTCCACCACGCCCTGGACCTTCTTGATCTCGCTTGGATTGACCGTCTCCAGGAGCACCCCATCCGCCCCCTGTTCGAGCGTGGTCAAGGCGACCTCCGCCTCATCCATCGATCCAACGCAGCTGATGATCTTGACATTGCTCCCCTGGAGGCCTGCGATCATATTCTCAAGGGGAATGACCTTCCAATCCTTGGCCGAGACGAGGAGATAGTCGAGGTGCCTTCCAAGCTCCACCGCAAGCATCTCATCGCTCTTGGACCTGATCTCCAAAAAGCCTGCAACCGGACCCTCGATGGTCTTCGCAAGGCCGATCTCCGCCGACGTGTTGAGATCCGCTGGAAGGGAGGAGGCAGCCCAGACTTTCTGGCCGATGATGAGAATATCCTCCGATCCCCGGGATGACCCGAAGCAGGCCACGCGAAGGTCTCCAAGCTCCCTTACCAGGTCCACATAAGACCGGTCGACCACGACGCAGTCGAAGCCGGACTCCAGCGCGGTCGTGATCAGGGGTTTGATCTCCTCCCAGGAGCCATCGCAGGCCATGAGCCACTTCTCCTTCATGGGCGCCAATCTTATCGCTATGATTACAAATCCCTTTTGGAGGGATGCTTGAAACGGGTCGTCTGGCCGATCCTGCGCTATCCTCGAAATCGATAGAAGGCCCCTCTAAGGCAGCAATCCCCGACAATTCGAGCCTAGGCGTCCTCCAGCCGGTAGCTTCTCACAAACCCGAGATCCTCATCGAGCTCGATTACGATGGGGATTCCGGTTGGAATGTCCATGCGAACGATATCGGCATCGGTTATGCCCTCCAGGTGCTTGACGAGAGCCCTCAAGCTGTTCCCATGGGCGACTATCAGCACTCGACGGCCCGACCTCACCTCGGGAGCGATATTCGCCTCCCAGAAGGGAATCACTCGCGCGAGGGCATCCTTGAGCGACTCCCCGCGAGGAAGGAGGGGGAGGTCCTTGTAGCGGCCGGAGGGGAGAAGCTCGGAATCGTCCGTTGAGAGGAGGGGGGGGCGTTCATTGAAGCCCCGGCGCCAACGCGCCACCTGATCCTCGCCAAAACGGCGTGCAACGTCGTCCCTGTTCTCCCCCTGGAGCGCGCCATAATGGCGCTCGTTAAGCTGCCAGGCTTTCTCGACAGGGATCCACATGAGGTCCATCTCCTCGAGCACGAGCCAGAGCGTCGCAATAGCCCTCTTGAGAAAGGAGGTGAAGGCGATATCGAAGGAGAAGCCTTCCCTCACGAGGATCCTCCCCGCCCGGCGGGCCTCCTCCTCGCCCTCGGCCGTTAGCTCGACGTCGATCCATCCGGTGAACCGCCTCTCCAGGTTGTAAAGGCTCTGGCCGTGGCGCAAGATGACCAGTTGAAAGGGGGGCATGCAGAGGATATGGTGGGCCCTTTTGCATATAACCTCAACCCAAGGTGCTGAGGGCGAGGGCAGGCAGCGACGTTCTCAGATAAAATGCTCCCCCGATTTCGCTCGGTGCGGGGATTGAACCCAAAAATATTTATATAATCTATGAATATTAAACCGAATATGGTAAATCTCATAAGAGGATTGTACTCCACTATACGCGAGGGATTATACCAGGATATAGCCTCTGCCATCCCTGCCGTTTTGAAGGAGGGAAGGGTGCTCGACGTGGGCACGGGAAAGGGCCGGCTTCCGATCAGGATCGCTCAAGAGAATCCCAACCTTGAGGTATACGGCGTTGATATCTCCAGCAAGGCGATCGAGGCAGCCGAGATCCAGACTCGCTCGGCCAAGCTTCCGGGAAAGATCCCCCGCTTCCAGGTGGGCGATATATCATCCCTCGCGTTTGAGGACGATTACTTCGATCTCGTTCTCAGCACTTACAGCCTTCATCACTGGCCAAGTCCTCTCGCCGGGCTAAACGAGATACATCGAGTGCTGAAGCCCAAAGGCCAGGCCTGGATCTACGACCACTGGGCCGACCCAACGCCTGAGGCAATGGCCGGCATAAGAAAGAGATTCGGCATGGCAAACTACATCTTTGCGAGGATGCACATGCACTTCGTACGCCACGGCATAACATCCAGGCAGGCCTCGCATATCCTCAAGGATCCGGCATTGCTCTTCGAAAATGGGACGGCAAAGGAGCATGACCTATCCTTGCTTCTCACTTTGAAGAAGGGTCCGATGAACCGACGCTGAAGAGCCACCATGGTCCAGGCCATGGGCCAGCCCACATTTCGAGACATTCTAGACTCCGATGGAATCGCTATATAAACGCTCAGAGGGACCGCAAATGTACGCGAAGTAACGGAAAATATTAGCGTTCATTAGCGTTCATTCGCGGTTAATGATATAAAAACCACTAATGCACACCAATGAACGCGAATCAGATTAAATATTCGAGTTCATTCGCGGTTAATGATATAAAAACCACTAATGCACACCAATGAACGCGAAT
>CAZWDT010000053.1:17744-17945 GCA_964632755.1 uncultured Methanotrichaceae archaeon
CAGATTAATTATTAGCGTTCATTCGCGGTTAATGATATAAAAAACCACTAATGCACACTAATGAACGCGAATCAGATTAAATATTCGAGTTCATTCGCGGTTAATAATATAAAAGACCGCTAATGTACACTAATGAACGCGAATCCGATTAAATATTCGCCTTCATTTGCGGTCGACATAAAGAGAGATAACTTGCGCAAA
>CAZWDT010000054.1:0-17003 GCA_964632755.1 uncultured Methanotrichaceae archaeon
AAGCAGCCCGGCGGCCCCTGGCGGTGCGGGCCCGGGCCTGCGGGAGGCCGCACAGGCGCCAGGGCCTTGCTGGGGATCGGGTAGGGGCGACCAAGATCTGCCAGGCATCACTCCTCACGGCATCGGAGGATGATGACGAGCTGCCAACCAGGGACTTGCTCCCGTTTGTACGCCCGGCCGGGCCCGCTTGCGCGCGTGTGGGCGGCGGCCTTGGGCATCGCGCTGCCCTGCGCCTTCGCCTGCGGTCCCGCCAAGGGCCATGGCAGCCCGGCAAAATTCCATGTTGTACTGCCCAAGGAGATGGGAGGTCAGGAGTCATGCGAAGACGCGAAGTCGGTGCGGTTGTTCGCGGATTCGAGTCACGCCTTCTTTGAAGGGATCGATATCTGGGAGGTTTGCTACTGTTACCTATTCATCAGCTTGGCATGGGTAGAGTACCTGACGCCAAACGCTTTCTGAAACAAGTATCTTAAAGGTGCAAATCACATTTTTATCATGAATTGGCAAGAACGCATATCCTCCGATCCCAAAATCCTTGCAGGAAAGCCTGTCGTCAAGGGCACGCGCCTGGCAGTGGATTTCGTGATCGACCTCCTCGCCAACGGCTGGACCCAGTCCGAAATACTCCAGAACTACCCGAGACTGAGCCGGGAAGACATTCATGCGTGTCTTCACTATGCCAGCGCCCTCATGAGATCTGAGAGGACATCTCCCCTCAAGGTTCTGGAAGAAGGCATTTGATGCGACTTCTGGCTGACGAGAATGTCCCTCTGAGATCTGTTGAGAGGCTTCGCAGAGACGGTCACGATGTCCTGGCGGTCAGCGAGACTGCCCCCCAGACCTCTGATGAGGAGATTCTGTTGCTCGCTGAAAAAGAAGGCCGCATTCTTCTCACCTTTGACAAGGACTTTGGAGAGCTAGCAGGCAGCTCGGCCTTTCCGCTGTCATGCGGCATCATCCTGCTGCGAATCCCCCTCCGGTCCGCTGACTACATCACAGAGATCATGATCGAAGCAATAGACTCCAGGTCTGACTGGATGGGCAAATTCGCAGTCGTGGAACCTGGCCGGATCCGTTTGCGGAAGATGTGAATATTCCAGACCTCAGCACTCTACTCCCCATCCACCTGCCTCTTCCACTCCCGCAGCTTCGCGGGATCCGCTCCTGTCAGCACGCCTGGGCGGGCCCCTCTTGTGCCTGATCCGTCTCAGAAAGCCGCATGGCCAGGCTTTCGTCTCCCCCTCGAGCCGGGCCGCCGGAGGGCCGGATGCCGCGCCAGGGCGCTCTGGCTCTGGATTGTTAGCCGCCAGGGGGCCGCAGGTTTCCCGCTTGGCTGAGGGAATCGCGATAGCTCCGCGCACGCCCGTCCGGGAGGGGCAGCGGCGGGCCTTGGGCAGACTCCTGGCGCGGGCCCCGCTCGTCATCGGGAGCGCTGATGGATGGGCAGTCCTCAATTCACATGCTTCACAAGGCCGCGCGTTCCTGCATACTCATCCAAGTCCTCAAGCTCGTCCTTGTGCGCCTCATAATATTCCCAAATCTCATCTGCGCACTCGGTCTCTTCGCCTTCTGAGATCACGCCTTCAAAATCTCGATCGCTAAGCATATTTCGCCAAGGCGATCTAGTTCTTCTCATCGTATGCCTCTATGCTATGCAGATATATCTGCTTATCTGTAATCTGACTTTCTCCTCTTTATGAAAATATTGAAAATTATTATATTTTGCCCATCTACGAAATACTCAACGCGAATTCGTCCAATTTTCAAGCGGTAGGCCGAGGGTTTCAGCTTGCCTGCCACTTTGTCGATATTCATCCCCGGTCGTGGTCTAAAAGGTTCTTTCTTAAGCTGCTCGATGTGGTCATAGATTTTTTGCGCTTTGTCTTTATCCATCTTCTCCAGTTCTTCCTTGGCCGGACGCAGCATTTTCAGAGAGAAAGACACGATGGTCAATCTATCTCAAGGCATTAATATTTAGCGCCAGAACTGCCATCAGCTTCTAGCACTGGAACATTGATATCCTGCCAACGAAAGCATATGTCCTCGCACGCCCGGCCAGCGCCTGAATCAGGCGGATGCGAGCGCTAGCTCGCCGGGCAATCGTCTTCGGCGCCTTTCCTGAGCTTCTGCCCCGAGGCCACGGCATCGACCTCCTGCAGCCTCTGAGCGACGCGGCGCCTGCGCGGATAAGGCAAGCGCGCTCAGAATGATCATCAGTTCGTCCTTACTGCAAATGGCCAAAGCAAAATGAGACCAAATCCGTCGGAGGATCACGCTGCGCCTATCCATTCCCCCCGGCTGATTCCTGCTCGATTCAGTATCTTCATGATAAGATCAACGCTAACATCATCGCCATGATGAGGATTGGGGATGATGAGGAAGACTCCGTCTTTAGACATGTAAGGATGCTTCTTACCGGGGAAGGGACCACTCCATCCCAGCTTCCTTAGGCGCCGAATTAGTTCAGGCCATGAGACAGGGATGACCCTAGCCCGCAATTGCCATCGGCTCCTTTGAGACCTGGATAGTATGACCTCCAATCGCTGGAACCGGGTAGCCCCACGCCAGATGGGCTGCTATCCAATCTTCAAGAGCATCCATGAGGTTCTTTCGGCACTCCTCGAGGGTCTCGCCCGTTGCCCACAGACCTTGAAGCTCAGGAATCTCCCCATAAAATGGTTCAGGATTATCGATGATCTCGTATGAAGCCCTATCCATCGCGGCCTGAATATATTCCGCAAACATCGATAGAGTTGTCGTCTGTGAAAAGATAAAATCTTTCGCTTTATAGAGCCTGCATCCTCATGGACAGGCTGGACTCAAGGATTCTCCCCTAGAGGATGGGGCAACTGGGAGAAAGCTGGACCTACAGTCTTTCCCAAGAGATTCTGTTGCTCGCTGAAAAAGAAGGCCGCATCCTTCTCACATTTGACAAGGACTTTGGAGAGCTAGCAGGCAGCTCGGCCTTTCCGCTGTCATGCGGCATCATCCTGCTGCGAATCCCCCTCCGGTCCGCTGACTACATCACAGAGATCATGATCGAAGCAATAGACTCCAGGTCTGACTGGATGGGCAAATTCGCAGTCGTGGAACCTGGCCGGATCCGTTTGCGGAAGATGTGAATATTCCAGACCTCAGCACTCTACTCCCCATCCACCTGCCTCTTCCACTCCCGCAGCTTCGCGGGATCTGCTCCTGTCAGCACGCCTGGGCGGGCCCCTCTTGCACCTGATCCGTCTCAGATGGCCGCCGGAGAGCCGGATGCTGCAGCCCCGGGCGGTGCGGGCCCGGCTGGCAAGCGTCAGGGCCTCGACGGATTCTGGCGAGGGCCGACAGGACCTGCCAGGCGCAATCTGCGCAGGTCCATATCCGCCCGGGGGCGGGATCAGCCCCCCCTCCGCCTGCTGCAGCGCTCTTCCCCCCACCCCACATTTCCGCCGATTATCCTCTCGATGATCTCCAGCGTCTGGCGCGGGCTCGTTGCCAAGGATCGCGAAAGCCTCTCCCGTGGCCGGATAGCCGGGCACCTGAAGCTGCAGGTCTTGCGCTTGCCTGAGATCGCTGTAGTAGCTGACATGCATGCCCATCCGGGAGGGGGCGGCGGACGTTGCAGGATCCCCGGCGCCGACCCCTCCCTTGCCGCCTGCAGCCTGGCGGCTCCCTGGGCGGCGCATCCCCGGCTCACGGGCGCCCCCGGCTTCGACGGATTCAGGCGGAAGCGAGCGCTAGCCCGCCAGGAATCGCCATCGGCATCGTCCGCCCGGCCTATAAGGAGGCAAACGGCATCTGGTGCAAGCCCAATCGCCATCGTCGCCATGGCCTCTATCGCTAGCCGCCGAAGGGCGCTGGACTGCGGCGGCGCCTGAGCCTCGCCTTCCTGGCCCTGTTGGCCCTCCTCTGCCGGGCAACAGAAGGTCGCTGAGGCAGTCTTGGCCTCGGGCCGGGCCGCCAGAGGATACTGTGTGATCTGCTCATCTTCATAAATCCTTTTATAAAACGAAGATCAGGCGACTCGGTCGATTAAGAGCGCTCTTGCGGAAGCCTAATATATGTTGGTCAAAATATCTCGACTAGGCTAAAGTTTGAAAGTTCGAGCCCTCATTAAGCTGGTAGAAGAGGGTGGATGGTTCCTTGATAGAACAAGAGGTAGTCACAGGCAATACAAGCACCATTCTAAGGGAGGGCTGGTGACCATCTCAGGGAAACTGGATGACGAAGTGCCAAGGGGTACTTTGAATAGCATTCTGAAACAAAGTGGACTTAAAGAGATCGGGAAAGATGACTAAGTATCTGATAATCATCGAAAAAGCTGAAAATAACTATGCAGCTTACTGCCCGGATTTGCCGGGTGTCATCGCTACTGGCTCAACAAAAGAAGAAACGATGGAGCTGATGAAGGAGGCAATAGAATTTCACCTGGAAGGGCTGAAGGCCGAATGCCAGAGCATTCCTGAGCCGACAACGATGGCTGCATCCGTAGAAGTGAGCGTTTAATAGGTAGTAGGGATATTGTTTTTTGTAGGGAGTTGATGCAGATGCTGCGTCCCGGCCATCCAGGAGGGACTGCGGCCAATCGCAGGGGCCGAAGCCATGTATCTGTCTCACATCAACCGATTGATGACCGCTGATCCCTCCCCCCTCGAACCGGGCCGCCGGACGGTTGGAATGCAGATGCTGCAGGCAGGCGCTTTGGCTGGATAGCTAGCCACCCGGAGACCAGGTTTTGCGCTTGTCTGAAACTGAGGATGGATCCGACATTCCGGATTAACCGGACCAAGCTGCAACATTTTTCCGGATAGCGGTTTCATCAAAGATAAGCATCCTTCAACTTGGTAGTTGTCTCCTATCGAGACACTCCTTATGATCAATTATCTGAGCCGTGGACTGAAGCATTGATACCAATTTAATTTACATTACAGCATTATAATCAAAACAATGAACGAATTTATTATAATACCATCATTATGTAACATAAATAAATTTTAGCTTTCCCAAGCTTTACTCCGGAATGTCGGATGGATGGATTCAGCCTTGGAAAAACCCTGGGGCGGAGCAGAAACCCATTGAACTCGTTACAACGGTAACCGCTAATGAATGGGAGTCAAACCGGCTTTTTTTTATTTGGACATCAAGAGCCTTTGCTGATCTCTTCCAGTATCTCGATAATCTTCGCCTTTAGAATCGGAATGTCTCGAATTGCTGTGTCCCAGACTTCCATAAGATCTATTCCAAAGTACTGATGCACTAATACATTTCGCATGGCTGTGATTTGCGCCCACTCAATTTCTGAATGGAGTTTTCTGAAGGATGGAGAGATCTTGCTTGCAGCCTCTCCTATAATCTGGGCATAATGAATAATCCAAACTTGAACTAGCTCATCCGCATAAAAAGCATCTTCGCCCTTGGTTGAATACTTCTCGATCTTCTCAATTGCATCAAGGATGTCCAGGAGCAGCTCTTTCTCATCCCTCAAAGGGCCACAGCCTCCCGCAGGATGCGCTCTCTAATTCTCTCTCGCAGACCCCTGTCACTAACAACATCCACCTTAACACCCAGCAGATCCTCTAGCTCCAATATCAACGCTGCATGGTTCAGAAGCGTCGTTCCGGGTGAGAATTCCACAAGGATGTCCACATCACTTGCCTCATCCGCCTCCCCTCGGGCCACTGAACCGAAGATGCGCACATTCCTGGCTCCGTGCTTAGCAGCTATCTCCAGGACCTCATAGCGCCTGGTCTTCAGGAGGTCGTTCAGGTACATTTAGAATAATCTTCTAACTCTTGTTAGATCAAGGCTTCGATTAACGAGCTTCAGCCACAAGCTATCCGGTCCAGGCTCCGGCTCGCTGGATCGCTGACCGGGGGGCATCTCGCGCCTGCGGCCGTCCGGCT
The DNA here is from genome assembly GCA_964632755.1 of uncultured Methanotrichaceae archaeon. Classification (GTDB taxonomy): domain Archaea; phylum Halobacteriota; class Methanosarcinia; order Methanotrichales; family Methanotrichaceae; genus JAFGMR01. Next base: position 5,892 of record CAZWDT010000054.1, read on the forward strand.
TATCGCACCAAAGGCGTTGCTCTGTGATCTGCTACGTCCCGGCACTCTGGCTAGACATCTGGCCGCTAGTGGATACAGGTTTCATTGTGATCATCAGCAGTAGCAGCCTTGTGCTCGCCCTTCCGGAGGGGCCGCGGCCAATCGCCTGGGCCTCGGCATCCCGACTGCCTGCAGCCCGGCGGCCCCAGGCTAGCCTAGGCCCGGATACCAGCGCTATCTCTTCCAGCGATAAGGACGGTGGCCGCCGGGGTCACAGGGCGCGCGTGCCCATTGCCAGTGATTGCCAAAAAGGCGCAGAAGGGTCGTGAACTCCGAACTGGTTGGAATTTAGACCACTTTCACAAAATTTGAATATATCGGCAGCCCAGAATCGATAGCTGTCGGTCGTTTTAATCCAATATATTTAAAAGGTCGACCGATTACGGTTTTCAGTAACTCTCACACACGCCCCGATCTATCTTCCGAGGCAGTCCTTATCCAGTATGAGGTCTCCCTCGAATCCATGATCCTCGTGATCCTGGGCCATCCGAGAGAGGGCAGCTTCAACCACGCAATCGCCGCTTGCGTCGTCGAGACGCTGCAGGCTATCGGCCACGAGGTCGTCTTCCACGACCTCTATCGTGAGGGCTTCGATCCTGTGCTGCCATACCAGGAGGTCCCAGACGACGCACCTCTGGATGATATCATCAGCGACCATTGCAGCGAAGCATCCCAGGCGGAGGGATTCGTCATCGTCCATCCAAACTGGTGGGGCCAGCCGCCGGCCTTGCTGAAGGGCTGGGTGGACCGGGTGATGAGGCCGAGCGTGGCCTACCGTTTCCTCGAGGGCGACGCAGGCGAGGGCGCGCCAGATCTCCGCGCTCGGTTCGCCCTCGTCTTCAACACGTCCGATACGATGCCTGAGCGGGAGATGGAGGCCTTCGGCGATCCCCTGGAGACACTCTGGAAGAACTGCATCTTCGGCCTCTGCGGCGTCATGGAGTTCCTCCGCGCAACATACTCCCCTGTCGTTACAAGCACGCCGGAAGAGAGACGCCTCTGGCTCTGCGACGTCGCTGAGAGGGTGCGGCGCATCTTCTCCACAGAGGCTAAATAATACCATTGCTGTCGATCCCTCATGAGGGTATTGGAGATTATCTTAGTCCTATGCATCGCAGCCGTCGCGCTCATCGCAGGCTGCGCAGAACAAGGAGAGAGGCCTTCTGCCGACGAGGGGCCTCTAGGCCAAGATGGCATTGCAGACGGTGTGGGGACGCCGCTTGCGATAAAGATCACATCGCCGAAGGCCGGGAATATACTGACCGGAAGCGCCGAGTTCCCCTTCGAGTCGGAGACGAGCGGCGGGACTGCCCCCTACAGCTATAGCTGGTCGTCCAACATCAACGGCCAACTTGGTAACAGGGCGAAGCTCTCGATCAGGCCCAGCGAGCTCAAGAAGGGTCAGCACAACATCATACTCAAGGTAACCGACTCCAGCGGGGTCGAGGCCCAGGCAAGCGTCCTGATACGAGCGATGTAAGCTAGAACCTCGCCCTATCGAGCGCCGCAAAGCAGCTGCAGGACCTAGTCAAAGGAAGGCTTGCAAGCGTTTCGGCGAGGACCTGCCAGATCGTCTCCTGGAAGCGACCCATTCCCCCTAGCACGTCCTCTGCCTGGAAGGCCTGGTCGGACATCCCGCAAGCGGGATTCGTCACAAGACAGAGCGATGCGTAGCATAGGCCGAGCTCGCGGGCGAGCACCACCTCGGGATAGCCCGTCATCCCCACGACATCACCAAACGGTCTCATCATGCGAATCTGGGCGGGCGACTCCAGGTGAGGGCCTTGGGCACAGACGTAGACTCCCTCGTGCGGCTCGATCGCTTGCGACCGAATGGCGGAGCGAAGGTGATTTGCGATCTCCGGGCAGTATGGCTTGGTCATCTCCACATGGACCGCGCGTTCCTCGAAAAACGTGTTCTTGCGGCCCCAGGTGAACTCCACGAAGTCGACCGGGATAAATAGGCATCCCATCTCGTGATAGCTCATCGTGCCCACGGTATTGATCGAGATCACGCGACTTGCACCTTCCGTCCTCGCAGCACAGACGAGCGCCCTGTAATCGATCTTGTGCGGCGGCAGATGGCATTCGCCATGCCTCGGGATGAATAGAACGTCAGAATCTCCAATGGATGTGCGCAAAGCTGAGACCCTACCAAAGGGCGTCTCTACATCGCAGGGCCGGCCATCGGGCCGAAATCCAACGCCACCGATTACGGCAATCCCCGTCTTCATGCCTTTTCCCTCGTTTTCTCCCGATACGCCGGCAGTTTTTCGATCGACCTTTTTCGGTTTGCCGCCCCCTTCAGCAGTCGATGCTCGCACAAGGGGAGACCACGGGCTCAGATACGGGATTCTCGTGGAACTTCAAGAGCTTCTCGACCTCGAACACTCCAGTGAAGGACTCGTGAGTACTAATGTCCTTGTAGAAGATCTTGTGCCAGCTCGCATCGGTCTGCCAGGTGCCGTTGAAGCTGTTCTTGGAGTCCACCCCCACGAGATGGGCAGAGGTTGGAGCGCCAGACGCAGGCGCAGTCGATGCGAAGAAGGCTGTAGCATTCCTCTCCATCTCGGTCACGGCGAAGCTCTCCTGGACCTCGGCTCCTATGCCGCCGTAGAAGGCCCTAGACTTGATGGACTTGAAGCCGACGAGCGGCGTAGTCCCGGAGAAGCTCATCCTCGTGCTATCCAAAAGGTTGAGGGGGGCTTGCGATCCGTTGATCTGGCCCTGAATAGAGCCGGAGCTTGTGGAGACCTGATTCTGCGAGTCCATCTCGAAATCGCCCGTCCCGTAGAGGACGTTGTAGTACTCGAGCGCGATCCTCTTATCCACTATGGAGGTTGCGATATCCACCGTCCCCGTGCCCGATGCCCGTATGGTGTTCACGTACTCCTCGCCCTGGCAAGGCTCATTGAGCGCGACATTCCCCAGAGCCTGGCCAGAAGCTACCATGATGGCCATCAGCACGAGCAGCAGCTGCTCTCCCTTCATACGCTACTCCGATCCTCAGATATACTGGGATATTATACTTCCATGTTAAAAAAGGTATCGTCTGCCATTGCTCGTTCCAGCGGCGCTATGCTTATGCATTGAAACGATCGAAACGCATGGCAGAGGTGGATGGATGAAGATGATATGGGCGATCGTCAGGCCGGAGAAGGTGGACGAGGTGGCAAAGAGGCTGGATGCAGGCGGATTTCCCGCCTTCACCCGCTTCGACGTATACGGTCGGGGCAAGCAGAAAGGGGTCAGCGTGAAAGGCCATAGCTACGACATGCCAAAGACCACGCTAATGCTGGTCGTGGAGGACGAGGAGGCAATGAAAGCCGCGAAGATCATCGAGGAGGGGGGAAGGACCGGGAGCATGGGCGACGGCCGAATATTCATCACATCGATCGAGGAGGCCATCACCATAAGAACAGGTGGAGAAGGCCTCTGACCCAGGCATGGGGTCGTCCTCTGGCATTAGCGTGGATGCGCTTTTAAGAAGCCAAATCCTCAGCGCAGCTCCACCATCAGGACCAGGCCATAGGAGATCAGCGCGATCGAGAGGAGCGCTGCATCGACCAATCGCTGATGGCCCACGCGATATCTCTTCAGCGTGAACCTGGCGCTGATCGCCACATGGATGAGAAAGACCGGAATCAGCAAGAGGTCGAGGGTGGTGTGTATGCGCACTGCCTCCCTGAGGGACATGATGATCCTATCCGACCAGGCGTACCCTGTGATGATGTAGATCACCATAAGCACCAACAGAACCCATGCGCTGATGCGGTTGACCTTGGTCAGCATGCGATCGAGCTTCGTAGATCATCACCTCCGGCAAGGCATCTTCCTAGTTCCTCATGCGTCCACCCTAATGGATCGAAATAGGCTCATGCTTTCCTCCTCGCCAAGGTCGGAGCCGACGAGCAGTATCGTTCGATCCGTCGGGCTGAAGGCTGCCGCGTTGGCCTCCTGGCCCATCTTCCCCAGTCCGCGGGCGACGATCCCGGGCCGGCCGTCCAATGGGAGATCCTCTATCTCCATCTGCCAAGGCGCTAGCTCCGAGTCGAGCAGGGAATAAAGCAACAGATCTGGGGTGGCCTCTATGGGCTCGTCCATCGCGCGCAGCTCCAGGCGTATGCGGTTCTGTGAAAAGCTCATCGTCGCCGGATAGAGGGTATAGTCGAAGTCCCCCGAGGGGGAGTGGTGATGATCTTGCACTGCTTCGTCCATCTCGATGAAGAAGTATTCCCTTCCTGGATCAAGGCTGACTATGGCCGGTCCCAGGTGGATATCCACGATTGCTGCATCGCCCCATTGCAGAAGGAGGACGATTGCCGCAATCGCGATGCTCAGTCTCGTATATCTCATATCATTCCTCCGTTCCTGATGGCAGGGGCCGGATGGTGACCGCAGGATCTCTTACGGAGTATCCGCAAACCTGGACTTCGCATCCCTCCTCAGCGGAGTAGATGTAACGATCCAGTCCGGCGGAGGCCTCTACCTCGACCGCCTCGCCATCTGGCATGTAGAAGGTGACCTGGCAGAGAGAGTAGGTGCCCTCAAGGCTCAGATCTGCCCAGACGCCATCTCGGCCGAGCGAGTCGGTCATGGCATAGAGCTGGCCGGTCTCCTCCTCGTAGATATACTCCGATCCCTCGATGAAGGAGAGGTTGGATAGCGTTTGGGGCTCCACATAGCCGACCACAAGCGCCATTCCCGTGCTCTCCAGGTAGACCTCCAAGAAGAGGGTCTGCGCCTCCTGGCCCTTCGAGAGGTCGGATCCCTGGACCGATGTGGCCGCGATCAGCATCACCACCGGTATGATGAGCCCCTTCAGGCTCTCAACCCCCGATGAATTTCTTTCATGCTCGACCTCACCTAATGCATGGGAAATTGCATTGGCCCGGCATCCACTACCAAGGAGTATCTTTGGGCCCAATCCCCATCGAGTATCGTCATCTGGCCCTGGCCAATCGCTGGATTCTCCTTTGTCGAGGAGAGGGCAATGCCACCGAGGACCTGACAGCTCTCGGTCCGATCACACCAGGGTGCAAGGCAGCAACGGGGATCTACGAGATCAGCCTCGAGGGATGAGCCGTTCTCCCCGAGGATCAGGCTGATGTGATCCAGCCGATAGGGCTTGCCGTCGAAGCTGAGCATGCCATGGCTGTAGACCGTGGCGTTCTTCTCAAGGAGGTTCTGCCTAATCTGGTCCAATGTCTTGTTCTCGGCCAATAGCCCTCTCACATATGAAGCGGGGATGAACCTCGCCTGGCCGATATGTATGCTCAATGTATGAGGGCGATCTCCCTCGAAGGCGAAGCCATCTGCCCCGTATAACATGCGGGCATGGTCGGGAGGCATATCCATATGACCTGCCCACCCCATCATGGGCTCATCGTCGTACCCTCCAGGTCCTCCCATTGGCGCAAAGGGCTCGATCATCGGACCATCGAATCCGCCATTCTCCCCTCCGCCACCGTAGCCGTTGGACGGAAGAGCCGCGGCCACTGCCAAGGTAATGGCCAGCAGCACGCCTAGGGCGGAGATGGATAGCGATCCCGTAAGATTCATATCTATCTCCTCGCTCAGACTCTCACTCGGTCATATCAGTCATACCATATAGATATTCGTGCCTTAGAGCACCGAGCCTGTCCTCCTCTGGCTCCCGTCGCACTCACCGTCACCGCTGTTAACGCAATTGGCCCTCTGGGAGCCGCGAGCGATATTGCCAGCACCACTCCCCGGGCCATTCTGATTGCCGCTTCCTTCGCAGTCACATACTCCATCGCAGTCGCTAGAGCCTTGTCCATTGCCGGCAGCGACGGTCGGGGCAAGGATCATTGCCAAACCCAGAACCACCAATGCCACAGGCAGAATCCATATCTTCATTATTATATTCTCCCGCTGAGACCACTCCTTGGCGATCAGCAGCTCAGAAGAGCCATCCCAACAACTAACCATATCTCCGAACGATAGATGAATGTGATAGCGAACGAACCCGAACGATCATTGCTCTTGAACGCTCGTCCCAAATCTCGCAAACGCTACAGACATGCATCCTTGCGGGCTATCGGCATCCGCCATCCGCTGCCAAACGCCCTGTCGGTCACCTTGATCCCCGGCGCGGCCTGCTTGCGCTTGAACTCGGATGCCTGGACCATGCGCAACACGCGGCCGACGATCTCTGAATCGAAGCCTGCCTGGACGATCTCCTTCGCCGACTGATGCCCCTGGATGTGCCGATCCAATATCTCGTCGAGTATATGATAAGGGGGGAGGAAGTCCTCGTCGCGCTGGCCGGGCCGAAGCTCGGCAGATGGCGCCTTGGCGAGAATTGCCTTGGGTATCACCTCGCCTCGGAGCGAGTTCAGCCACCGAGCAAGGCGGTAGACCATGGTCTTTGGGACGTCCGAGATCACGGCAAGCCCCCCTGCCATATCGCCATAGATGGTGCAGTAGCCAACCGAGATCTCCGACTTGTTGCCGGTCGTAAGCAGCATGGAGCCGTACTTGTTGGAAAGGGCCATGAGCAGGTTGCCCCTGATTCTGGCCTGTATGTTCTCCTCGGTGACGTCTGCAGGCAATCCCAGAAATGCTCGGTCGAGGTTCTCCTCGAATGCCTTCATGATATCGGTTATGGGAAGGGCAATCGTCTCTATCCCTAGGTTGGAAGCAAGCATCGCTGCGTCCTCCTGACTTTCCTTGCTCGAGTAGGGAGACGGCATCAGAACTCCGAGGAGGTTCTCCTTCCCCAAAGCCTCTGCAACGACCGCTGCCACGAGGGAAGAGTCGATCCCACCGGAGAGGCCGAGGAGCGCCCTTCTAAATCCCGACTTGTGGAGGTAGTCGCGCGTCCCAAGGACGAGCGCCCTCCAGATCTCCGCTTCCTCAGTGATGTCGTCAGGGGCAATAGATCCCGAAACGCTGCCGGAGGATGGGTCCAGATCCACGATCACAAGGTCTTCTGCGAAGGCCTCCCCACGGACGGCGAGGCGGCCATCGCAATCGAAGGCCATGCTTCTGCCGTCGAATACGAGATCGTCGTTTCCGCCAACCTGGTTCACATAGAGAAAGGGCAGCGCGTACTTTTTGGCCATCGATCCGAGCATCGCCTCTCTATGAAGCTGCTTTCCCACTGAGAAAGGGGATGCGGAGAGGTTGAGCACGGCTTTTGCCCCTGATGCCGCCATCTCCTCAACGGGATCGATGTGGTAGCGCCTCCTGTTCCAAAAGTCTCGATCATTCCAGACATCCTCGCAGATGGAGATTCCAAGCGTAAGCCCAACAAGCTCGAGGATCTGAGGGCCTTGGCCGGGCTCGAAGTAGCGGTCCTCGTCGAAGACGTCGTAAGTTGGAAGGAGCGTCTTATGAAATACCTCTGCAACGCGCCCGTCGCGTAGTAGGGCTGCGGCGTTGAAGAGGGGCCGGCCCACATCGGCCAAATTGGGCTCGGCTAGGCCCACGAGGACGGGCGGCCCGTCGCGAAGGCTTGCTGCCATCTCCTCCAGGACCTCCCAGGATCGGGCAACGAGATGGCCGTCCAGGAGGAGGTCTCGGGGCGGATAGCCTAGCAGGGAAAGCTCGGACGCAACCGCAAGGTCGGCCCCTGCCACCCCTGCCCTGCGGGCTGCTGACGTGATGAGGCGGGCGTTTCCATCGATGTCACCGACCGTGGGGTTGAGCTGGAGCAGAGCGATCTTCATCCGATATCCCTTCGGCTGGCAAAGGTTAAGCCCTTTCCTTTCGAGTAGATGAGCGGGCGCGGTGATGAGAAGGCCTGTCTGATCGGTGATGAGGATATTGAGTTCTGAGCGCCCTATAGATCCCGTCCCGGCACGAGGTCGCATCCTGTGCATCGGTAGCACATCGTCTGGGCGGCGTCCCCCCGAAGGCCGGAGCGATCAAGCGCCCTCTTGGCGTATCGTGCTAACCGAAGCAGCCTCTCTGGCCCCGGCCGCACCATATCGAGCTCGCCGCGGCGAAGTGGATGGGGGTAGACGGGCCTGAGAGTCGGCAAGATCCCGGCTTCCGCGAGCTCATCGATTCCCTCCATCAGGACTCTGTCCGACTCGCCGAGCCCCATTATGACGTTTGAGAATACATGGCCGCGGCCGAAGATGGGAACTGCCTCGCATAGCGCCTCCATGATCTCATCGTATGAGAGGCCTGGGCAGACGCGGGGGAAGAGGTCGCGGTCGACTGTCTCCAGGTTGTACTTGACCTCGCTTGCGCCCGCTGCCTTCAGGAGCTGGTTGGATCGTTTCGTTGGACAGACCGAGACCCCTATCGGCACGCGAAAGCGGCCCAGCCGTTCGACGAGGTGCACTACCCGATCCACCTCCGCCTCCGGGGAGACCTCGACTCCGCTCGTAAGCGATATCGCTTGGAGCTGGCCAGTTGCTGCGGCCCTTGTGATCATCTCTTCAATGCTCGCAAAGGATTTCACAGCGCCGCAAAGGATCGGAACTGCGCAGAACTTGCAGTTGTATATGCAGCGCTCGCAGACGGTGATGTATGCCTGATCGGGACAGTGGCAGAGCGGCTCGACGAGGACTCCCCTTGCAACCTCCCGACCTTCGCAAGAGAGGATCGCTTCGCCTTCCAGGCGTTCGAGAAGAAGGGGGGAGGTTGTGTCCTCGGCGAGCCGGACCTGCCGGTCCCCGGATCGAAAGAATATGGAATGCCCCCCCGCACCCGGACCGGCCGTGGACCTCTCGCTGGAGAGGGGCTGCTCATGCCTTACGGATCCAATCGACAAGAGGTAGGCCTTCGTCTCAAGGTCCATATTCCTCCAGGAAGCCTTTATGGTTTATAGCCCTGATGCCGCCGAGCCGTTTCGCTTTTCAATCATCGAAGGAAAGGATTAAACATGATCCTTTGGCTCTACCACGATCATCCCAAAGAGGCGCCCATCCTCGCCCAGGCGATCGCCCATCTCTACGGGATAGAGGTCGAGGACAGGGGCAGGCTCTCAATGCCTGCAGGCTCCCGGCAGAACGCAGCTTTCCTCCTGCGCCACCTGGAGAGGATATCCGGGGCCCACCCAACCCTCTGGCTGGTGGATAACAGCCTATTCTTCCCAAGAACGGGAGAGCTCTTCGGCTGCGCTGCAGGCCGGCTCGCCGTCCTCTCGGGAGCCGACCTCGACCTCGATACGCTCGTGAAGGAGGCTTTGCACGAGGTAGGACACATCCTGGGCCTCGACCACTGCAGAGGCCCCTGCTTCATGAGCCTCTCCAGATCGCCTGCAGAGGCCAGGGCGAAGCCCCCCGTACTCTGCCCTGACTGCTCCGCCCAACTGGAGAGGCTTCTTGCCCCCTAGGAGACGACCACTACGTTGCTTGCTCCCATATGCTTCCTGTAGACGTTGTCCTCGAACATGCGGAAGTCGTACCTGCCTGGACCCGGAGGCACGAATGTGATCGCACCGCAGCTCCGCCCTCCAAGTGACTGCATATCGATCATGAACTTGTCGGGGCTCGTCATTGTGTACATTCCAATGACCCCATTAGGCTTTCCCCCCCAGAAAGAGACGGAGATTGCCTCCCCAGACGTTGCAGTCGATGGCGTTGCTACAATCCTTACGCCGGAGCTTGCCGCGACGTGCACCGGATCGCTTTCGGCGATTGCTGCCGCCTCGCCCTCTCGGAACAGGCGGAAGTCGTAGTTTCCAGCCGATTGAGGGGCGATGAAGTTCAGCTGGCCCCGGCTGGAGCCGGCAAGAACCCTCCTCTCGATGGGCCGGTCGTCGGACCCTCCGGAAGGAAAGACCCCGATCCAGTCGCCGAAGAGGCCGGGAGCTCCGGAATAGGTGATCGGGATCGTATCGCAGGTGCTCGCAGACTGGATCGATGCGGATACGGCCGGGACCTCGACCGCTATGGTTATCGAGGAGAGAAGACCTCCTTCATCGAAGATCCTCAAGTCGTACGATCCCTCTTCTGCCGGCGCCCTTAGATTCAAGCTTCCAGCTCCCTCGACCTCGACGGCTTCGATCGGCGAGGTGCCATTTGCGGGCAAAAGCTCGATTCGGCCTCCCGTCCCCAGGGGAAGGCTGCGTCTAACCTCCATCTCCTCTCCCGGATTATAGACGATCCTCATTAGCATCAGCTCCCCTCTTCCGTCTGATCGATAGAGGAAGGCTGCATCCTCCGAGGCCAAAGGATAGCGATCCCTGCTGGAGCCGCCTGGGATCATATGGCCAGCATCGCAGATGCCGTCTCGGTCCTTGTCTCTGCATCCTTCATACAGGTCGTCGAAGTCGATGAAGCTGTTTCCACTCGATCCATCGTCCCAATCGTCAAGGCCTTCGTCGTAGGCGTTCTGGCCGTTATTCGCAAACCGGTTATTGCTGATGATGTTACCCCGAGCCTCTCGCCCCAGCTCTCGGACGTCCTCGCCTTCGAGGGTCGGCCTGTACTTTATCGAGATGCCCAAGCCGCTTTCTGCAGGCGTCATGCTCCCATCCACCTCTCGTGGCAGGATCTCGATTCCCCTTCCGTTCAATTCAATGAGATTGGAGGCGATGGCATTTCCCCAGGCGCCTCGAAGAGCGATTCCAATCGCGTTGCTCCGGAAGATGTTCTCAGAGAGGGTGTTATTTCCGGCCGCCTCAACCAGTATCCCGCAGTTGGCGTTTCCCTCCACCCGGTTGCTACGGACGACATTGTCCCGGGATAGTATCTTGATTCCAGCGTCGCTCTCCGAATCGCCCCCGCCGGATACGATCAAGCCCTCCAGCGTACAGCCATCGGCCGAGAGGGTTATCGCGCTTCCATTGCCGGCCGCGTCAACGATCGGATGACCATCGCCCTGATCCACTCCCACGAGGGCAATCCCCACCGTGAGGAACACGTTCTCATGATACGTTCCGCTGGAGACGAGGACCGTGTCGCCGGGATAGGCCTGCTCGATAGCCTCCTGAATGCTTTCGCCCGCTGTGACGGTGACGGCCTGGCCTGATATGGCTAACAGCAACGCCGCTGCAGCAAGGAAGGAGGCCATCAGCCACGGGGAATCGAGCCACTTCTGCATGGCCCATCGTGGCCTCGTGGCGCTATAAACGTTTGTCCCATAGGCATC
>CAZWDT010000055.1:0-16721 GCA_964632755.1 uncultured Methanotrichaceae archaeon
CTTGGTTGGGATACAACCTAGATGCCCCCGAATTCATTCGGGGGAGTAGTCACTTCCCCTTGGAGGTCTTCAGGAACACAACCCCTGGGGAGTACACCCTCCTTCTGACGGTCAACTACACCTACCAGAGGGATGTCGCGGTGGTGGGAAAGGAGGAGAGGCCTGAGAATCCCGATATCTATTACTGGTTCGATAATGCGAGCCAGGCGCATCCATTGCAGCTCTTGATAGAGCGGCATAGCGGGGCCGAGTTCGAAGTAATGAGGATGGAGCCGGCAGAGCTTTCGGCAGACTCGAAGGATAACGTCCTCAAGGTGGTCGTTCGAAACGTCGGAGGGGATACGGCCTACGATCTCATATCGAGGCTGCGTCCCGAGGCCGGGATATACGTGACCGTGGACCAGTCCTCAGTTCCAAGCCTTTCGCCAGGCAAGGAGGTGGAGCTGGTCTATAAGCTGGATGTCTCGAAGGACGCCGTCGCTGGCAAGCGCTATCGTTTAACCCTGCTGTTCGACTTCTCAGATAGCTATCGAGAGGACCTCGAGGACAGCCTGCAGATCTACCTCACCGTCGGCCCAAAAGGGACATTGCACCCGATCTGGCCTTCGGCCCTGGCGATACTTCTCGTTGCAGCCATTGCAATGGTTGCCCATCGCAGACGCGCCAGAGGGAAATGATCGACGAGTGACCGTGGAATGACCAATGAGCAATCGGGGATTGATCGATGAGCGGCGAGGTATTGATCCACACAGAAACCTCGAATGACGTGGCCGTGGCGGCGAGGGATCTCGTTAAATGGTTCGGCCGGCTCAAGGTGCTCGATGGCCTATCCATAATCATCCCTCGCGGGACCACCTACTGCCTTCTCGGGCCAAACGGCTCGGGGAAGACGACGTTCATCAGGGCGATCGTCGGCCTAATCCGCCTCGAGGGCGGCGAGATGGAGGTTCTCGGGCGGCCGGTCTCGCGGGTGAGGGAGATCGTCTCCCGCATAGGCTACATGACTCAGCACAAGGCGCTCTACCCCGACCTGACGCTCCAGGAGAACATGGAGTTCTATGCAGGCCTCTACGGCATCAAAGGGGCCCGCCGAAGGGCTCGAATAGACGAGCTCCTCGATATGGTCGACCTCGAAGATCATAGGCGCAGGCTTGCGGGAGACCTGAGCGGCGGGATGTACCAGAGGCTCTCTTTGGCCTGCATACTCATCCACGATCCGGACCTATTACTCCTCGACGAGCCCACCGTTGGGATCGATCCCCGGCTGAGGAAGACATTCTGGGAGTACTTCAAGTCCCTCACGGAGGGCGGAGCCACGGTCCTCATCACAACCCATCTCATGGACGAGGCTGAGAAGTGCAGGATTGTGGGATACATGAGGGCAGGACGGCTTGAGGCGGAGGGAAGCCCAGAGGAGATCAAGCGACTCGCAGGGCTTCGGCCCTCCCTTCGGCTCTGGGTGGATGATTCAAGGGCGACGGCCGACCTGCTCGTATCCAAAGGATTTGATGTGATCGAGGATGGCGATGCTTTGGACGTCTTCCTGGACTCCTTTGCCAAGGCCGGGACGGTTCTCGACCTGGCCCAGCCAAGAGACCTCAAGCTCGTCGAGCCGACGCTGGAGGAGGCCTTCCTTCGCCTCTCAGATGATGGGAGGCCAAGATGAATCGAAGGAGGGGGAGGATGAGGCCGACCTTTGAAGGGATCGAGGGAGGCCTTGGCCGGATCCTCGCAGTCGCCCTGAGGGTGATTCGGCAGCTCAAGAGGGATAGGCGCACCGTTGGCCTGATCACCTTCGCCCCTATATTCCTCATGGTCCTCTTCGGATATGCCCTCTCCGGGGAGATGAGCGGAATCGGCCTTGGGCTGGTCGACGAGGGGGGCCAAGAGGGCTTGAGAGGGCATCTGGAGGGGGTAGACGACTTCGAGATCCTCCACCTTGGGTCTGCATCGGACGCAGAGCTCTTGATCGAGGAGGGGCGGCTGAACGGGGCAATCGTGCTTCGGCCAGGCCAGGTGGTCGTCATGCTCGACGGCTCAAGCCCGCAGATAGCGGCCTCATTGATGGATCAGGTGAGAATCGGGCTCGAAAGGCCAATGCCGCTCGATCTGCGCTATATCCACGGCTACGACCTCGAGATGATGGACTCTGTCGGGCCGGCAGTCCTCGGCCTCGTGGTGTTCTTCTTCACTTTCATCGTCTCTGCCGTATCCTTCCTGCGAGAGAGGACGCAGGGCAGCCTCGAGAAGTTCGTCGCATCCCCCCTCAGCAGGCCGGAGATGGTCCTCGGGTACCTCCTCGGCTTCTCGGTCTTCACCGTCATCCAGTCAGTAACAACGATGGCAGTTGTAGTCTTCGTCTTCGGCGTTCCGATGGAAGGATCGCCAGCAACGGCCCTTGCGGTGGTCCTGCTGCTGGGGGCAGCGGCCCTCGTGATGGGTGCTTTCTTCTCAAACTTTGCAAAGACCGAGTTCCAGGTGGTCCAGTTCATACCGCTCGTCATACTGCCCCAGGTTGTCCTCACAGGCGTCTGGTGGCCTATCCAGTCCATACCAGAGTCCATAAGGCCGGTCTCCAGTATCCTGCCCCTCACCTACTCAAGCGAGGCCCTCCGGGCTGTGATGCTGAAGGGTGCTTCCATTGGGGAGATCATGCCCGATATTTTCGCCCTCTCCCTCTTCCTATTGATCGGATTCGTCGCGGCCACCCTCGCGCTTAGAAGAGAGGTTGGATGAACGGATGCCTGCTTGCGCCTCGGCTTCGCCTATTCTTCGATCCGCCGGCATTTCCCAGATCATGCAACAAGAAGTCCAGATATGCAAGGCAAATCTATCGAGCAATCTTGTAGAGCTTCCTTGCCCCCTACAGGTCGCCGATCGCCCGGAGGCGCTGGGCGGTTTCGAACTTGGACTTCAGCATATCGGCTCTCGGTCCCGTGCCCACATCATCTTAGAGGGGTACCATCACCAGAGCGGTGATCCCCAAGCAGTTCTCCCGGCCGCCGTGATCTCCGCAGGCGTCTTCCGTCCAAGATCTGTCCGATCGAAGTCCGGCATCGAAGCTCACCAGAACCAGGCCGTCCTTCTCGGCAGCAATGTACTGGTACGCATCATCGAAGTCCAGGCGGAACTCCCGTCTGATCGAGATCAATCGCTTCAGATCCGAAGACGTAAGGCATATTCTTCTGACTCCCGAATCCTCGATCTCTTGGCATACATATGCAGCTTCGCCTCGCATTCCCCTGCACTTTGCTGATGGATGCACCATTGTATGTCCAAATGATGCGAAATTAATTATTTTTCAGATTCTTTATGACAATGTATCAAATCTCTTTTTATATTACCGGAAGCACTCCCATTTTAGAGAGATCGAAGCTAATCTCGTGAAGAGCTGCGAAGAGGATCTGTATCCTGGAAGTGCAGAGCTACGTATCGATTGTCAAACACAGAAAACCAGTACCCAATACAGCCAAAGTACGAGCATTCGGAAGAAGCCATGATCAAAACGATATGACCAAGTCCTCATTGGATAGGAGCTTTACAGGCTCGATGCCGGGCCGAATATTATAATTTATGAATGATATATGGATACTATTAGGTGTATATCAATGAAAGAATTAAAACTCATAGCTAGCTGGACAGGCGTGGTAGCCCTGACCGCCCTGTTCCTCTTAACGCTCCTGGCACCGCCAGCCCTGGCGGTGGATCCCTCCGGCGAGATCACCATCGAGGAGAACCCCGGCGCGGCTCTCGACTTCGTCTGGGTGCTGATGTGCGGCTTTCTCGTCATGTTCATGCAAGCCGGGTTCTCGATGCTGGAGACGGGTTTCACAAGGTCGAAGAATGCCGCTAACATCATGATGAAGAACATGATGGACTTCTCCATCGGCGCTCTCGCCTACTGGGCGGTTGGATTTGCCGTGATGTATGGCACATCTGAGGTGGTAACCGGAGTGATGGGGTGGGGTGGCTTCTTCCTGACGGGCGATGCCTACGACGTTGCGATGATCGAGTCCTGGTTCTTCCAGATGGTCTTTGCGGCGACGGCGGCAACGATCGTCTCCGGCGCTGTGGCAGAGAGGTGCAAGTTCAGCACCTACCTCATCATCAGCGCAGCGACGACGGCCATCATCTATCCGCTCTACGGCCACTGGGTCTGGGGCGGCGGCTTCCTCTCAGAGATGGGAGCCCTCGACTTCGCGGGGTCAGGCGTCGTCCACGCACTTGGCGGATGGATCGCCCTGGCGGGCGCCTTGCTCCTCGGTCCCAGGATCGGCAAGTATCAGAGGGACGGGACGCCGAACGCGATCCCCGGCCATAGCATCACTCTGGGCACCCTGGGCGTCTTCATCCTCTGGTTCGGATGGTACGGGTTCAACTGTGGGAGCACCCTCGTTGGAAACGATCTCCGGGTCTCGGTCATAGCCGCGAACACCACCCTCGCCGCCGCTGCGGCGATGGCTGTTGCCATGTTCATCACCTGGGCCTGGCATGGAAAGCCTGACGTCGGCATGGCAGGAAACGGGGCGATCGCAGGCCTCGTCGCCATCACCGCGGGATGCGCTTGGGTCTCACCCCCAGCCGCGGTCCTGATCGGGATCTTCGCCGGGGGCCTAGTCGTCGCCAGCGTCTGGTTCATGGACTGGAAGCTGCATATCGACGATCCCGTCGGCGCGATCAGCGTCCACGGAGTCAACGGCGCCTGGGGTCTCCTGGCGCTTGGCATCTTCGCCGACGGGACCTACGGAGATGTCGCGGGCCTGCTTCATGGAGGCTCCGATTTCTTCGTGGCTCAGGTGATCAGCGTCGCCGTGAACTTCGCCTGGGCCTTCGGCCTTGGAATCATCATATTCTTCATCTTGAAGAAGACAATGGGAATCCGAGTTGAGGCCGCCGAGGAGATCGCGGGTCTGGATCAGAGCGAACACGGGATGGTGGCCTATCCGAACTTCGTCCATTCCGAGACAAGCGGAGGAGATTAAAGTGAAAGAAGTCAAAGCGATCATCAGGACGACCTCCTTTGAGGGGGTCAAGAAAGCCCTGGATGAGAAGGGTTACGTCTCGATGACCGTAACCGAGGTTAAGGGGCGCGGAAAGCAGAAGGGGATCACCCAGCAGTGGAGAGGCGCGGAGTACGTCGTCGACATGATTCCCAAGACCAAGATCGAGATGGTGGTAAAAGACGATGAGGTCGATGAGGTCGTCGATACCATCTGCTCTGTTGCCAAGACCGGACAGATCGGCGATGGAAAGATCTTCATAACCCCGATCGAGGCCGCGATAAGGGTTCGGACGGGAGAACATGGGGAGGAGTCGCTCTAAGGATGCAGTGGGGCTCTCGATGGTGAGGGTTCCAACCCTTCCCCTACTATATTTTTCGATTCCATGCCATGATCATAAAAATGAATACCCAGCAGCTTGCTGCGGGGTGCGCCGCCGCCGTTTGACTCGGATGAATATAGTCGATCTTTGGCTGAATAGCCCACCCGCAATCGCTCACTGTTTCGTCCTCTCCCGTCTCCTGAGCTCCTTTGGAGAGCTGTTCCAATCCCCGATATCCTCGATATGCTGCTCGTCCACCCACCCGCTCTTCGCCTCCTCTCGATGGTCGAACTGGCGTACGTAGGGCTTGATGTCCAGGAGGGGCGTATCATTCAGGACGTCCATCCCGCAAACCTCCAGAACGTTGCCCTTGACCGCGAGCAGCCTGACGATGGAGATCCCTATTGGATTTGGCCGGTTGAAGTGGCGTATGGCAAAGATCCCGCGCTCTCTCTGCCCGTCGAGAAAGGGCTTCTGAAGAAGGGAAGAGCCCGTCGCCCGGTGGAAGTGGTAGATGAGGATGATGTGGGAGAACGACTCAAGGTCTTTGAGCCCTTGGGCGTACTCTGGAAACAGCTCCACCTCTCCTCGGGAGGAGTTGAAGATCCCCTGGATGGGGGTCTCCTCCTGCTTCGTATACTCCGAATGGATGATCCCGATGGGCCGATATCTGATCTCAGTTGTCCCCGTTTCCATCATCCCTACACCTC
Source organism: uncultured Methanotrichaceae archaeon (assembly GCA_964632755.1). Classification (GTDB taxonomy): domain Archaea; phylum Halobacteriota; class Methanosarcinia; order Methanotrichales; family Methanotrichaceae; genus JAFGMR01. The sequence continues at coordinate 6,033 of CAZWDT010000055.1, forward strand.
GCACCTTAAGCCTCGAATGACTGAAGAATGCCTTCTCATCTTCGCGCTTAAAAAGGAGGTTGGATGAACGCAGGCCCGCTACCGCCTCGACTTTTCCCTCCTCCCTCCGTACCCGCCGGCCTTTCCTAGGCCCTGGAGCAAGGAGTCCAGGTTGGCGAGGCTGATCGCTCGAGCGGTCTCGTAGAGCTTCCTTGCCTCCTCCAGGTCGCCCGTTGCCTGGAGCAGCAGTCCGAGGTTCCTTGCGTCCATCGCGACCTGGGGATGGTAAGAACCGTGCTTATCCATGTGATGCTCGAGGATCTTCTCGTAGCTCGACCTCGCCTCGCGGATGGGCCGGTCCCTTGCGATCAGGTCCATATGCGCTTGCACGAACTCCCTCTCCACCTCGTCGAGGTCGCCATTCTCGGAGAGGTACTCCGCGATCTCGTTGATGGCGACGTTCTCGATTAGGTCCGTAACCGAGCCCTCCGGATTATCGATGTTGTTGAGCAGGCTGTCGGTCGTGTTCTTTATAGCGAGCTTCTCCTCCCTATCGATCTCGCTCTTGTCGAGAAGGTAGCCGATAAGGTGTCCTATCAGCAGCTTCTCTATGGGCACTCTTACAACCGTCACATCGTTAGGAGCATCGTAGATCTCATATGCCCTGCTTCGATCATGATCCCCTGGATCCGATCTTCTCGTCCTCAAAGCCTAACATCCCCCCCCCTGCCATGACCGTTCAACGGAAGAAGAGAAACGCCCACGATAGATATATCTTTTGATCTTTATGTACTTCTGAGAGGCCAGGTTGATAAATAATAGGGGTAGCATTGACGGCCATGGAGATCGTATTCCTCGGAACTAACGGCTGGTACGACACTCTTGCCGGAAACACCATCTGCATTCTCATAAGATCGAGGCATCATGATATACTGCTCGACGCAGGAGACGGCATACACAAGCTCGATCGATTCATCGAAGAGGGTCCGGTCCACCTGTTTCTAAGCCACTTCCACCTGGACCACATCAGCGGGCTGCACATATTGAACAAGTTCCATCTCTCCGAGGGCCTCCACATTTACGGGCAGCCTGGAACCAGACGGACGCTCGACGCTATAGTCAACCGCCCATTCACCGTCCCCCTGAAGGAGCTTCCTTACCCCGTCGATGTCGCGGAGCTTGAACCTGGCCTTCACGAGCAGCCCTTCCCCCTGGAATGCCGCTTTCTGGAGCACACATCGCCGTGCCTTGGCTATCGCTTCCATCTCGACGATAGAATCATCGCCTACTGCCCGGACACCGGCCTCTGTGAGAACGCAGTCAGCCTCGCGCGGGGCGCAGACTTGCTGATTGCCGAGTGCTCGCTACGCCCGGGCGAGACATCCCCCGAGTGGCCCCATCTCAATCCAGAGGACGCAGTCAGCCTCGCCCGAAAGGCGGGGGCAAAGAAGCTTGCCCTCGTTCACTTCGACGCGAGCCGGTATCCAACGGTCGAGGACCGCCTGGATGCGGCGTCTTCCGTGAACTATCCTGGATTGATCGTGGCGCTCGACGATATGGCAATTGATATGTGATATGACGAATAAAATTATTGGTGTTCATTCGCGTTTATTAGCGGTTAATAAAATAAAACCACTAATGCACACTAATGGACACGAATCCGATAAAGCAATGCGGGTTCATCCGCGATTGACATGTTCATGATCCTTGTGGGCTCATGCACAGAGGATGAAAAACGATATCTAGCGATGACGTAAATAAGGAAAGATAGCTAGTGGCCTTGCATCCAGCCTTCCCCGAATCACACTTGTTCAGCTCCTCGCTGATCGTTCAATGAGTCATTCATCATCAATATACTGAGCACACCTAAAAAAAATGGACCGGCCGCGAGGGCCGGTTCAGTCTTCAGGCATTCCTTCCGTTCTCGGATAGGATGTAGCCCAATATCTTCCCGTAAGCAGGCCTTGCGACACCCACGCCGATCAGCACGCCGATTATGATGATCAGCGCAAAGCCCTGGAGGGCGCCAAAGCCCATCCAGACCAAGGGTGCCATTGCAAAGACCGTCGTAAGCGCAGCTCCGAGGATGATTGCAAAGGCCCGGGAGAGCCTCGCCACATAGACCTTGCCGCCTGGAATGCTGATCTTGCCGCCCTCCTGGGCGAGCTGCTCGGCCTTGGCCTGTATGTTCTTCTGGCTGGGCTTGAGGTTCTTGCTCGGCTGCGGTTTTGGCGCCTCGGCCTCGCCGCGCAAGAGCTCATCGGTGATGATGAAGAGGTGGTCGACGCCTGTCCCTATCACCGTTATTATGCCTGCGATGCTTGCGAGGTCGAGCTGCCAGCCGGCCCAAGACCAGATGCCGAGCATTATGAAGACCTCGCTGAGCGACGTTCCGACCATCGGAATGACGATCCTCTTCTCGCGGTATCGGTAGTAGACTATCAGGGCCACGATCAAGAGGGCGATTATCCCCGCTATTGTGATCTGCCTCTTGAACTGGGCGCCGAGGGCCGCGGTCACCTGGCCGGAGCCTATGATCTCAACGTTGACTGGAAGCGCCCCTTCCCTTAGGTGGATGTAGAGCTCCCTGCCCTTGGTCCATCCCTCATCTCCAGTGCCGACAGTCGCCTCCAAGTTCCTCATGGGGGCCTTCTCAAGGCTTCCTGCAAGATCGGTTGCGAGGGGCGCAGAGAAGATCTCATCCTTGTCGAGCAGCATTGTCACGTAGTGGGCCTGGGGATTCCTCGTAGCACCGCTATCGATTGCAGCCCTTTGGAAGAGCTGGGCCCCGTCCTCGGAGAGGGTGAAGGGAACGCCTACCCGCCCTCCCCCGCCCGACTTAGGATGCTCCACCGCTTGGACCGCATCGCCGTAGAGGACGTGCATGCTCTCGTTGCCCTTGGTCTGGATCCTTATCTCAAACTTGCCAGGCTTTCCAACAACATCCTGGGCTGTGTCGACGTCAACGCCTGCAAGGTCTATCAGTATGAAGCGGTTGCCCACCACGCGGACCCTGATATCCTGAAGTCCCAGGCGGTTTAGCTTCTGGTCGAGCACCTTCTTGGTCTCGTCCACTGTCTCTATCGTCACACCTTCCGTGAAGGCTTCCTCGCCTGCGGCGACGCTGCCGTTGATCGGGGCAAGGATCGCGTTCAAGGATTCGCGGGTAACGTTGGATCTGATCTCATAGCGGACCGGCTCCACGCCCACCGTCTTGACATCGGCGTCGAGGGCAGACTTGAGGTAAGCGAGGATCACGTACTCGGGAGAGACGCTCAATGTAATCCTCGTCTGGTTTGTCCTCTCGATCACCCTTGCGCCGGCATAGCCAATCTCCTCCACATCGTCCTTGGAGATCTTGCCGGCCATATTGATCTGATAGGTGCCGCTTCTTGCGGACAGCTCATCGATCAAACCGAGGCTGCCAAACTGCATCCGGAGTATCTCGATTGGATCGCAGTCCAGATCTACTACTGCCCCCTGGAGCTGGAGCTGCAGCCAAGATCCTCCCTCAAGGTCCAGTCCGTACTTGAGCCTGGAGTCCAGGCCATGCTCGGTGGGCATAGGGATAAGGCCGATCAGGCTTGCCGACAGGACCAGCGCAAATAAGATTATGCGAGGATCTCTGGATAGGCCGGATAGACTCATTTCCTGCTCCTCCTGACCGCCTTCTTTGGCAGCTTCATATACCATCTAAGCCCTTGGGCGTTGGTGATCCATGTGTTGAACATATCTGCGATCAGTCCAAAGATCAATACCGTCGATATATCAGCTATGATGTCCATCCTCGTGAAGGATGGGACCACCAGATAGAGCAAATTTGAGACCAGGAAGAGCGAGAATACCGCTGCAATCGATGTGGCGGTCATCATCATCCCTGTCCCCATGGCACCGATGATCCTCTCCTCAACTGGTCCCTTCCTCTTGGTGACCCTCATGGTCAGGAGGATATCCGTATCGACTGAGTAGCCGATGAGCATCAAGAGAGCGGCAACCGTTCCAAGCGATAGGTTCACGCCAGTCAGGTTCATCGAGGCCGCTGCGATGAGAATGTCGGCGAAGGCGCAAAACGCCACAATCGCCGAGATGAAAGGCTCTCGAAAGAGTATGAAGACCACTATGGCCATGAATAAAAACGACAGGGGGAGGTACTTGATCGCCTGCATCTGCAGCTCCTTGCTGTAGACCGGCCCCATATGTCTGATCTCCACATCGTTGAACTCGGAGTTTATCAGCCTCGCCAGGCTTGTATAGTCGTCATCGCTCATGGGCCCGAACTGAATCATATATCGGCTACCTACACTTCTGATCTCCGTGACCGGATAGCCGGCAAGATCCTCCGCCAGGCCCTCCTCCGTGCCCGAGGCCGGGACTGTGATCAACGTTCCCCCTGTGAACTCCACCCCTAACCTTACCGGAGAGCCGGTGGTGAGGTAAGTGGTGCCCAGAACGATTAGAGCGATGGCTATGACCGCCAGGGGAAGGAGGATTATCTGCTTTGGCGGATATTTGGTGATTATCTCATCGAGATCCATACTAGTCTCCTCATAGCGCTGCTCCGTCCGGCGCTCCTTGGCTCAGATGGGGCTAGCGCGGATGGTTTACGCTTATTATCTTCGCATTTGGGAATTCGACCGCACAAATCAAGCGCGCAGATCGATCTCCCCCTATTTACTGCTGTCGTCATGTCCCCCTCGCGCATAACGTCAACGGATCAAACCTTCTCCCATCGCTTGAGGTTTGCCACCTGTGAGAGGGTCTTTCCACGGCGTATCTCCTCGTAGAACCTGCTTTCGTTCTTCTCAACCTCTTTCGCCCTCCTGGCGAGCTCGTAGGCCCTCTCCTTGGGAATCACGACGACGCCGCAGTCATCTCCCACGATATAGTCTCCTGGGCGAACCGTCCGGCCGCCGCAGTTGATCTCGGCATTGATCTCCCCCATGCCCTTGGGCTCTCCAGCATTGGGAGTTATGGCGCTCGCAAATATTGGATAGCCCAGATCCCTGATCTCGTCGACGTCCCTTACGGCGCCGTCAATGACCACGCCCTCGATGCCTTTTACCTTGCAGCTAAGCGTTGCAAGCCCCCCCCAGGAGGCGATGTATCTTGAGCCGTTGTATATGACTATGACATCTCCGGGACCAGCGATGTCTATCGCCTCGACCGGCTTTGCCCAGTCCCCCTCATAGGTCTGAACCGTAACCGCCCTTCCCACGATCTTGGTGCCCCTGTTTATCGGGAAGATATCGCGCATGGCTCCCTTTCGGTGCATGGCATCGGAGATGTTCGATGTCGAGACCTCCTTCAGAATGACGAGCATCTCGTCCTCCAAGCTCCGGCGTTCCCCCTCCCACGGCTTGGCTTGATCCAGCGCCTCCCGAATCGCTCTTGTGGATCCCGTCACGTCGGCCGATCGGGCGATGTTTCCTCCAACGATGACAAGCGAGGCTCCGTTTGCCACGGCCTCGGAAGCGGACGAGGCATTTATGCCTCCGGCGGCGGCGACTGGGGTCTTGACCACTTTTACGATCTCTTTCAGAAAGTCTATGGTATCCTTGCCCATCATCTGCTGGTCGATGCCGACATGGACGCAGATGTAGTCGACGCCGAGCTTCTCCATCTCGCGAGAGCGCTGTACTGGGTCGCTGGACGTGAGGAGATCGACCATTATCTCAGCGCCGAACTGTCTGGCCGCCCGGATGGCTTCCTCGATGGTCGAGTCATCGGAGCTCGCAAGCATTGCGACCACTCCTGCCCCGGCCTTCGCGGCCATCTCTACCTCCATGGTTCCCGTATCCACGGTCTTCATGTCGGCTACTATCTTCACCCCGGGAAGGGCTTTGCGCAGCTCGCGCACCGCGTCCATCCCCTCACTCTTGATCAGGGGCGTTCCAGCTTCTATCCAGTCTGCACCGCCGGCAACAGCCTCTTTGGCAATCTCTATTGCCCTGTCCAGTTCCAGCAGATCCAGGGCGACCTGTAGAATGGGTTTAATATACATCACCACCACAAAGGGGAAGATGCTGGGTAAGGTACCATGGTATATAAAATGGAGCTGGCTGACATAACAGAGATAGGCCTGGATGAGGTGAGGTTCGGCCCGGGGACGATACCCTTTGACAAGCTGCACGGCAACGGGAACGACTTCATGCTCATAGACGAGATACGCTCTGAGCTTGTCTCCGAGTCCATGAAGGCGGCGTTTGCAGTGCGGTGCTGTCGCAGGAACTTCGGCGTGGGCGCAGACGGCGTCCTCTTCCTTGTGAAGTCCGATCGATCCGATATAGGGATGCGCCTCTTCCAGCCCGACGGCTCTGAGGCGGAGATGTGCGGGAACGGCATTCGATGCCTTGCAAAGTACGCATGGAGCGCGGGCTATGTGGGAGAACGCTTCAGCGTTGAGACGCTGGCCGGGATCATCCCCGTGGAAGTCAGGGAGGTCGAAGGCACTTTCTGGGCCAGGGTCGAGATGGGGACTCCTCATTTCGATCGCCCCTCCATACCAGCTCTCGGCGAGGGAGAGGTCGTAATGGAAGCGATCGGCGACGCAGTCGTGAGCGCCGTAAACACGGGCGTCCCTCACGCCGTGATCATCGTCGACGACCTGGACGTCTCCTTAATGGAGATCGCAGCCCCCATACGCCACTGTTCCCTGTTTCCTCTAGGAACGAACGTTAACCTGGTCAAGGTGGGGTCCACGCTGGAGATTCGCACGTTCGAACGGGGCGTGGAGGGGGAGACCTTCTCCTGCGGCACAGGCGCTGTTGCGAGCGCCGCAGTTGCGCGCAGGCTCGGCCTCATCGGCGAGGAGGTGCTGGTCGAGACGAAGGGAGGGCCCCTTATTATCTACTTCGAGGGGGAGGAGGCCTTCATGGAGGGGCCGGCCGTGACCGTCTTCTCCGGCCAGCTCTCCGAGGAGTATCAACGCAGCCTATGGCAAGAGTTATAGGTGTGGCAGTCATGGAGGGTTCATGCTTCGAGAGGTGCTCATAGCACTGCTCTGCATCCATCTGCTGACCGCAGCGTCTGCCCAGCCGGTCATGCTGATCGGAAGCAAGAGCAATCCCAATGCCCATCTATTCTCCTACGACCAGAAGTTTCGGGAGAGCACCTACCTAGAGAACTACAACTTGAGCATGGCAGCCTCCAAGGAGTTCGTGGACTGCACTCATCTCTACACAGGGATGAACCTCTGGAGCAATCCCGATTGGGTGGAGATCGGGATCCAGGCGAACTTCACCGGCATTGGACGGCTCGGCTATGTCGTCTACGATCCCCCGACCGGAAAGCTCAAGGATGAGACTACCCGCATATCGCACGAGTTCATAGGTAACTTCACACTGGACGAGCATTTCCAGGTGCTGAGGAACCACAAGAACGAGAGCTGCTACCTGCCTCCGATCTGAGGGCCTAAAAGCCCTCTGCCGGAGGAGATCTGCTCTCCTACGAGGCGGTCAACCAGACCCAGGAACTCCTCACATGCCGCATGCGGAATGGTCGCTCCCGCGGCAACGTTGTGGCCGCCCCCTCTTCCACCGACCGCTTTGGCCGAGGAAGAGAGCGCTTGAGCGAGGTTGAGCCCTGAACGGACGAGGTCTGCCGTCCCCCTGGCAGAGACCTTCATATCCCCATCATCCGTCAGAGCCAGGGCCAGTATGGGCTTTGAGCGGTCAGCCATCTGGAAGCTCATTCCAGCGACGATCCCAACTATCGTATCGAGTATGGCGCCTCCGGCATCGAAGTATTGGATGTGGCCAAGAGGCGTGATCCCCTTCTTCTTGACCAGGATGAGGCCGTTTACTAGGTTCTGGCGATGCTGGCTGAGCAGAACGCGGGCCTCGTCGAAGGCCTTCTCCCTATCGCCCATGCATACCCGGAGACCGATTGCGGAATGGCCGTATCTAGCAGTTGCGTTGAGGAGGGTGGAAAACTCGCTTGCATCGCGAAGCTCGCATCCCTCGGTCTCATTGAGCAGCGTATAGACCTCCCCGACAAGCCGGCTGAGCTGATGGTTCGAGAGGCCACATCGAAGCCCTCGCCTGATCAGCGCTGAGACCGTCCTCGACCTCTCCTCTCTGTCCAGGTCTATCCACTTGCGCCATCTCTCGCCGCCCAGGCGGATCCCGATCTCCTTCAGGAAGAGGATACACGCCTCCTCGTTGCCGGAGAGCCCAGGGATGTAGGGATCGCTCGAGTACTCCAGCACCTTGTAGAGGGGACGTGTCTGCTTTCCAAAGAGCTTCAGGTCGGGGCCGAAGGATAGCACATCCACGCTTCGACCGATCTCGAGGATCTCCCTATTGATCCCGATAAGCCTCCCTTCGGCCATGTCCTGGAGATCTCCAACGGCGCCGACCACAGCCAGGGCTGACAGATCTTCGTTTGCCCTGGAGATCTCCCTCGCCAAGAGGAAGGATGTGCCGCTTCCACTGAGATCTGTCGCACCGTCTGCTCCCACAAGATGGGGATTGATGTGGGCGAGGACCTCGGCCTTCGACTGGGAGAGGGCATGATGATCCGCGATCACTGCGGGGATGCCAAGCCTATCGATCTCCTCTACCATGCCGCTTCCAAGATCTGTGAAGATGACTAGATCTTCCCCCAGGTCGGCGATCCTCTCGATGGCTGTTGCGTCGAGCTGCTTGAAGAAGAGAGGCAGATACTCAATTCCCTGGCGGTCGAGGGCAGCGCATATGATACCCGCGGCCGTTAGGCCGTCAGCATCGATATGAGACACCACGGCAACATGGCTCTGTCGACGTATCTCCTCGGCGGCTTTGGAGCAGATCCGGATGAGCTCGCACATCCTATCATTGGCCTGCGAGGGTCCCTGCATGTTTCAGCAGTTAATGCAGATCCTGTGATAAGCCTTTGGGAAGGGGGACGAATGTAATCCGAAAGCACCATCGAGCCATCTGCAGAATCGAGAGGTTCGATTGAGAGCATGTCGATTACAAGCAGGATTTCATTTATCAGATAGATTTAAATACTCGCCAGCCTGTGATAAAATGGATCCATGAGCGAAGATATATTCGAGATATACCAGGCGATCGTTGAGGATGAGCAAAGGCGAAAGTACCTCAAGGAGATCGGCGACTGGCTGGTCGAGGAGTACTACGAGCCTCATCAGGCTTCCTGAGATTCGTGGAGCTCATAGGTATCTGTCAAATATGCGGGCGCGCTGCCAGGATGTACACCTGCCAGCTCTGCGGCAAACATTGTTGTGAGCGCTGTTTCGTCCTCCCCGTAGGGGTATGTGTACAATGCTATGGCAGATCGCCAAATCAATCGATGAGCCACTGAGCTCTGACTCACCCTTTCTTACCCATTCTCATCCATTCTCATCATTTTATCCCCGGTCTCTCATTACGCGAATCGTTCACGACCGTCTGCCCAAGGATGCTTGCCTCTTCAGAGACGAGAGGAATTGGGCTACCCCTCCGATAACTATTTGTAACCATAGAACCAATACTTCAATAGTATGATGCGAACTCTTATGGTCAAGATCGAAACTACGCCCGACCAAGCCGAAGCTCTCCATAAGACCATGCATCAGTTTAATGCTGCCTGTAATGACGTTGCCAAGACCGCCTTTGACATGCATCTTGCTAACAAGATAGAGTTGCAAAAGACGGTCTACTATCCAATCAGAAAAAGGTACAACCTGTCGGCACAGATGGCGGTCAGAGCTATCTCCAAGGCAGTTGAAGCCTACAAGAAAGACAAATCTATCCAAGTCGAGTTTGACCCCAATGGGGCCATGCCCTATGATCAACGGATCATGTCTTGGAAGGGACTTGATCGGGTCTCGTTGCTTACTCTGGAAGGCAGGATCATCTTACCCGTGCGGATCTGTGGCTACTATTCCCCCAGGATGAATATGCCTAGAGGCCAGTGTGACCTGATCTTCAGAAACAAGACGTTCTATTTGGCGGTTGTAGTTGATGCGCCCGAAGCGTCTCCAATCGATGCTACGGCGGTTCTCGGCATTGATCTTGGACGCAAGAACATCGCAGTTGACTCTACCAGTGAAGTGTTCTCTGGTGATGCGATCGAGAAGACCAAGATCAAGACTGATAACATCAAAGCGGATTTGCAGCGCTGTGGGACTCCAAGTGCCAAGAGACATCTCAAGAAAATTGGCAAACGCGAGTCCAGATTTAGACGGGATACTAAATCATTGCATCTCTAAAAAGATGGTTGCGAAGGCTAAAGACACCTCTGCTGTGATTGCCCTTGAAGATCTCAAAGGCATGCGGAAGAGGACGACGGGTAGGAAGTCCGGGAGGCGCAAACATCTTTCGTGGGGATTCTATCAGATCAAACAGTTTATCAAATATAAGGCAGCTATTGCTGGGATTCCTATGGTCTACATCGACCCTGCTTACACCAGCCAAGAATGCCATGTATGCCATCATATCTCTAGGTCCAACCGTACCACAAGAGACGATTTTGTTTGTACCTGCTGTGGTTCCTCTGCTCTTGCGGACTACAATGCAGCTCTGAACATCAGAGCAAGGGTAGACGCCAACCTGCCCATCGTAGCGCGGCTTTTTACGCAGCTACAAGCCCCCTACTTTAGTGGGGGGTAGTTGACAGTATAGCGATGTGAATACTATTCACACGTCTTGCCGCGTCGCAGAAGATGGGATCATCGCGATTGAGAGACCTCTCTTTCGACATGTTTGACGCCATTTCACAGCTATTCAC
>CAZWDT010000056.1:0-16375 GCA_964632755.1 uncultured Methanotrichaceae archaeon
CTTGGTTGGGATACAACCTAGATGCCCCCGAATTCATTCGGGGGAGTAGTCACTTTGCCTGCTCTTCTATGTATGCGATAGCTTTATCGACGCATTGCTCATCGACGAATGCCATCGAGCTCAGGTTCAGCGGCGCAACGAAGCTGAGGTTCTCTCCCTTCTTCGCCTCGACGATGCCGTAGATCGGGCTTCCCAGCTCCCAGTTGGGATCGTATCCGATGCGCTCCGGCTGGCTGTAGGCATTGAAGTGATACAGAACACCGAACCACTCGTCAAAGCCCATGTTCTGAGGCTCGCTCTCGGGGATATCGCCAAGATGCCACTTTCCGAACATCGCGGTCTTGTAGCCGGCATTGGACAGGACTTTCGCAAGGGTTGTCTCGTTTGGAGAGAGGCCGGCCATGACGCCCGGAGGCGTGGCTGTGTTGTAGCCACTTCTAATCGGGAGACGTCCGGTCAACATCGCTGCCCTGGTTGGGCTGCATTGGGTCTCCGAGTAGAAGGATGTAAGCCTCAGGCCCTCTTTGGCCATCTGGTCCATCCTGGGCGTAGGTGCACCGAGAACTGCTCCGCCGCCATAGCAGCCAGGATCCATATATCCCATGTTATCGGCCATCATGATTATGATGTTTGGCCGGGGGGCTGGTCCGACGTCGTCGTAGACGACCTGCTGAAGGCTGGAGTTCTTGGACAGAACGTTCTTCCTGTTCGTTACAACATCTACTCCATTATCCTCCGGTGCTATTGCCCCATTCTCGATCGAACTGCCGCTCTTCAGATCCATCGGAATGGGGGAGAGGCCGGTGTTACCGGAATCGAGGCTACAACTGGCAATCGAAATTAAAAAAATAATTGAAATTGTCAATTTGTATAACTATTTATTCATGAAATGTTTCCTCCAGTAAGTCGTAATGCACTTAGATGTATAAACATATTTCCATCGGTAAAAACGATCTTATATCCCATCTTCGTCAGTTTCAAGTTTGAATCGATAGCATTAAAGCACCGATATTTCCAAGTCCATTCTACACGCCACAAAAGGCTATTATGGGATAGGATGGGATAGTCACTGAGCGCTATCTAACCTAAGGTGTAGGCATGGCAAGGGGCAGACGCAGAAATAATCCAAAGAATACGAAGAATAATGGGGCCACCCTGGGCTTCGAGGCTACCCTCTGGGCGGCGGCCGACAAGCTCAGGAACAACATGGATGCTGCAGAGTATAAGCACGTCGTCTTAGGCCTGATATTTCTAAAGTACATCTCCGATGCCTTTGAGGAGAGGCATGCAGAGCTTTTATGGGAGCTTGACTTAGGCGCAGATCCCGAGGATCCTGACGAGTACAGGGCGGAGAACATATTCTGGGTGCCAAAGGAGGCCCGCTGGTCCTTCCTCCAGGCCAATGCCAAGCAAGCGACGATAGGAAGGAATCGTCGACGACGCAATGGTTGCTATCGAGAGGGACAACCGCTCCCTAAAGGGCGTCCTTCCAAAGGACTACGCCCGCCCTGCCCTTGACAAGCAGCGCCTTGGAGAGCTGATCGATCTCATAGCGAATATCGGGCTTGGCGATGCGGAGAACCGCTCTAAGGACATCCTTGGAAGGGTTTACGAGTACTTCCTAGGCCAGTTCGCCTCTGCAGAGGGGAAGAAGGGGGCCAGTTCTACACCCCCCGCTGTGTGGTAATGACGCTCGTCGAGATACTTTCGCCCTACAAGGGCAGGATCTACGATCCCTGCTGCGGCTCTGGCGGCATGTTCGAGGCGAGAAGGCCGGACACCAGATGAGGCTATCCGATTTCGTGGATTGCAGATGATGTGCGAGCCCGCCGAGATTGGCCGACGCAACCCTGGCCAAAACCTATTTTGCCCCTCGCCTCCGAGTAGATACAGGGTTTTGGAAGGTGTAAACACATGGAGGAGATAACCATCGTTAAGGTAAAGCCCCAGCTCGTACTGGCGCTGCGTCGGAAGGGTGCCTATGAGGAGATCGCACAGATGATACCCCAGCTGTTCCAGTACGCTGCAGATAAGAGGGCTCCCATAAGAGGGCGGCCCACGTTCATCTGCCACGAGACGACAATTGGCGAGGCAGAGGCGGCCGACAAGGATAGATGCGCCGATATAGAGGTTGTGGTGCCGGTAGGAAAGGAGGTGGAGGCAAGCGGCGAGTTCAAATGCTACCGCCTTCCCGGAGGGGAGATGGCACGCGTCGTGCACAAAGGACCATATCAGGAGTGCGGCCCCACATATGAGAGGTTCTTTGCCTGGCTGAAGGAGAACAACAAGAGCATGGTCGGGCCTACGAGGGAGATATACCTCAACGATCCAATGGTGGTCCCCACAGAGGAGATCGAGACGGAGATCTTCGCGCCCATTGGATGATCCCCGGCCGAAAGCCGAATCTGTCGCGGGAGCCTATTTAACCAAAGACTGCGACCGATAGTCAGTCGATACGGTAGGGCTATGGGTCGCGTGAGCAAAGATCCGGGGGAGAGGAGAAGAGAGCTGATCGATGCAGCCGAGCGGCTCTTCCTTGAGCGTGGTTACGAGAATACGGCGGTAAGCGATATCGTCCGAGAGGTCGACGTCGCCCAGGGAACCTTCTACTACTACTTCCGCTCCAAGGCGGCGGTGCTCGAGGTCGTCGTCGAGAAGAACCTAGACGAGCTGGAGAGGGAGATCGAGGAGATCATATCCGTGGAAACTGACCCGGTATCAAAGCTCAACCGGATAATCAACGCCATCCTGCGCCTCTCAGTAGGAAAAAGGGAGCTGATGGAGCACATCCACGAGGAGAGCAACGCGGTGATGCACGAGAAGATGGAGCGACGAACCGTCGCAAGGCTTGCCCCTCTGATCGTCGGCGTCGTGGAGGAGGGAATCGTTGAGGGGAGGATGAACGCGGTTCATCCCCAGGAGATGGTGGAGTTCCTGCTAGCTTCAGTCGTCTACCTATTTCATCAGCCCGGCATGGACGGCGAGTCGCCTCGAAGCCGGAGCCTCTGCCTTGCCATGGAGCAGATCCTCGTGCGATTGTTTGGAATTGATGAAGGAAGCTTCTCGCTACACCTATGACCGCCGCATCGCGCTCGCGAGATCACCTAGGGCTATCCTCATAGGGCTATCCTCATCAGGTCGCGCCCAACCTCCGTTCGCGTTTGCGCTAAGTCCGCGACGAGCCTTGCCATCTCCGCCTCCCTTCCTTTAGCCAGGGGATAGAGGTGGGTTAGGACTATTCGATCGACCTCCTTCACCATCTCTCCGAGCTTCCGGGGCGTGGTGTGGTTCGAAACCTGCATTCCTTCCGGAAATGAGCACTCGTGGATGAGAAGGTCCGCTCCTCTGGCTAGCTCAGCGACCTCAGGGCATGGCTCGGTGTCGCCCGAGTATACGATTGCCCGGGACTCCGTTGATATCGAATATGCAAGCGCAGGAACGCTATGAACCGCCCGGGCCGTCTTGATGCTGTACTCCCCAAGATCGAGGTGATCTCCCGCTTCTAGCTCATGGACCGAGATTACCATCTCCGCGAGATAGGGATAGATAGCTTGAAGCGCCTTGAGCCAGGAGGCCGAATCCTTTGGCCCGTAGAGGGAGAGCCAGCTTGTGCCCATGAGGTAGCGGGCCTTGGCAAGCGCGAGCAGGTCGGAGACGTGATCCAGATGCAGATGACTCAGGAATACGGTGTTTATATCGAGAGGGGACTTCCCTGCTTCGCTCAGGCGGTTCAGCGTCCCTGCGCCGCAGTCGAGTAGGAGAAGGCTATCTCCTTCGATCAGCAGGCCCGACTGGGAGCGGCCGATCTGAGGAATGCCGACGCCGGTCCCAAGGAGGGTTGCGGAGAGGCTCATAGTATGGGATCTATTTGGCCGGGCTAGATAGCTCTAATGGTTGGCCGGACCGATGGTCGGTTTTAAGTAGCTTCTTGACGGTCTCCGGAATTAAGGATTTTCATCAGGTGATATTATGCAGGATAGCGTAGTAAAGGATATGGATCTGGCCGAAACCGGTGAGCGAAGGATCGAGTGGGCCCGGCGGCACATGCCCGTCCTCCAAAGCATCAAGGAGGAGTTTGCAAGCGAGAAGCCCCTGAAAGGGGTGAGGGTGGTGGCCTGCCTCCATGTCACAGTGGAGACGGCAAACCTCATACTAACCCTGCAAGAGGGGGGAGCGGAGATCGCCATCACCGGCTCCAATCCGCTCAGCACACAGGACGACGTCGCAGCTGCCCTGGCCGCCCGGGGACTTCACGTCTATGCCTTCCGCGGCCAGAACGAGTCGGAGTACTACGACTGCATATCGAAAGCCCTTGAGCTTAGACCCAACGTGACCCTGGACGACGGCGCAGATACGATCGCCATTATCCACAAGGAGCACAGGCACCTCTTGGGGGAGATCCTTGGCGGATGCGAGGAGACGACAACCGGGGTCTTGCGACTGCGCGCAATGGCAGAGGACGGGGCATTGATGTATCCCGTGATCGCCGTCAACGATGCCGAGACAAAGATGATGTTCGACAACCGCTACGGCACCGGCCAGTCCACGCTTCACGGCATCCTCAATGCTACCAACTTCCTCTTCGCAGGAAAGACCGTGGTCGTCGGAGGCTACGGCTGGTGCGGCAGGGGCCTTGCCTCCCGCGCGAGGGGGCTTGGGGCAAACGTCATCGTCGTCGAGGTCGAGCCAAGAAAAGCCCTTGAGGCTGCCATGGACGGATATCGCGTGATGCCCATGCGGTTGGCGGCGCCGCTCGGCGACCTCTTCGTCACCCTCACAGGCGACATCTCGGTTCTCCGAGAGGAGCATTTCAGGCTGATGAAGGATCAGGCGCTCCTTGCAAACAGCGGCCACTTCAACGTGGAGATCGATATCCCCGCCCTTGAGTCGCTTGCCACATCCAAGACGGAGATCCAGGAGAACGTTGTGGAATACAAGATGGAGGACGGGAGGAGGCTCTACTTGCTTGCCGAGGGAAGGCTGATCAACCTCGCCGCGGCATACGGCCATCCCCCGGAGGTCATGGACATGTCCTTTGCAAACCAGGCGCTATCGGTTCGCCACATAGCGGAGAATGGGAAAAGCCTCGAAAAAGCGGTCTATTCCGTCCCCGTGGAGATCGACCGCCGCGTGGCCTTGCTGAAGCTCGATGCAATGGGGATTGAGATCGAGAAGCTCACTCCTGAGCAGAACGAGTACCTCCACAGCTGGCATATGGGGACATGAGGTGTTCCCATGGACCTAAAGAGGGAGCAGGTGGAGGCTTACCTGCAAAGCCTCTATGGGGAGGACATCGATCTCATCAGCATGCGGCGAATGGGAGAGACCATACCCACAACGGGGGACGTGAAGGGCTTTGGATATGGAAGCCCGCTCCTCCTGGAGTATCGGCGAGGCGATGATCAAGGTTCCGCCGTCCTCTCCACGATGAGGGTGCAGTACGGCTTCGGCCACGATCACTTCTCCGACCGGGCCCAGGTGCTGATCTGGCAGCACTCGGCCTTCGGAAAGCTCCCCGAGCATGTGCGATCCCTCGATGTGGGCTACTTCAACAGCCAGGGGAAGTTGGTATCCTGCGGCGAGGCGCAGGAGTACTTCTTGCTGATGGAGCGCGTTGATGGCAGCGAGTACTTCTACGATCTGGAGAGGATAAAGGAGGAAGGGGTCTCCGACCTCGATCTCCAGCGAACGGAGGCCCTCTCCAGCTACCTCGCAAAGATCCATAAGGTCAAGAGGGACTGTCCCTCGCTCTGGCAGCGCAAGATCAGGGATATAGTAGGGCATGGCGAATGCATCATGGGCATTCTCGACGACTATCCCGAGAGCCCCGCATTTCTCGACCCAAACGAGCTCTGCGAGATCGAGAAGAGATGCGTTGAGTGGCGCTGGAAGCTGAGGGGAATGACCGACAGGCTCTGTCAGGTGCACGGCGACTTCCATCCCTGGAATGTGATGTTTGGCGAGGGGAGCGGGTTCACAGTTCTGGATCGCAGCCGGGGCGAGTGGGGAGAGGCTGCAGACGACATCACTGCGATGACCATGAACTACATCTTCTACTCGGTTCAAAAGAGCCGGCACCTCTCCGGAGGATTGAAGGACCTATTCGAGCTCTTCTTCCAGAACTACATGGAGAAGACCGGCGACGAGGACTTATTGAAGGTCATCGCCCCATTCTTTGCCTTCAGGGCGGTCGTGGTTGCAAGCCCCACCTGGTACCCCCTCCTCTCGGACGACGTCCGTCGAACCCTCTTCAACTTCCTGGAGAACGTCCTGAACGATGACGAGTTCGACTACATGAACCTGAACAACTACATGCGTTAGGGATGAGGCACCTCTACGCATTCGAGCTCTCGGGGGAGCATCCAACCCTCCCCCGAAGCGAGGTCCTGGCCCTCCTGGAGATCCATTCGCAAGGCTACAAGGAGGTGGACTGGCTCGATCAGTGCCTTGTTATGGAGATCGACCGCCCCGACCTTCCGAGTCTAGGAAGACGGCTTGCCCTCACCCACAGGGTGATGGAGATGATTGCGATCTCTCCTGCAAGGTCGTCTGCCATTTCCGCGGCCATGCGGGATGTGGACCTGCCGGTTCTCAGGTATCGCATACGCGCTCGAAAGATCAAGGAGGGCGATCTTTCCGGCCAGGACGTGGAGAGGGAGGTTGGACGTGCCCTCTTTGGACGCGGCTACAAGGCCGACCTGACATGCCCGGAGATGGAGCTCCGGGGCCTCGTCATCGGGGATAGGGTGGTGCTTGGCAAGGTTGTTGCATCCATAGACAGGAGCGGCTTCGAGGGTCGCCGTCCCCACAAGAAGCCCTTCTTCTACCCCGGAGTGCTCATGCCCCGCATGGCCCGCGCCTTTGTCAACTTGTCACAGGCAAGGGAGGGGGAGAGGCTATTGGATCCCTTTGCCGGCACGGGAGGCATCCTCGTGGAGGCTTGCCTCGCCGGGATGAGGGGAGTAGGACTCGATGTGCAGGAGAAGCTCGTGCGAGGATCCAGAGCCAACCTGGCAGGGCTCGACTGCGCCTTGCTCGTCGGCGACGCCTTGAGGCTTCCCCTGGCGGATGGATCCATCCAGAGCGTTGTATCCGACACACCATATGGGAGGTCGGCTTTGATCCGAGCCCCTTCCAGGGACCGATTGCTGGAGGATAGCCTTGTGGAGATGAGGCGGGTCCTTCAAGAGGGAAGGAGGATGGTCGTTGTGGCGGACCGGCCCATATCCGATCCGATAGAGAGGGCGGGCTTCACCGCTTTGGAAGTACATCAAGACAGGGTTCACAGAAGCCTCACGAGGCATATCTTCGTCTGTTCGGGCATATGATGGAAGGGGGCGATTTCCCTTGAACCATTCGCCGGCACTTGAAAGCCGCGCATCGATTGCATACGATTAGATATTAATAGTAGCAAAAACATTTATCCATATGGATTTAACCGGGTAATTTCTCCTACAACAAGGGTAGAATTACTGAGGATTCAGCCTGAAGGTTGCTTGCGATCTGCGAAGGGCGGGGAGATTGGACATGATGGCCGTATCCGCCACCTGGACGCTGGTCGTAACGCTCTTGCCCGCTATCGACCAAGGCCTCGGGCTTGCAGAGGTGGCCCCGATATCCTGGTTCATCCTCGCGAACATGTTCGTGGGAAACGTTCTATTCGATATCATGGACATAGAGGGCAATAAGGCAGCAGGTGTGAGGACGCTCTCTGTCATCCTTGGAGCGAGGAAGACCACAATCCTCCTCCTACTGATCAGCAGCGCCCGATGGCCGTTGCTTCCCGGTCTATCGGAACAGGCCACTGCCTTGGGAACCAAGCTTATGCTCTACAGATACGCATGCATCATATACTTCCGGAAGCGGCGAGCTTCCCCATCCCTTGACCTGTTCGTAGATGGCGAATGGATGCTTGCGATCCTTACGCTGACCGCGGCTGGGATGATCTGAGCTATCCGAGAACGATGGGGTGATGGGGGCCTGTTAGGTAATCTAGCTTTCAGGCCTCCGCCGCCTCATAATCGGTATCTATTGTGTCCTGCAGTCCATCTTTGGAAATGTGGGAGACCATCCTCTCCGTTACGTCATGGTCTGACAGGATCTCCTCGAACTGCTTAGTGTATCCATCCCTCTCCGAGGCTCGCCTGCTTTCGAATATATTGCGGTATTCGCTTATGGTGGACGGCGCGACCCTCAAGGCCTCGCTAATTTCCTTGACCGAGCGCCCCTCTTCTGTGAGGCGTATGAAATCCTCCTTCTCAAATGGTGGCCTCAAATCGGATTCGCGAAATAGATGTAGCTTGATCCTTGCTCGACTGACGGTCTTATTGAGGGCCCGATCGCCAAGCTGCTCAGCGATCTCCGTATCGCTGAGACCTTTGTAGAATAGCCTTACGACTGCAGCAAGCTGCTCAGGGGTGAGCTTTGTCTGGATATTATAGACCTTGATCATCTGACAGACGACGCCCAAGAGTGCACGTTCGATCTCCAAGCTGCCCCGAAGATTGCCGTGTTGGGTGGCCTGTTTCTCGACGACTTTGGTGCTGGAGGAGATCTTCAAGACAAGCTCCCGCAACTTATCCGTCTTCCCACTCAAATGTTCACCCATAAGAGACTCCCTTGTTTATACTATAAAGAGATTTCCGTGCCGTTCATCCTATGTGGCGAGCTGGATTTCCTTTGACTGCACCCATCCGCCAGGACAATCTTCAAAGTTTTTTCTATATCTGATGATCCTTGGACCGCAACACCGGCTTAAAAGAGGGAGTTATGGGGATGAGGTACACTTGGACCAAAGCCATCTCAAGGACAAATGTAATCGCATTCCTTCAGCTGATCGTAATACTCATCCATCTCCCCCATGCAGTCCATCCCCTGGCTCGTGACGTTCATGTAGGTGATGTTCATGCAGTCCCCAGGCCTCCACTGTAAGCTCGATATCTCCGTTTGAATTGTGGAGGCGTTCGCTTCGATCTTCTCCGGCCTTCCGGGGCAGCAGGATAGCCAGTCCGGATGGAAGCTCATTGCATCCTCCGCAGTCACAACGCCGCCCGCGTAAAAAGCCGTTACGTTCACTGCATTGGCAAAGCCCTCGTTCTCCTCCACGAACTTGGCCCTCAGCTCGATCGACCTCGTCCTCCCGATCTCGAGCGATGGAATGATCCAGTTGATCCACTGTCCATTCACCTCGGGCCTCTGGCTTGAGTTGAAAAAGAGGAGGTCAGGAGAGAGATGATCGGATACGTTGATCAGCTGAAGCAGCTTGTTGCCGTCGTTTGTCACGTTGATCACGAAGAGAATGGTGGACTCATCCTCTCTGTACGCGACCTTGGTCACGTTCACATGAGGATAAAGGTGCTTTGCCGGCTTTGCTATGCTGATTGCAGTATCCATCTCATAATGGCCGATGAGCCTCTGCTCGACGCCTATTGTGACGTTCCCCGGGGCGATCTCCTTCCTCGCCTCGATATCCATTGTGCCGTTGAACTCCCCAAAAATGGAGATCGAGGACTCGCCCATCTCCGCCTCCTTCCTGATATAGGAGGCCTCTCTGATCTCCTCTCCAATGTAGGTCCCCTCTTCCGGATCACAGGTTGACATCCCCTCACTCCACAAAGAGGAGTAGTTGACGTTTTGCCGGCCAGCGCTCTGGTTGCTTGGAGCGTAGACCATCCGCGAGTCCTTCTTTGCGAACCCCGTCTGCATGACCTCCTCGGAGAGATAATAGCCGCTTCCACTTTCGTAGGATCTAAGCCCCCCCGAGCTTTTATCCGAGACTGCAAATCCGGACCCCCTGGAGGATTTGGCATATTTCACGCTGCTCCCATAGGAGTCGAGCGACTGCACCACCCTGAAGGTGCCGTGGTAATCGTCCATCATCTCCACATCGGTATGCTTTGCGGTGCCCTTTGCGTAAGCCATGCTGGCCATGCCTCCGCTGAACTCGGCCTCGCTGGAGTAGACGGTCTGGTTGAGGTCTGCAACAAAGGAGCTGTTCTTATCGACGGTCTCCATGTAGCGATAGCTCTCCGAGAGCGCATCCCCTCTCGCGTAGTTCGAGACCTTCGTCCGGTCGGACCAGAGCGAGTCGAAGTCGACCTGCCTATTGCCGGGGAGAGCGAAGCTCGTCTTCTCGTGCTGGGCGAAGATATCCTTCTCGAGCGTTATGCTCTTGTTGCTGGTCCGGAGCGTTGCAATCTCCTCTTCCTGGTAGTAGCCGCTTCCGTGCTCGGTTGTGATCACCTCTGTGCCGGCTTCTCCAAGGATTGTGACCGTGGATGTGGATGTGGAGGAGTTGTTCTTCTGAGGGTTAACGTAGTACGCGGATATATTGACCTTGTTGACGAGGCTGCTCATCTTCTGAGATGTCGAGAGCCTCTTGTTGACGTAGACGTAGCCCTCGCCGCTCACCGACTGGCTCATATCGAATGCGATCTTGGGGGCCTCGGGGATCCTCACAACCAAGAGTATGGATCGACTCGTATTATTAGCCAGATCCGGCAAATTCTCCCATTTAAGCAGGTTCTTGCCAACCTCGTCCGGATAAGGGTAGACGCTCTCCAGCTCGACATCGGGGAGGATATCCCAAATCGTGACGTCCGTTGCAGTTTCCTTGGTACCATTATTTCCATAGCTAATGGTGTAGTTGACGAGCTCGCCTCGTTTGTATGCCGCCTTATCCGCGGTCTTGTTGATCCAGATCCCGCTCACGTTCAGCTCGCCCACGACCAGCGTCACGAGGGTGAAGTTGTTGCCCGTTGTATTGTTGTAATCGATCCGGTAATAGTTAGAGATCTTATCCGGAGCATTACCCTTCACCTTCACCGTCACATTGATGGTCCTGTTTTCCTGATGAGGATTCAAGTCCCCGATATGCCACCATATGTGATTCCCCTCCGATCCGGTCTTGTCGGGAACTGCCCCAATAAATTCCACATTTGGATCCAGCCAGTCGTGTATCGTCACATTGGTTGCCCTATCCGTCCCCTCATTGGCATAGGTTATGGTGTAGGTCAGATTGTTCCCCTTTTTTGCCTGGGTGGGGCTTGCGGTTTTGTTGATCATCAGCCTCACCCCGGTGACCGTCGTCGTCACCAGTGCCATTGCAGAGCTGTTCTCTGCGCAGGTGATGTTGACCGAGTTGTTTATCGCCGTCCCCGCCGCGATGCCGGACGCGACCTTCACCGCCACGGTTATGGTCCCGCTCTCCCCCTTAGCCAAGGTTCCCAGATTCCATCTGTCGATTCCCACGTCCGGCACGGGATCGGCCCATAGGAACGTTACGTTACTGGGGTAGGTCTCCTGGATGACCACATCATGGGCGTCACCGTCTTCGTTTTTGTAGGTGATGAAATACTTAAGAACGTCTCCCGGCTCCACATATTCATGCTCTGACCTCTTCGATATTCTCAAGAAGGGAAGCGGCTTGGATATCTCCAGTGAGTAGTTATCGAGATCGAAGACGGCTTCCCCACCTGGGCCCTTTGCGGTTGCCATCGCCACGTTTCTCGCCCATACCTTCTCCACGAAGGGACGATATCCTGGGATCTTCCTGTACTCCATGTTGAGGACATTGCCTGCTGCGTCCTCGAGGATGATCAGCGTATCGCCGGTATTGTAATCGATAACTGTGAAGATTCTGTAGCCCCTTGTGGGCTTGTCGTACTCGATCCTAAGATACTCCTTGGTGCGAGGTGAGTAGTACGCCTCCGATTCCACGGAATCGTCCGGGCCCAAGAAGGTTATGAGGACGGAGTTCGTTATGGGATCGGTGTAGTTGACGAATCCTGCGACGCCGCTTGGCCCTATCCACCTCGTGAGGATCTCCCCGCTCCCCAAATGCTCATAACGATAGACAGTGAAATCGATCCCGTTCCCGTACCTCGTGCTCCACGGAAAGGACCGCTTTCGTCGAATCGAAGCGTCTATAGAGCCCTCTGAGGTTCTCCAGCTTTATTTGCAGCCGACCCCTCATCTCCAACATCCTCTGGGTCAGCTCCAGCATCATCCTCGTAGATCTCTCTCCCATCGTCCTGAGACGGATGTAGTCGTAGGGATCGGGGATGGTGTAGGGACAATGATAGATCCAGGTCTCCCCCGGATCGAGGATTCCGCCATCGCCACTTACGAGGGCCGGCTGGCATCCCGTTCCCCAGTCCTGGACGTCTTCGAGCACCACGTTGCCGAGTGGAAGATCCCCGGTGTTGGTAACGTTGTAGGTGTAGGTGACGTTATGGCCGACCATAACCGGCGGCGAGAATATGCAGCCCTTCTCGATGGAGATCTTTGCGATCTTCGGCCTCACTGTCACCTCGATCTCCTTCTCCGAGATGCATCCGCCTTCCACAGTGGTTGCCAAAAGGGTAATCGTCACCTTCAAGGGAGAATCGACCTCTGGCGCGGTCCAGTTGAAGACCCAATCCTGGGACGATAGCGGCTCGCCGTGGCTTGCTTCCCAGAGGACGATCAGGCTCCCTTGAGGTATCGGTTCTCCCGTTGGGCTGAGGGACTTAGGAGCAAGTGAGCAGCTCTCCCCTGAGACGACCTCATCAAAGGCTAGGGAGCTCGATGCAAGAAAGATCGAGAGCATCAGCAGGGCTGAGAGGATCAAGAGCGCACCTGAAATCAATTTCCCCGCGTAGCGTAGCCGTCCGGCCATTTTGCTCACCTATTCCATCATCTCAATCCTTGCTACAGGCGTTGCTATCACCCTAACCAACATAGCGCAGCGATTGCGGTCTCCCGCCCATCTCTCGATGACGAGCTCCAGCATGTGGTCTCCTTCTCCGTAGACGCCCCAATCTATGTCAATTTTCCTCCCGCCATCCGAGAGGCTGCCCTCTGCCTCGGCTCCATCGACCAGCCAAACGATAGCCAGGAAGTCATCGGATCCGGCTGAGTAGGTATCCGTATGACTGGTGCAGGTGAGGTTCGAACCCTCTATGAAGCAGTCAATGCAACGGGGGGAGAGATATGTAGCAGAAGAAGTCGTGCCGTCCAGCTCCCAGGCCACACTTTCCCCGCTCATCTCCACTGTGAAGGAAGGAGAATGCCCGCCTGGGGAGAACTCAGTCGGCTGTGCCCCATCAATTCCTCCATGGATGGAATTGAATGGACCGATCGAGATGATGACCTGGTAGGGATTGGGATTGATGTAACCGTAACGGGCAAGGAGCTCTCCGCCCGGCCGCTCCTCCAGGCAGTCGAAAGAGGGGATGATTGGCTCGCGATGGCTCCCCACTACAACGGTCGCCTCCCTCGTGAGGGGCGGGCATGTCCCATAGCTTCCGCCACCTCGAAGGACGATCTCCATCTGTCCTACCGCCTCCGCTCGAATGAGCACGATTACACCGAGCGAGCTCTTCGCCTGGAAGGGGCTTCTCCTCCACTCGACCGTCCATCCTTCCCCAGAGCTCACCTGGCCGTTGGGTTCAGTATCAGCCGATAGGAATAGGGATCCAGGAGGCCCTTCGAGCGTCATCCATACCTCATCGAGGGCCGCTTCGCCGCTATTCTCGGCCAACAAATGGAGACGGAACTCCTGGGGAGAGACCCCGGTGGATGCTTCGATATCCATATCGAGGCCCAGATCCTCCCATGAGGCCTCCATCTGGGGGGTCTCCGCCCGGTTTCCCTGCAGATCCTGGGCCAGTATGTAGTATATCACGGGAGCACCTATCGGACGAGGTGGAAGCGAGCCCTTCCATTCTCCATCGAAGATGGTCCCAACTACTAGGTCCATGGAAATCTCCTCCATCCCCTGACCTTGACTCGAGCTGATAAGCTTGACCCAGGCGACCCCCCCCCGGTCCTTCACGCTGGCGGTGATGGAGAGGGGTTCATTTGGGCATGTCTCTTTCGGCGTCACCTCGATTACAGGAGGATCGCAATCCCTGACCGTTACGATCTTCTGAAGAGAGGCCGTGGATCCAGCGGCGTCCGTTACCTGCAGCGTTACGGCATAGCTTGCCTGCATCTCGTATACGTGGCTTGGATGAGTTTCCGCAACCGAAGGAGAGCCGTCGCCATAGTCCCAGACGAAGGCGTAAGGCGGAGATCCCCCGCTCGCATCCGGGGTAAATTGCGTCTCTCGTCCCATGCAGGCCTCATCCCAGCTGAAGTTGGCAACCAGAGGAGACTCTATGGTGATCACAGTATCCAGGCCGCCATAGCATTTGGTATTCCTATTGCTGCATATCCTCTTCGCGTTATCACAGGTTGTGCCGCTTGCAGTCTCCCAG
This sequence comes from uncultured Methanotrichaceae archaeon, assembly GCA_964632755.1. GTDB lineage: Archaea > Halobacteriota > Methanosarcinia > Methanotrichales > Methanotrichaceae > JAFGMR01. The sequence continues at coordinate 14,241 of CAZWDT010000056.1, forward strand.
CTCAGGACAAAGCGCCTGAGCTCGATCTCCTGGCCGCATGTCCAAGAGAAGGAGTATACGGGGATGCTCGTCGTCGCCTTCGAGGGGATCGACTCCATGACGCAGATCCCATGATCGAAGAAGGTGTGCATAAGTTCGCCTCCCACGTATACATCGGCAAGCATTATGACCGCATATCTGGGCTTGCTCGCGTGGTTGTAGAACTCGGCCCAGATGTAGGCCATAGTGGGAGCACCTGCCCGACAGCCCTGCAGATCTCCCCCGTTAGCGTCCCCCAGCCAGGCCTTAGTCACGACAACCTCCTTGGCCTGGCACTGGAACTTGCACTCAGGCCAGTCGAATGCAGGTGAGGGCTGGATCAAGAGGATGAACAAAAGGCAGGCTAGCGGTCCCAGCCACCCCCAATCACATCGCAAAGCCCCGATATCGGACTGCATATGCCCTCTTTCCCTCGGCAATCTCGACGATCCATTGTACATATAAATTATAAAAGTGGGTCCCCGGGATATGGTCTCCCGGGGACCCATCTAGATCTCTCGTTATCCACTGCCCCTAAAAGAAGGGACGTGCCGGGGGCGGGGAGCTGCCAGACGAGCCTCCCTCAACCGCTGCTATGCCCACCTCCGGCTCTGCGATCACCTTGATCGACATGGTATTGGTGCACACGGAGAATATCACCCCGTTCTTCTTCTTGGTCACCACGAGCATGAGAGTATGCATGCTCTCCGGCTCGTAGCCCTCCCCGGATAGCGAGATTATCTTAGTGGTGCCAACTTGCGCGCCGTCCCAGTACCACGCGTACTCATAGGTGAATCCCGCTTCCTCCACCACGTCGGCCCTAAAGGGATCCTCACGGTTTGTGCAGAGGAATCCAGGACCGTCCATCTCGCAGGTTCCGCTGCATTCGCCCGGATGATTCTTATTGGCCTCTGCCTTCGTGCCGTCCAGATGCCACTCAACTCCTGCATTCACCGAATCCACCGAGAAGACGTAGGTGTTCAGCCCCGGCTGGAAGACGATTGGCTGTCCCTTGTCCATCTCGCTAGGAACATTGGAGAAGCGATTGTTATCGCCCACGGGTATCGTCACCGGCACAGAGTTGGCGTTGTCGTAGCTGAAGAAGACCGTGTAGGTGTGGCCATCGGGATGGAGGTAGACGCACTCAGCAATGGGATCAACCTTTGCGCGGCTGATCGTCACTGTCGCGCTATCCGTATCCTCAAGGCTCCCGATCGAATCGCTTGCGGTGATCGTTGCAGTATTTGTAAGCTCCTTCTCTATCTCGCCATCGAGATCGGCGTCTACAGCGATATGGGTTGCCGTCGCCGTCGTGCTCTCGCCCGGACCGAGCGTTGTCACGCTAAGCCCAATATTTCCGAGCACGTCATCGACGAGGGAGGTGAGGGAGATCGTGGTGTCGCCGGTGTTCTCGATCGTATACGTGTAGGTCACCGTCTCTCCAAGGCCTGCCGACTCGGGCAAGGCTTCCTTGGTTAGGCTGATGCCCCTAGTGTATGTGAGCTCCACCGACTCGCTCGCCGACTTCTCATCGAGGGCGAAGAAGGTGATGTCGGTCACATAGGCGGTTACGATATTGTCGAGAGGTCCTGGGAGGTCATCAGGGGCGATGGTGTACTCAAGCGTCCCTGTCGCGCTCTCCCCCAGCTGGAGCGAGGTCTTGTCGAGCGTCACCGGTCCTAGCTGGTCGTCCACCAGGATGATCTCCTCCAAGACGATATTTCCGGTGTTCTCCACGACATAGGTATAGACCACAGTCTGCCCAACTGATGCCGATTCAGGCGATGCCGTCTTGGTGACGGTGTAATCTGGCTCGTAGCTCAGACTAACTGTCACAGTATCGGTTGCTGGAGGGACATCATTTCCTGTGATGCTGTCCTTTGCAGTTGCTGTTGCGACGTTCACTATGCGAGGCAGGTCGATCTTGGTGGCCTGATAGGCCTTCTCGACGGTGATGCTCTCCCCAGCAAGGAGGCTGGTCTGCGGGAGCTCTATTGTTCCCAACTGGTCGTCAGTTAGGGCGAGATCGGTTACTGCCACATCGCCGGTGTTGGTGATGATGTAGGTGTAGGTTACGGTCTCTCCTATGGCTGCGCTGGACGTGCTCGCCGACTTGG